>VBHE01000065.1:8762-11101 GCA_005889515.1 Chloroflexota bacterium | reverse complement strand
CCCCTCCTCCGCAGCCCCAGGCCGGCGAGGCAGATCAGCGAGGCGATCGCGAGACCGCCGAGGGCGATGCCGGCGGCGATCAGGGCGGTGCCTCCGCCGTGGGACACCGGGATCGGATCGGTGAGCGCCGGGGCCTTCGCCCCCGCGACCGGGCCCACGCCCATCGACGCCAGCCGCACCGAGCCGTCCGGGGTCACGCTCATGTCGTAGGTGACCTGGGGGCTGGGGGCGTCGAGGGTCAGGTAGCTGAGCCATCCCTGCTGGGGGACCCAGGACATGTTGCGGTCGCTGCTCAGGTCGTGCTGGAGCAGCGAGGCCATCCGCTCCTGGGAGACGAGGGTGAAGCCGGGCGCCAGGGACTCGGGGGCCGAGGGCTGGGTGTCGGTGAGCAGGTAGAGGTCCGCGACCACCGGGTCGAGGGCGTTGGCGAGCACCTCGAGCGGCACCCACAGGTGCGGGGTGTGCATGGTGATGAGCACCGGGGTGCCGTCGCCGCCGAGCTGGCCGCGCTGCCGGGCGGCGCTGAGGTCGTACTTCGCCGCCATGAAGATCGGGCTCGTCGCGGCGTAGGCGAGGAGATGGGCGCGGGTCTCGTCGGGGAGGACGAAGCCGTTCTGGGTGCACCAGTCCACCACCGCCTGGCCGCTGCCGCGGAGCACGGTGATGTCGAGGGCGTCGATCTGCACCTGCTGGAGGACCTGGGCGGGGGCGGCGGCCGCCCCGTCGGCGAGCGCGAACGCCTGCGGGACCACCGGATGGGTCTCGCGCTCGAGCCGCTGCAGGGTCCAGCCGCCGCCCTTCACCACGCTGTCGGGGACCGCGGGGAGCGGCACGATCCAGCCGAGACCGGCGACGTCGCCCTGGTAGGCGAAGCTCGTCATGTAGTGCTCGACGCCATCGTGCCAGGCGACGAAGGTCGTGGCCCGGGCGAGGCGGACCGCCCCGTTCGGCGCCACCAGGCCCCCGCAGGCGGCGGCGGGGACGGCGGTCAGCGCCGCGATCCCGGCCGCGAGCGCGGCGGCGGCGAGGGGGACAAGGGGGCGTCGCCCCCTGAGAAATCCGAGCTTCCCTGGCATGTCGGTTCTCCTCCACTCCCCCCGGTGGGGGTTCGGAGGAGAGGACGCGCCGCCGCGCCCGCAGGTTCCCGAGCGGCTCTCCTAGACCGGGCAGGCCGCCAGCGCGGTCAGGTACTCCTGCTGGTCGCGCGGCTTCATCACCTCGCTCGTCACCTTGTGGACCACCTTGCCGTCCTTGTCGATGACGAAGGTGGCCCGGCCGGCGATGCCGATGCCGTCGAGGTAGGTGCCGTACTGCTGCGCCACCGCGCCCTTGGGATGGAAATCGGCGAGCAGGTGGGCGCTCAGGTTCTCGTCGCGCTTGAAGGCGGCGAGGGTGTACGAGCTGTCGACGGAGACGGCGAGGACCTCGGCGTTGCTGGCCGAATACCTGTCCGCTGCGGAGGCGATGTCGCGCAGCTCCTTGGTGCAGACGCCGCTGAAGGCGAGCGGGTAGAACATCAGCACCACGTTGCGGCCGCGAAGGCTCGACAGGGTGACGTCCTTGCCGTTCTCGTCCTTGAGGGTGAAGTCGGGGGCGACGGAGCCCACCTCGACGGCCATGTCGATCCTCCGCTGATCAGTGGGGAAACCGGGGCACCGACGATAGCCGACCCGTGCGCGGCGCCGCGTTCTCGTGTCCTGCGGCCGACCTGCTATACCCCCGCCGTGACCCCCCACCCGCCCACCCCCATCGTCGTCGCCGGGCTCTGCGCCCTGCTGCTCGCCGGCTGCGGCGGCTCGGGGGGGATCGCCCGGGCCACCGCCCCGCCGCTGCCCGACACCACCGGGCCGCCGACGGCGACCCCCGCGCCCTCCGCCACGGCGACCCCGTCGCCGAGCTCCACCCCGACGCCCTCGGCGACGCCGACGGCGACCGCGACGCCGGCGGAGGGCGGGGTGACCCGGGTGCCCTACGACGACCAGCAGGGCGACCACACCGTCGCCGCCGACCTCTACCCGTCCTCGGGGTTCGCCAACTGCCCGAGCATGGGAGCGATCGGGTACGGCGCCTGCCCGGTCACCCCCCGGCTCGCCGACCGGCTCAACCTGCACCCCATCAAGGGGGTCGAGCCGCTCTGCCGCTGCCAGCAGCAGTGGCAGGGAGTGACGATCAACGCCCCTCCGGTGCTGCTCGCCCTCACCTCCTACACCGTCGAGGTCGACCTGTCGTTCAACGGCGGCACCACGATCCGCTTCGACCTCACGGTGCTGCGCAACCCCGACGGCTGGTACGCGGACGACATCCGCTGCCACGGGGGCGACTCGTCGACCTCGATCTAC
>VBHE01000065.1:0-8642 GCA_005889515.1 Chloroflexota bacterium | reverse complement strand
TGTATAGTTAGACGAGCGAACCATATGCCGACCTCCTCCACCCCCGCCCCCGACCCCCTGGCGGTCGCCAACCGGCTGCGGCCGGTGCTCCTCCACCTGAGCCGCCACCTGCGCCGCGAGATCGACACCCTCGGGGTCACCCCCGGCCAGGTGTCGCTGCTCGGGGTGATCCGCGACCAGCCGGGGATCGGCGTCAGCGAGCTCGCCGCCCGCGAGCAGACCTCGGCGCCGACGATGTGCGCCCACATCGACCGGCTCGAGGCCACCGGGCTGGTGTCGCGCACCCGCGGCGGTGGCCCGGACCGGCGCCGGGTCGGGCTCGACGTCACCGACGAGGGGACGCGGGTGCTGCTCGCCGCACGCTCGCGGCGGACCGCCTGGCTCGCCACCCGGCTGCGCGCCCTCGGCGAGGACGAGCTCCGCCTCCTCGACACCGCCATCGAGCCGCTGAGCAGGCTGCTCGGCGAGGCGCCGCCGGTGGGACGGCCACGCGCCGCCGAGGTGCCGGCGCGGTGAGCATGGCCGCGCAGCTCAGGCCGGGGCGCACCTCCAGGCCGTGTCGGTGTCGGGCACCTGGGCGCAGAGCGTCGCCCAGTCGTGGCTGGTGCTCGAGCTCACCCACTCGGCGGGCGCCGTCGGGATCATGGCGGCCTGCCAGTTCGGCCCCTTCGCCGTTCTGGGCCTCCTCGGCGGGGTGATCTCCGACCGCCTCGACAACCGGCGCACCCTGGTCGTCACCCAGGCGGCGTCGATGGTCTGCGCCGCAGCACTCGCGGTGCTCGCCCTCACCCACCTCGCGGTGGTGTGGGAGGTCGACGCGCTGGCGGCGCTCAACGGCCTGGTGATGGTCCTCGACACCCCGTCGCGCCAGGCGTTCACCGTGCAGATGGTCGGCCGGCGTGAGCTCCCCAACGCGGTGGCCCTCAACTCCAGCCTGTTCAACGCCTCGCGGATCATCGGGCCGGGGATCGGCGGGCTGATCATCGCCACCGCCGGGGTCGGGCTCTGCTTCCTCATCAACGCCGCGAGCTACCTCGCCGTGCTCGCGGCTCTGCTGCTGATGCGCCCCGACGAGCTGCACCCGGTGGAGCGCACCCCCGCGGGGCAGTCGATGGTCCGCGGCCTGCGTGACGGCCTCGCGTATGCCTGGGCCACGCCGCCGGTGCTGCTCGTGCTCTGCGTGATGCTGGTCGTGGCCACGGTCAGCATCAACTTCAACGTCCTCCTCCCGGTGCTCGCATCGCACACCCTGCACGCCGGGCCGGAGGCCTTCGGCGCCGTCACCGCCTGCTTCGGAGCCGGTGCCCTGGTCGGAGCGCTGCTCTCCGCGACCATGGCCCGGGCGAGCTGGCCGGTGCTGCTCGGCGGCGCCGCCACCCTCGGCGCGGGCGAGCTGGTGCTGGCGCCGCAGCACAGCCTGGTGCCGGCGCTGCTCATCCTCGCCGTCGTCGGCGCCGCCTTCTCGCTCTTCACCTCGAACAGCAACTCGACACTGCAGCTCCACGTCCCCGACCGCCTGCGCGGCCGGGTGCTCTCCCTCTACGCGTACGTCTTCTTCGGCACCGCGCCGCTCGGAGGCGTGCTCACCGGCTGGCTCGCCCAGCGCGGCGGAACCTCCGCCGCCTTCTTCATCGCAGGCGGCACCGCCGTCCTCGCCGCGGCGGGAGGCGCAGTCGCCTGGCGCCGCGGTCTTCCCGCGGAGCGGCGCCGCCGGAAGGTCAACGTCGCAGCCGACGAGGCAGCCGCCGAGGCCACCGCGCTCATCGCCTGAGCGGCTGTTCCGGCATCATGTCGGCGATGAGCAGCGCCGGGGTCACCGTCACCGCCGCCGGAGAGGACCGCTACACGGTGCGCGTCTCGGGCCGGACCGAGCACCGGGTCACCGCCCGTCCCGAGGTGCTGCGGCGGGTGGCGGCCGCGGGTGAGCCGCCGGAGCAGACCCTCCGCCGCGCCTTCGACTTCCTGCTCGAGCGCGAGCCCGCGGAGTCCATCCTCCGCAGCTTCGCCCTCGAGGACATCGCCCGCTACTTCCCCGAGTTCTGGGAGGAGATGGCGCCTCGGTGAGCGAGCTGCGCATCCACGTGGCGGCCCGGTCCGCGGCCCCGGTGGAGCGGGTCTGGGCGGTGCTCGCCGACGCCCGGCGGTGGAAGGAGTGGACCCCCCTGCGCACCTCCGAGCTCGAGCGCGAGGGCAGCCCCGACCCCGACGGGGTCGGCGCCCTGCGCCGCTTCGGCCTCGGCCCGGTGGTGAGCCGCGAGGAGGTGGTCGGGTTCGAGCCGCCGCGGCGGCTCGTCTACGAGCTGCGCAGCGGCCTGCCGATCCGCGGCCATCGCGCGGAGGTGACCCTCACCCCGTGGGGAGACGGCACCGAGATCGCCTGGCAGAGCCGCTTCGAGCCGCGGATCCCGGGGACCGGCCGGCTCCTCCACGCCTTCCTGCGAGCGGTCATCACCGACATCGCCCGCCGCCTCGCCCGCCGGGCGTCCTCTGAAGAGGGCGGGGGGCGGGGGGTGTAGTGGGAGGCTAGGTCGTGCTCGCCCTGGCGCGGGGACCCTCCGACTGGAGCACCTCGAAGCTCCACAGCTCGGAGTGCCGGGCGGCCGGGCCGCCCGCGGCGTGCTGGGCATGGCCCTGGGTGAACGCCTTGGAGTTCACCCAGCGCTCGAAGTCCTCCTCGCTGCGCCACCGGGTGTAGACGAAGTACTGGTCGGTCCCGCCGGTGGGCCGGAGGAGCTCGAACCACTCGAAGCCGTCCTCCGACGAGACCACCCCGGCGCGGGCGGCGAAGCGCTTCTCGAGGGTCTCGCGCATCTCCGCGGGGACGGTGAGCACGTTGATCTTCACGACGGACATGGGCAGCTCCGGGCGACTCGGTGGGTGGCTGCGACCCATCATCCCAGCCGGGACACCTCGCGTGACCCGGCGCCGAGGAGCGCCGGCCGGTCGGTGGTGACGTAGTCGGCGCCGCGCCGGCGCATCGCCTCCGCCACCCGCGGCTGGTTCACCGTCCAGGCGGTGAGCGGAAGCCCGAGGCGGTGGGCGCTGGCGCAGAGCGCGCGGGTCACCGCCCAGCGGTCGACGGTGACCGCGGCGGCGCCCACCTCGGTGGCGAGCCGGCCGAGACCGCGGGGGAGCAGGTCGCGGAGCGCGCAGGCGGCGAGGCGCCGGGGGGTGGTGTCCCGGCGCGGCGCGTACACGGGGAGGGTGCGCCAGCGCGCCATCCGGGGGGCGAGCTCGCGAAGCCGGACGAGGGGGGCGGCCCCGTCGGTGCAGACGGCGAGCAGGTCGGAGTCGGCGCGGCCCGCCGCCCAGGCGCCGAGCGGCTCGACGGCGGCGTCGTGCTTCAGGTCGAGGAGCAGCGCGAGCCGGCCGCCGAGGTGCTCGACCGCCTCGTCGAGGGTGACCAGGCCCGGCGCCTCGCGGCGGGCCTCGTCGAGGTCGACGGCGGGGAGCTCGCGGCCGGAGGGGAGGAGCAGGTCGTGGCGGAGGACGAGCGCGCCGTCGCCGCAGCGGGCGACGTCGACCTCGAGCCGGGCGAGATCGAGCCCGAGCGCCGCGTCGAGGCCCGCCCGGTCGTGGGTCCCCCCGGGGCGGGAGGCCGCCAGCCCGGCGTGGCCGATGAGCTGCACCGTCCCATGGTCGCAGCCGGAGCTTCGTCCCCGCCGTCTCGCCCGGCCCTCCGTACCATGTGCCTCTGCCTTGCGGCGCTGTGGGGGGCGCATGCCGGGAGCGGCGTCACCATCCCGGCGTCGGGACACGTCCCCGCCCGGGTGACCCCGCCGGCACCGCGTGCCGCGGCGGGACCCGGGGGCGGCGGTGGCAGCGGCCACGTCGTCGTGCCGGTGGCGGGCCGGCCGCCCCGGCCCGGCATCCCCTGGTTCCTCACCATCGGCGACTCGATCACCTTCGGCTACACCCGTGACCCCGCCCTGGCGGGGACGAACATCACCTGGGCGCTGCGGCTCGAGCGGATGCTCGCCGCCCAGGGGCGGCCGTGGCGGCTCTACGACACCGCCTGCCCCGGCGAGACCACCCTCACGTACGCCGCCCGCTGCCCCGGGTGGCGCACCGTGCCGCTGCTCGCCGCCGAGTCGCAGCGAAGCGCGGCGCTCGACGCCATCGCCGCCGACGGCGCGGGGCTGCGCCTGGTCGTGGTGGCGCTGGGGAGCAACGACCTCCTCCAGCAGCTCAACGGCGACCCGGCGACGACCCAGGCCGACCTGCTCACCCATCTCGAGGCGATCCTCGACGAGCTCCGCGCCGCCGCTCCGGCGGTGCCGATCGTGGTCGCCGACAGCTACGACCCCTTCGCCCTCGGGGCGCCGCACACCGACGAGGTGCTCACCCCCATCGACGACGCCATCGGCGCCCTCGCCGCGCGTCTGGGGGACGGCTTCGCCGACTTCCACGCGGCCGTCAACCATCCTGCCGACGGGGCGCCGCTCTGCCGGCTCATCGACTGCGCCGACCTCGACATCCATCCCACCGCGCTCGGGCAGGATCGGCTCTCCGAGGCGGTGATGAGGGCGATCCCCCCGCCCGCCTGAGGATCAGGCGGCGCGCCACCCGTCGCCGTGCCAGGTCCAGCCGCGGTGGAAGCGCGAGGGATCGCCGGCGGCCCCGGCGCCGACGAGCACGGGCCGGCCCGAGACGGGGTCGGTGACCAGCCCGGAGGCGACGCCGTCGGCGCCGATCGCCGGCGCCACCGCGGAGAAGACGTAGCTCCAACGGCTGCCGTTCCAGAGCCAGGTGGCGCCTCCCGCGGTGCCGGTGGTGAAGAGGAGGACGCGGCGGGCGACCGGGTCGGCCGCCATCCAGGTGGCCCCCGCGCGGACCACCGGGGCCTGGGCCGCGGGCCGGAGGCTCCAGGTGCGTCCGTCCCACGCCCAGGTCGCCGCCGGGGAGGACCCGGCGCCCGCGGCGGTGAGCAGGAGCACGTGCCCGGTCAGCGGGTCGCCGCCCATCACCGGCGGGGCACCGAGCACCGGCTCGACCGCCGGCTGGGCGCCGGTCCAGTTGCGCCCGTCCCAGATCCAGGTCTGGGCCGGGGCGCCGCTGCGGCCGGTGACCATGACCACGGTGCCGGAGCCGGCGTCCGCCGCCATCGCCGACCAGGAGAGCGGGTGCGGCGGCGTCTCGGGGAGCTGGGCGGTCCAGCCGACGCCATCCCAGGTCCAGGTGTCGGTGAGGGTGCCGGTGGCGCCCCGGCCACCGGTGAGCACCACCTGGTGGCGGACCCCGTCGTAGACGGCGAGCGCGCCGGTGCGCGCGGAGGGGGCGGCCCCGGGGTGGAGCTCGGACCAGCGGTGGCCGTCGAACGCCCAGGTGTCGTCGAGGAGCGTGCCGGCCGCGGTGACGCCGCCGAAGAGGACGGTCGCCTGGCTCCCCGGTCCGGCGGCCACGGCCTCGCCCTGGCGGGGCGGCGGAAGGGTGGGCGCCACCACCGGCACGGCGCTGGCGGCGGTGTCGCGGGCGCGGCTCGGTGCGGACGCCGGGCGGAGCAGCGCCACGCCGGTGGCGATCACCGCCGCGGCGGCGACGAGCGCCCCGGCGGCGACGAGGGGGCGGCGACGGGCGCCGAGCGACGTCCACGGCGCCACCGGCGGGGGAGGCGCGGCGGCGGCGGGCGCCGGCTCCGGGGCGGGGTGCGGGGCCGGGACGGTGGGGGCGGGGGAGACCCAGGCCGCGGCCGCCGGCGTCGCGGCCCCGGGCCGGCGCACCCAGGCGAGCAGACGGGCGGGGTCGAGCGGCTGGGGTGCCGGCACCGTCATCCCGGCCTCGGGCAGGCGCTCCGCCCACTCGCGCAGCCGATCCGCCTGGGCGGAGAGCTCGGCGATCCGCCGCAGGTAGTCGGCGTGGACCGCGGGCGAGACCGTCGTCGCCACCCGGTCGCGGAGCGGGGGCGGCAGGACGATGTAGCCCTCGACCACCGCCTCGCGGAAGGCTCGGTCGGTGATTCCCGTCACCCGGTGGAGGATCTCCACCGCCTCGCGAAGCCGCTCGACCTGGGCGCCGCGATCGTCGGGTTCCTCCGGCCGGCGGTTCAGCCGCATCGCCGGGTACCGCTCACCGCTGCCTCGTGCGTCTCTCTCTCAGGCCCATCCCTGCGCCGGGCCGGGCTGGAAGTCTGCCACAGGCGCCGCACGGGCCGGGGTGGGACGCGAGGCTAGCCCGGCACGACCACGAAGGCGAGGTCGACCGGGGTGAGCGCCTCGACGGCGAACCCGTAGGCGGGTTTGCCGTCCGGGGTCAGGATGGTCGTCCAGCCGTCCCCCTGCTCCACCTCCAGGACGTAGTCGCCGAGGGGCACGGCGGCGAAGCTGAAGTCCCCGTGGCCGTCGGTCTGGGCGACGTAGTACGGGGCCTGGGTCTCGTAGCCGCCGTAGACGGGGCGGTAGTGGCTGCCGAGGCGCACCAGCGCGCCGCCGACCGCGCCGCCGTCGTGGCGGACCAGGGTGCCCTGCACCGGCTGGGGCGCGGCGAGCAGCGCCTGGACGGCGGCCGCCTGGGTGCTGGCGGGGAAGCGGACGAGCACCCGGTCGAGGTCGCGCAGCGCGGTGGTCTCGTCGTGGCGGCCGAGCGCCTCCCGTCCCGCGGCGAGGAGGGCGTCGGGCAGCAGGGCGAGAGCGCGGACGCCGTCCACGCTCGTCGGTGCGCTGGTGATGAGATCGTCGAGGGCGGTCACCGCTCCAGCGGCGTCGCCGCGCTGGAGGAGCAGCCGCGCGGCGCCGAGCGCGTACGGGGGGCGGAGCTGCTGCGCCTGGGCGGCGAGGTCGGGCGGGGGCGCGCTCGTCAGCGCCTGGTCGAGGCGATGGAGGGCGACGTCGAAGTGCCCGGCCGCGGCCTGGATGCGGGCGTCGTCGAGCGCGATCTGGGCCGTCTCGCGCTCGCGGTCGGCGAGCAGTGCCGGATCGGTCACCTGGGTCACCGCGGCGATGGCGTCGTCCACCCGTCCCGCGGCCGCCAGCGCGGTCGCCCAGGCGAGCAGGGTGCGCTGGGCGTCGACCCCCGCGGCGTCGACCTGGTTGTGGGCGAGCAGGTAGAGCGGCCCGGTCTCGGCCGCCACCGCCCGGTAGACGGCGACGGCGCGCTCGTAGGCGTGGGCGTCGGCGTAGCGCTGGGCGTCGCCGACCGAGCCGTTCACCGCCCGCAGCCCGCCGAGCTCGACACCGCCGGCGGCGACGAGCGGCGCCAGCATCACCGCCGCGGCGAGCGCCCGCGCACGCCGCGAGCGGCGGGGACCGCCCACGGGCTCGAAGAACACGGGACCCCCGGCCATGCCCTTCTCCCCGCCCTATCTGCGCTGGCGGTCGCCGTCGCCCCGGCCCTCGAGGCGGCCCTCGAGCTGCCGGGTGCGCTCGAACGCCGCCCACACCGCGTCGCTCACGACGGTGCGCAGGCGTCCGCGCTCGAGCTCGTAGAGCGCCTCCGCCGAGGTCCCTCCCGGGGAGGTGACCATGTCGCGGAGCTCGGCGACGTGCCGCCCGCTCCTCAGCGCGAAGGCGGCCGAACCCTGCATGGTGTCGAGCACGAGCTCGCGGGCGACGTGCCGGGGGAAGCCGAGGTGGACGGCGGCGTCGACCAGCGCCTCGATGAACAGGAAGATGTAGGTGGGCCCGGTGCCGCTCACCGCGGTCGCCATCGCCACCTGGCGCTCGTCGTGGACCTCGAACTCGCGCCCCAGCGCCGAGAGCATGGTGCGGGTGCGGTCCTTCTGCGGAGCGGTGACCGCCTCCGTGGCGTACCAGACCGTCACCCCCTGGCCGATCTGGGCGGGGGTGTTCGGCATCGAGCGGACGATCGCGGGGTGGCCGAGCCCGTCGCCCAGGGCGCGGGTGCTCGCCCCGGCGATCACCGACACCACCAGCTGGTCGTCGGTGAGGACGGAGCGCAGCTCCGGCATCACCGTCGGCAGGACCTGCGGCTTCACCGCGAGGAGGACGACGTCGGCGCCCTCCGCCGCGACCGCGTTGCCCGCCGCGGTCGACACCCCGTGGCGCTCGGCGAGCAACCGCCGCCGCTCCTCGCGGGGATGGCTGCAGCAGATCTGCGCGCCGTCATCGCCTCGGCCATGGCCCCGGTGCCGACCACGCCCACCCGGGCACCGGCGAACGCCGCCCCGTCGACCATCAGCCGGCCAGCCCGCCGAAGAGCCCGCCCGACGGCGGCTTCGGCGCGGTGGGATCGACGGTCGGCTTCCTGATCGTGATCTTTGCTCCGTAGTCGTGGAGGTGGGCGCTGACGGCGACGTCGAAGTCGAGGGTCCCGCCCGGACCGGTCTTCTTGAGGTTGGCGCCGGGGGTCGCGCCGAACAGGCTGCTGATCTTCGAGAAGTCGAAGACGAACTGCAGCTTCATGTCGACGCGGTCGAGGTTGGCGGTGGCGGGGTCGACGTAGACGTCGATGGCCCCGGCGCGCACCGTGATGAACTGCTTGAAGATGTCGGAGAGTCCGTTGAGGTTGTTGCCCTGTGACGTCACCGAGGCGCCGAGGACCTGGTCGAGGACGCTCTGGTCGATCGGCGACTGGTAGTGCTCGACGGTCATCCCGTCCTGGGTGGTGCTGCCCAGGTCCTTGAGCTCGCCGAGGAAGCCGAGATAGTTGGTCAGGTCGCCGGGGGTGATGCCGATGCCGGCGGTCAG
>VBHE01000095.1:12290-17773 GCA_005889515.1 Chloroflexota bacterium | reverse complement strand
GAGGGCGCCGTCCTGAAACAGCATACCGATGGAACGACGCAGCTCCAGGATCTCCTTCTCCCTCAAACGGGGGACCGACTTGCCGTTGACCACGATGTCGCCCGCGTCGGGCATGAGCAGGCCGACGATGTGGCGGAGGCTGACGCTCTTCCCCGTCCCCGACGGGCCCATCAGGGCGGTGACCCCGCCCTTGGGGATCCGGCAGGTCACCCCGTCGAGCACCTTGAAGGCGCCGAAGGCCTTGCGCAGGTCCTTGAGCTCGATGACCGGCTCCATGTTCCAGGTCGACACCGACTGGTTGGTGCCCGGCTGGTTCTGCCGGCCGCCGTCGGGCGCCGCCACCGCAGCCGGGACGGCGGCACCGGTCGCCTCCATCCGCCAGCGGGCGGCGCTGTCGGAGAAGCCCTGGGCCGGGTCCTGTGCGGGGGGGTGGAAGGAGGTCATCGTTACAGTCGCCTCGTCAGATCTGGATCGGCAGATTGGGATTGTTGCCCCAGAAGATCTGTGTCAAAACCGCGTTCACAACGACCACCATGACCAGGGAGATCGCCATGGTCTTCGCCACCGCTCTGCCGATGCCCACCGCCCCACCGGTCACGTTGTACCCGTGGTACACGGCGACGCTCACGATCAGGATGGCGAAGACGACCGCCTTGGTCATCGAGAAGATCAGGTCCTGGGTGTTGAGGAAGCGCCAGAAGTAGTCGAAGTAGACGCCGTCGGACACCTGGCGGATCTGGATGTGCTGGACCAGGTAGGAGCCCACGTAGGACACCGCCAGGGAGAGCATGTACATGAAGGGGAGGACGATGAAGCAGGCGAGCATGCGCACGCTGACCAGGTAGACCCGGGTGGGCATGCTCATGATCTGGAGAGCGTCGATCTCCTCGTTGACCCGCATGGTGCCGAGCTCGGCGACCAGCCCGCAGCCCACCTTGGCGCCGATGGCGAATCCGAAGAACAGCGGGGTGATCTCCCGGGTGTCGCAGATGGCGTTGAAGACCCCGGTGAGCGGCAGGGCGCCGATCTGGGACAGCGAGTAGAAGGCCTCGACACTGCACTCGGCGCCGGTGGCGAGGGTGAGCACGAGTGCCACCAGGGTGGATCCCTTTGCGAGGAAGGCGGCGTACCACCACACCTCGCGCATGTAGCGCGTCATGACGCTCGTGCCCGCGAACTGGACGATCTCGCCCACGGTGCGGGTCGCGTCGCGGACGCGGGCCAGCGGTCGGGTCGCCATCAGCCGGTCACCGGAGCACGTTGCTCGAGTGGAAGAGGGCGAGCACCGTGGGCGTGTAGAGGTACTCGAAGACCTGGATGCTGATGAACGAGGCCACAACCGCCTGGTGGACGGCTCGCGCCACCCCCTCGGCGCCGCCCTTCGCGGTGATCCCCTTGTAGCAGCAGATGATCGAGACCAGGACGCCGAAGATGATGCACTTGATCTCGCCGCCGTAGAGGTCCTGGAGTGTGCCCTCGGTGAAGAAGGTGCTGAGGAAGGCGCCGGGGTTGACGCCGACGAGGTGCACCGAGGCGAGGTACCCGCTGAGGCAGGTGAAGGCGATCATCGGGATGTTGTAGAGGGCGGTCATCAGCGCCATCGCGGCGAACCTGGGCACCACGATGAAGGCGATGTTGCTGATCCCCATCACCGACAGCGCCTCGAGCTCGTCGCGCACCTTGCGGGCGCCGAGGTCGGCGGTGATCGCCGTCCCCGCCACCGCCGCGACCATGAGGCCGGTGGCGACCGGGGCGAACTCCCGGACGTTGGCGAGGACCATGAAGCCGCCGACCCTGTAGTCGGCGCTGGCGATCTTGAAGAAGGTCCCCGCCTCGAGGGCCACGATCGCCCCCCAGCCGAAGCCGGTGAGGAGGAGGGGCACGAAGCAGGCGGTCATGATGAACCGGCACTGCTCGAGGAACTCGGCGAGGTAGAAGGGGCGGCTGAAGGTCCCCCGCAAGGCCTCGACGAACAGGATCGACTGCTCGCCGAGCGTGGTCAGGCCCTGCCGTGCGCGGGCTACCAAAGGACCCTCTCGTTCATCGTCGTCCAGCGTGCCACCGATGGGCAGGCACTGTGTGCTCTCATCTCGGCCCCGTGTCCTCGCCATCCCCTCGGGGCAGCCTGAGTATAGGTGACGCAACGGCGCGATGCGTCACGATTCGGTGTCAGCTTCCCCGGCCGCCGAGATCGCGGGGCCGCCGGGGGCCGTATGCTCCGGCCATGGCCCCGGCGCCGCACCTCAGCGTGGTCATCCCCACCCGCAACGAGGCGGCCAACCTCCCCGTCCTCGTCGAGCGGCTGCGCTCGGCGCTCGACGGCATCGCCGCGGAGCTCTGCTTCGTCGACGACAGCGACGACGACACCCCGGCCCAGCTCGAGGCACTCGCCGCCGCCTCCGGCGGGGGGGTGCGCTGCCTGCTCCGCCGCGGGGCCGAGCGTGCCGGCGGCCTGAGCACCGCGGTCGTCGCCGGGCTGCGGCTTGCCACCGGTGCCTACGTCTGTGTCATGGACGCCGACCTCCAGCACCCCCCGGAGGTGATCCCGACGATGCTCGAGGCGGCGATGCGCGGGGCCGACCTCGTCGTCGCCAGCCGCTACGTCGCCGGCGGCTCGCAGGGTGGGCTGGACGGCGCCGGGCGCCGTCTGGTGAGCCGCGGCGCCACCGCGGTGGCCCGCACCCTCTTCACCGAGGCGCGGCGGAGCACCGACCCGCTGAGCGGCTTCTTCCTCTGCCGCCGCACCCTCGCCGACGGGATCGAGTTCCGCCCGGTCGGGTTCAAGATCCTGCTCGAGCTCCTCGTGCTCCTCCCCCGGGAGGTGCGGGTCGAGGACGTGCCGCTCCGGTTCATGCCCCGTGAGCGGGGGAGCAGCAAGGCGAGCGCGCGCCAGGGACTCCTCTATCTCCGCCACCTCCGCTCGCTCTTCCTCGACGTCAAGGGCTCGGCGCGGCGCTGGAAGTTCGGCCTGGTGGGGCTCAGCGGGGTGCTCGTCTTCCTCCCCCTGCTCGCGCTGCTGAGCGGCCCCCTCGGGCTGCCCGCACTGCTCGCGGTCATCCCCGCCTACGCGGTCGCCCTCGCCTGGAACACCGCCCTGAACCGGCTCTGGACCTACGCCGACCGGCGGCGGGGGGCCGGCGCGGAGGGCCTCGCCGCGTACATCCGCGGCGCCGGGCTCTCCGGCGCTCTCATGTACTCCACCTACGCGTTGCTCGTCGAGACCGGCCGGGCCGCGGTCGCCTCCGGCGCGGTCGCCGCCGCGGTCGCGATGGCGGCGAACGGGGCGCTGAACTGGACGGTGGTGCGGCGCCGTCCCTCGGCGTGGACCGAGGTGGCGACGAACGGCGGCGTCCAGGCCGCCCTCGCCGAGCTCGCCACCGCGGTGGGGGGTGATCGCGCCTACCTCCTCCCCGCCGGCCATCACTCGGGCGACGGCGCGGTGCCCGCGCCGATCCTCGCCCGGGTGGAGGCGACCCAGCGCCCCGCGCTCTGGACCGAGGCCGCATCCCACCGTCCCCAGCGGCGTACGAACATCGAGCTGAGCTCGAGCCTGCTCCTCCCCGTGGTCCGCGACGGCGAGGTGGTCGCGGTGGTGGTCTGCGAGCGGCGGGCGACGAGCGGCTTCGACGGCCACGCGCTCGAGACCGCGACCGGCGCCGTCGACGGCCTGGTCAGCGCCCTGACCCGGCTCGAGGAGCCGCCGCCGGCGACCCCGGCGCCGTCCACCGCGCCACCGCTGTCCGAGAGCTGAGGACGCGCAGCGACTGCTGACGCCGATGACAGTCGTCCGACTGCACCGCGAGGCGGGCCGTGCGGACGTGCAATCATCCCCGCGCCCCCCTCTCCACGATCGCCGACGAGGTGCTCCGATGCGCGCACGCCTCCGCCCCGCCGCCGCCGCCGCGCTCGTGCTGCTGCCGCTGCTGCTCGGCGGCTGCGGCGGTCACGGCGCCGACGCTCTGCGCATCGGAGCGGTCTTCCCGCTGACCGGCCCGCAGTCGGGCGGCTACGCGCAGGAGGAGCTCGCCGGGGTGGAGATCGCCCGCGACCTCGTCAACGCCGACGGCGGCGTCGCCGGCAGGCCGCTCGAGCTCGACCTCAAGGACCTCCCCGGCCGCGACGTCGGCCCCGAGCGCGCCACCGAGCTGCACCGGGACGGGGTGCCGGTGGTGGTCGGCGCCTACAGCTCCGACCTCTCCATGCCGGTGAGCTACGCCACCTCGCAGGCGGGGATGGTGTACTGGGAGGCGGGCGCGGTCGCCGACCAGCTGACCGGGCGCGGCCTCGACCGGGTCTTCCGAGTCGGCGCCACCGGCTCCAACCTCGGCGACAACTCGGGACGGTTCGCCGCCACCCAGCTGGCGCCGATGATCGGCCGGCCCGCCGCCGACCTGCGGGTGTCGATGGTCGTCGCCGACGACGACTACGCCCACTCCGTCGCCGACGCGGCGACCGCCACCCTGAGGGCCGCGGGCATGCAGGTGGTGAGCACCTCCACCTACTTCCCGGGGGCGCCGCGATGGGACCCGGTCATCGCCGAGCTCAGGGCCGCCCACCCGGACATCCTCATCCTCGCCTCCCACATCCCCGACGGCGTGGCCTTCCGCAAGGCGATGCTCGCCGCGGACGTGCGGGTCGACGCCTTCATCGGCTCGACGATGGCGCAGTGCCTGCCCGACTTCGGTGAGCTCCTCGGCCCCGCCGCGGTCGGAGTCTTCGCCTCCGACCGTCCCGGCGGCGGCTTCGACCCGGCGACGCTGCGCCCCGAGGGGCGCGCCCTCTACGCCCGCCTCGCCGCCGCCTGGAAGGCGCGCCGCGGCGGGACCCCGACCGAGGAGGGGCTGAGCGGCTTCACCGCCGCCTGGGCGCTCTTCCACGACGTCCTCCCCCGCGCCGCCGCGAGCGGCGGACTCGACCCCGCCCACATCGCCGCCGCCGCACGCGCCGCCGACCTTCCCGAGGGCTCGCTGCCCAACGGCGCCGGGCTGCTGTTCGCCGGCCGCGGCGACCGCCTCGGCCAGAACCTCCGCGCCGCGGCGGTGATCTGGCAGTGGCAGGCGGTGCGGCACAGCGTCGTGGTCTGGCCCGCGGTCTACGCGACCGGCCGCGCCGAGCTGGTGCCGCCGTCCCAGTGATCGGCGCCCGCACCTCTGCCGAGGGCCCCGCCCGCTGCGCGCTGCTGCTCGGCGGCCTCGCCGCCGCGATGACGCTGCGGGTCGCCGCCGGGCTCGGCACCCACGGTTCCGGCCTGCTCTTCTCGGTGCTGCTCCTCGCCACCGCCGCGGCGGCGGGATGGCGCCCGGCGGCGCCGCGAGCACATGCGCTGGCGATCGGGATCGGCGGGGCGGCGGTGCTCTGCATCGCCCCGGCGGCGATGCGGTTGAGCGGCCACACCCTGGTGCTCGGCCCGCCGCCGCTCGGCCTCCTCCCCGCCTGGGCGGCGACCACGGTGCTCATCGCCGTCGCCGAGGAGGCGCTGCTCC
>VBHE01000095.1:11650-12244 GCA_005889515.1 Chloroflexota bacterium | reverse complement strand
AGGCCGTGCCCCTCGACCTCGCGGTCGGGGTCTGGCTCGGCGGCCTGCGGCTCGCCACCGGCGGCGTCGCCGCCCCGGCGACCGCCCACGCGGTCGCCGACCTCGCCGCGTGGTGGCTGCGGTGAGCGGCCGCCGCCGCGCCGCAGCGACCCTCGCCGCGGGGGCGACCCTGCTCGCCCTCGCCTGGGGCCTGGGACCGCGCTCGGCGCCGCCGCTCTACGACGGCGGCCCGATCATCGCCGAGCACTACCGCTACCTCCACCCGTCGCCCGGCTTCACGTCGACGAAGCCGCCGTCGACGGTCGACGTCACCCTGAAGCTCGAGGGCGGCCAGAGCCCGGGGATGGCCGAGACCACCGACGAGAACCCCGCCCAGGCGCAGCTCCTCGCCGCCGCGAACACCTTCACCCTGCCCCCCGGGACGACCGCCGCCCACGTGACCATCGCCCCGGTCGACGCGCCCGCGGTCGCGCCGCCGGGCGGCGACCTCGACGGCAACGTCTACCGCTTCTCCGTCGCCGCCGTGCCCGGGGGCACGCCGATGGCGTTCCGCTCCGGCCAGCAGGTCACCGTCGTGCTCCGCGGCCCCGCGGG
>VBHE01000095.1:6889-11587 GCA_005889515.1 Chloroflexota bacterium | reverse complement strand
CTACGCCGCCAACGTCGGCGCCCTCGGCGACATCGCCCTGGTGGCGCCGCCCGCCGCGTCGAACGGCGGCGGGGGTGGGAGCGGCGGCAGCGCCGGCCTCATCGTCGCCGCGGTGATCGCCGCCGTGGTGCTGATCGCGGCCGCGACGGTGCTCGTGCTCCGCGCCACGAAGCGATCGGCGGGACCGCCCGGTTAGAGGCGGGGCTGCTGCGCCGAGAGCCAGCCCTCGAGCTCGACGATCCAGCGCGGTCCCGGCGGGCCCATCCCCGCACCCGGGACCCCGAGCCGCTGGAGCATCGGCCGCCGGCGCTCCATGCGCTGGGTGCGGGGCTCGGGAAGGCCGCCGAGCCGCTGGGCCTCGGCGAGCGCCTGGTCCTCGTCGGCGGTGCCGTCGACCAGCCCGAGCCCGACCGCCTCCTCCCCCAGCCACACCTCGCCGGTCGTGACCCGGGCGAGCCGGTCGCCGTCGAGGTGGCGAGCGCCGCCGACCGCGGCGGTGAAGCGGCGGAAGATGGCGTCGACGAGCTCCTGCTCCTTGGCCCGGTCGCCCTCGGTCGGCTCCCGCCAGGGGGCGCCGAGGTCCTTGTACGGCCCCGTCTTGGTGATCAGCATCTGGGCGCCGATGCGGCGCAGGGCGTCGACCAGGATGGGCCGGGCGTTGATCACCCCGATGGAGCCGACCACCGCCGCGGGGAAGGAGAGGATGGTGGTGGCGCCGCAGGCGAGGAAGTAGGCGCCCGAGGCGCCGGTCCCCCGGAACCAGGCGACCACCGGCTTGCGCTCGGCGAGGTGGCGCACCGACACGTAGAGCTGCTCGGAGGCGACGGCGCTGCCTCCCGGGGAGTCGATGTCGAGCAGGACGCTGCGGATCCGCTCGCTGTCAGCGGCGCGGCGGAGGAGCTTCTGCATCTCCTGGGTCCGCACCGCCCCACCGATGACGCCGCGGACGGGGATGACGGCGATGCGCCGGCGGTCGGCGATCGAGGCGACCCGGTCGGGGAGGAGCCGGGAGAGGGTGGCGGGCGCGGGCATGCGCGGGGCATGGTACCGGTCGGCGACACCCCGGCCGTCACCGCTCTGTGAGCGACCGGCAAGGAGGATGCCATCCACCCTGCCGTACGCTTCCGGCGTGAGGTTTCGTACGTGCCGGAGGTGCGGCTGTCCGTGGAACCGCGCCGGCAACCTGATCTGCGCGGACTGCGGCACCATGCTCGCGCTCGCCCGGCGGCCGCGCCCGCCGCGCCCGGTGGTGGCGACCGTGCCCGCGGTGGCGCTCGGCCCGGCGCACCTGCCGGTGCCCTTCGGACCGCGCGCCGGCGAGCCGATGTCGGCGACCCGCCTCTCCCTCGCCGAGACCGCGGGCGGGCCGCTCACCCAGCTCTGCGCCACCCTGGTCGTGGTCGCCGCGGCCCTGCTGGTGGCGCTCGCCGCCCACGGGCTCTGAGCCCGGCCGGCCCTACCTGGTGAAGGGCTCGGTCCCCGGGACCAGCCGCAGCCCGGTCAGCGCGCTGTGGGTGTGCAGGTAGGCGAGCTCGCGGCTCAGGTCGCCGACCCCGTTGGAGAAGTCGGTCCCGACGTCGATGGTGCTGAGCACCCCGAGCGCGTCGCCGTGGGAGTCGAGGAAGGCGCTGCCGGAGTCGCCGGGGATGCCCGGTGGGAGCTCGAGGACGACGTGGCTCCAGCCGCCGCCGGTGTCACCCCGGCTCTGGCCCTGGCGGGGTCCGAGCTGGGCGAGGCCGAGGAGCAACGAGGAGTGGCCGTAGCTGTACACCGCGTCGCCCGAGGTCGTGCCGCTGGTGTTCAGCCCCACCGGCCCGCCCCAGGCGGGGATCGACGGGTTGACCGAACCGGCGTCTGCGGGGTCGATCTCGAGCAGCGCGAGGTCGTTGTAGGCGCAGGTGTTGGCGTCCTTCTCCCCCGCCGCCTGCATCGCCAGCCAGGAGTTGTAGACCATCGTCGCCGGCTTCTTCGCCCCGACCACCCGCACGCTGGTGCCGACTGGCAGCGAGTGGGCCTTGCAGCCGTCGGTCTCGCCGTTGCCGTCGGTGCTCGAGCAGTGCGCCGCCTGTCCCAGGTAGACGTGGACGCCGTCGAGGTAGACGAAGTTCGCGGTGCACTGCGAGCTCTGGGTGTAGGTCTGGGTGCCGGGGTGGACGGTGGCGGACGCAGCGGGGGCCCACCCCGGCGGGAGCGCCGCGCCGGCGCCGGGCGCCGCGAGGACGAGCGCCGCCGGAAGCAGCGCGATCACCACCACGAATCGAAGACGAGCGAGCACTCCGCCTTCCTCCTCCCCTGCCACCCCCGGGGTCAGGCCGCGCGACGGGCGCGCCGCGGGCCCTCCAACGTTGGCACGGGACCGGCCGGGGTGTCCAGAGGCGATCTGGGGTGGCACGCGGATCACGCGTGGGAGACGTCTCCGCAGCTGAGCGGGGCCGCGCCCGCGCCGGCCCTGCCCGGGCCGCGCAGGACGCTGACGTACCAGCGCCCGATCCGGGTCACCCCGCCGACCTCCGCGTGGAGCACGGCCCGGCCCTGACCGTCGGCCCACAGGGTGGGAAGAGCATGGGCCAGCGGTCCCTGCGCGGCACAGCTGCCGTCGTGGATGCCTGCGGGATGCGAGGAGCCGGGGGCCAGCCCCTGGATCACCAGCCGGACGCTCAGGGTGCGGGCGCCGCTGTCGAGGGCGAGGCTCGCGGTGCCGCCGGGCCCGGACTGCGGCGTGGCCGCCAGCCGCAGAATCCCGGTCTGCCCGGAGAGATCGCCGCAGACGAGCGCCGCGGGCGCCGCGCCGGCCGCCGGCGAGAGGTACTCGAGGGCGGCGGTGGCCGGCACCGCCTCGATGCCGGGGACCCGGGCGATGGCGTCGATGACGCCGTGGGCGTCGGCAACGGCGGGCCCGAGGGTCTCGAGGACGTCCCCGCCGGAGCTGCCGCATCCCCCCTGGCGGATCCGCGCCGCGAGCTCCTCGCCGGGCATGACCCCGGTGACGTGGGCGGTGACGGTGAGCAGCAACGCTCCGGCGTCGTACTCGACGTCGGCGGTCCCGTCGGGCACCCGGACGAGCTGCGCCGAGGCCTGCGCGTCCCCGGCGCCGCCCGACGGCGGGCGTCCGCAGGCGGCGAGCAGCGCGCCCAGGAGCAGCAGGAACACGGCGAAGAACGTTCGCTCTCCGGGCACCTCGCTTCCCTCCTCGTGGCCGAAGGCGCGGATTGTACGCAGCCCGATGTGGGGCCTCCAATGGGGACCGACGGACCAGACGGACCCCCACCGTGCTTCCGTACACTTGTTCGTGCGCGCTGCCTGTGGCGGGCAGTCGGACGGTGGAGGAGCAGGGCACCATGAGCCGGGTCTATCTGGCCGCCCGCTATGGCCGGCGCGAAGAGGTGCTGGCCCGCGCGATCGAGCTCGCGGGCGACGGGCACACCGTCACCAGCCGCTGGCTGCTCGGTGAGCAGCAGTGGGACGCGGCCACCCTGGCCGCAGCCACCGCCCTCGAGGAGCGCGGCGAGACCCCGCCCGAGGCCGCCCGCTTCGCCATCGAGGACTGGGCCGACCTGCGCTCGGCCGAGGTGGTCATCCTCTTCGCCGAGCCCCCCGGCTGCATCACCGGGACCCGCGGCGGCCGCCACGTCGAGTTCGGAATGGCGTACGCGCTCGGCAAGCGCTGCCTGGTGGTCGGCGGGCGCGAGAACGTCTTCCATCTCCTCCCCGGGGTCGAGCACCACCCCACCTGGGAGCGCGCCCGGCGGAGGCTGCGCGGCGAGGGGACGCCGGCGGGGACGGGGGCCGGGCTCGAGGCGGCCGGGGTATGAGCCGAGCGGTGCGCCGGCGCCGGCCGGCTGCGCTGCTCGTCCTGGCGATCACCCTCGGGGCGGTGGCCTCGGTGGTGACGAGCAGCCCGGCGGCGATCGTGGGGACGAGGCCGCCGGTGACCGGGGCCGTGACCGTCGACCGTCGCGCCGCCACGCGCCCGGTGGTCGCCGTCCCGGCGCCGCCGCCGGCCGCCGCGGTGGCGGGGACCGCCGACCCGTCCGCGTTCTACGTCCTCTACGCCACCTCGGCCCAGGGCGCCGGTCCCGCCCGCGTCGTGCGGCTGTCCCGACCGGGCCCGGTGACCGCCACCGGCGGCACCCTCCCCGCCGGCGCCGACCTCGTCCGCGCCGGGGACTCGCTGTGGGTCGCGGGGGGCGTCGCCCGCGCCGTCTACCGGCTCGACCCGGCCCGGCTGATCCTCCGCCAGCGCGTCGACCTTCCCGTGCCCGCCCAGGCGATCGCCGCCACCCCGGCGGCGCTCTGGGTCGGTGGCCCGGGCCGGCTCGTCCGGGTCGACCTCCGCACCGGGACGGTGACCGCCACGGTGCCCGTCGACGGCGACGTGACCTCGCTCGCCGCCGACCCGGCCGGCCACCGCCTCTACGCCGCCGCCGGCGCCGCGGGGGGCACCACGGTGAGCGAGCGCGACGCCGGCGCCGGCACGCTCCTCGCCTCCCGTCCCCTCGCCCCCGGAGCCGGCCACGTCGCCGCCACCGCGGCAGGGGTGTGGGTCTGGCAGGAGCAGGCCGGGCCGCCGGCGATGATCCGGCTGCGGCCGTCCGACCTCCGCACCGTCGCCGCCGTCGCCGCGATGTCCGGCCCGGGTCCGCTGCATGGCGGCGTGGCCGGCCCGGCGCTCTGGATCGCCGATCCCACCTCGCTCTC
>VBHE01000095.1:6292-6780 GCA_005889515.1 Chloroflexota bacterium | reverse complement strand
GTAGCTCGGTCGCGCCCGCGAGCGGCTACGTCCCGAGAACGACGACTGAGCGCAGCACTTCTCCCCGGCCCATCTTCGCGAAGGCCTCCTCGACGCCGTCGAGGGGGATGGTCTCGCTGACGAAGCGGTCGAGGTCGAGGGCGCCGCGCAGGTAGAGGTCCATGAGGATGGGGAAGTCGCGGCTGGGCAGGCAGTCGCCGTACCAGGAGGACTTCACCGCCCCACCGCGGCCGAACACCTCGATGAGCGGCAGCTCGAGGCGCATCGCGGGGTCGGGGACGCCGACCATCACCACCGTTCCGGCGTGGTCGCGGCTGTAGAAGGCCTGGGTGAAGGTCTGCGGGCTCCCCACCGCGTCGATGGCGACGTCGACGCCGTTGCCGTCGGTGAGCCCGCGGATCGCCTCGACGGGGTCCTGCCGGCTCGCGTTGATCGCGTCGGTGGCGCCGAAGTCGCGCGCCCAGTCGAGCTTGCGGTCGTCGATGTCG
>VBHE01000095.1:5594-6094 GCA_005889515.1 Chloroflexota bacterium | reverse complement strand
TCGCGGCCTTGAGCCGGGTGCCGTCGGCGAGGGTCATGGGCTGGCTGGCGTTCCGGCTCGAGAAGCAGTACCAGGGGCGGCCTCGGCGGCAGGAGCGGCAGGTCCCACAGGGCGAACGCCAGGCGATGATCACGTAGTCGCCCGGGGCAACCGAGGTCACCCCCTCGCCGATCGCCTCGACCGTGCCCGCGGCCTCGTGGCCGAGGAGGAAGGGGAAGGCGTCCTCGATCGCTCCCTCGCGATAGTGGAGGTCGGTGTGGCAGACGCCGCAGGCCTGCGGCCGCACCAGCACCTCGCCCGGCCCGGGATCGGGGACCAGGATCGTCTCGACCGCCACCGGCGCGCCCTTGGAACGCGCCACCACCCCCCGCACCTCATGAGCCATCGGCGACCCTCCTCCTGGGCTGGCGACAGGGGGCGCCGCTGAGCGCTCCGGCGACCTCGGCGCGGACCCGGCGGCGGACGTCCTCGAGGCTGCCGACACCGTCGATCGTCCCGAC
>VBHE01000095.1:983-5392 GCA_005889515.1 Chloroflexota bacterium | reverse complement strand
CCCACGGCCGACGTCGTCGTGGTTCAGGCGCTCGGCGATGACGCGGACGATGAGCTCGTCGGGGACCAGCTTGCCCGCCGCCATCAGCGGTGCGACCTCGCGGCCGAGCGCGCTCCCCGTCCCCGCCTCGGCCCGGAGCATGTCGCCGGTGGACACGTGGGCGAGCTGGAAGTCACTGGTCATGAAGGCGGCCTGCGTTCCCTTTCCGCTTCCGGGCGGTCCGAAGAGCACGGCGATCAACGGATGGGCTCCCCCACTGAGGACCGGCGGGCGCGGCGCCGGAGGGCCCAGTATGCCGCCGCTATCATTGACATTGTCGAGTTGTCACAGCGTCGCACCACCCCGCCCAGGACGACCTCCCCGATGACGCACCGCATCCTTCCTGCAGCGGGCTGCCCGCTCCTCGCCCTCCTCCTGCTGGCGGGCTGCCAGCAGGCGACGATCGTGCCGGTGACGCCCGCGGCGAGCCCCACGGCGGTCGCCACCCCGCCCTCCGCCGCGTACAACCCACGCTACGGCAACAGCCCGGTGGCGGCCGCCGACGGCCTGCGGCTGCAGCGGCAGCTGACCTCCCGAGGCGAGTACTGGGAGGTGTCGATCTCGACCGAGCCGGTGCGCGCCGGGCAGGTCGACAACCCCGACGCCGCCGCCCTCGCGGCGGCGCGGGCGGCCGCGCGTCAGGCCCATCTGGTCATCGCCACCGAGATCGCCTCGACGATCAAAGCGCTGCTCGCGGGCGGCCGCGCCGGGCAGCAGGCGTACTGCGTCGGGCTGATCGACCAGGTCCGTGCGCTTGGCTACAGCGGCCTCCAGACGGCGACGGTCGAGGTCTACTTCTCCGAGCGCGACCGGCACGCGGAGCTGACCTGGTCGGCCTCCGGGGCGACGACCTATACGGTCTTCGACAACGACCTCGGCGGCAACCCGAGCCTCCTGCCGGGCGAGACGACCCCGTTCCCGGCTCCGCCCACGCCCTGACGGTGATCGCCGCCGGCGTCGTCGAGGTGGTGGGCGGGGGGCTGCTCATCCTCGTCACCCTCTACGACTTCTTCAATGCCATCGTCCTGCCCCGACCGTCGGTGGGACGCTTCAGCCCCAGCGGCGCCCTGATGCAGCGCGGATGGTTGGTGTGGCGGTGGCTCGGCACCCGCCCGTCCCAGCCGAACCGCCGCGAGGGCACCCTGGCGGTCTTCGCCCCGCTCTCGATCCTCACCCTCCTGGCGCTCCGCCTGGTCTCCCTCATCGTCGGCTACGCGCTCGTCTACCACGGCTTGCCCCAGGAGTTCCATCCGCATCCCGCCACCTTCGGCATGAGCCTCTACTACTCGACCGGCTCGCTCCTCTCGCTCTCGTCGGCCGACATCACCGCCTCCGGCGGGATCGCGCGCACCCTGACCTCCTTCGAGGCGGCGACCGGCCTCGGGCTGATCGCCGTGGTGATCAGCTTCCTGTTCTCGATCGTCACCTCCTTCCAGCGGCGCGAGACCGCGGTCGTCAGCCTCGATGCGCTCGCCGGCGCGCCGCCGTCGGGGGTGCAGATCCTCGAGGCGTGCGGCAAGTACCGGATGCCCCAGCAGCTCGACAGGACGTTCGAGGAGTGGCGGGTGTGGAGCGCCGACGTGCTCGAGAGCCATCTCGCCTACCCGGTCCTCAACTTCTTCCGCTCGAGCCACGACAACGAGGCCTGGCTCAACTCCTTCGGCGCGGTGATGGACGCCGCGGTGCTCGTGATCACCACCCTCGACGAAGGTCCCGTCGGACCCGCCCACCTGATGGTCAAGGTCGGCGGGCACCTCGTCGAGGACATCTCCTGGCGTCGCCACTACCGAGCCGACGGCCTTGCCTGGGTGGAGCGCGAGGACTACGACGAGGCCCGCCGGCGGCTCTGCATCGCGGGCTACCGGGTGCGCGAGGGCGACGGCCCGTGGGAGGAGTTCGCACGCATGCGGGGGGCGTACGCCTCCCCGCTGATCCGCATGGCGCGGGAGCTCGCGATCGCCCCCGCGCCGTGGATCGGTGACCGCTCGTACCTTCCCCACGCCAGCCGGGCCCGGACACGGTGAGGGTCCCGCCCCCCGAAGGGGACGGGACCCCGTGACCCCCCCTCGGGGCCCTACCGCTGCGGCGCCCGGCGGCGAGCGGCGGCGAGGAGTCCGCCGCCCGCGAGCAGGAGCAGGAAGCCCGATACGAAGGGGATGTCCGCCCCGGACTCGGGCACGGTGAGCTGGTGCACGGGGACGGAGGCCGCGACCGGCTGCTGGCCACCGGCCGTCGAGGTGCCGGTCGACGTGGCGGGCGCGCTGGTGGTGGTGGTGGTGGTGGCGCCGGTCCCCGTGCCGGGCGGGTTCTGCCCACCGGCGCCGCCGACGTCGCCCGTGGTGGTGGTGCTGCTGGTCGGCGTGGGCGTCGGAGTTGGCGTGGCGATGGGCGTCGGGGTGGGCGTGGGCGTCGGGGTGGGCGTCGGTGCGGGCGTGGGCGCCGGCGTGGGCGCCGGGGCCGTAGCCAACTGAGCCAGATGATCACGGAGCCCGACGCCGAAGTTCGTCGGCGTTCCGCTGTACGACGTGATCAGGGCCGGATGGCTCGCGCAGTCGTAGGGGTTCCAGGACCAGCCCAGATAGGAGATCCCCAGTCCATCCGCCCAGGCCATGTACGAATCGATGTAAGCGTGCTGGCAGTCGTTCTCGCCCATCTCGCCGGTCAGCACCGGCACCCGCTGAGCGACCGGCGCGATGGTGGCGTTGAGGCACGCGGTCGTGGTGCACTGACTGAAGGCGGGGCCGTACACGTGGAACGAGGCGGTCAGTTGGTTCAATGGGTCATTCGGCTTGTATTGCAGCCACTGGCTGAGGTCGGCGGCCCAGCCGACGCCGCCCACCATGATCGGTTGGGTAGCGCCAGCACTGCGCACCGCGTTCACCATGCTCTGCATCCCGGCGGCCTGCCAGCCACCCGAGGTGGTGCAGCCGTTGAGCCAGCAGCTCCACGAAATGTCATGCGGTTCGTTGTACAGGTCGAAGATCACCGCCGGGTCGTTCTTGAAGGTGCTGGCGACAGATGACCAGAAGGCCGGCGAATGGTCGGCGTCCGCCATCACCTGCTGGTCGGTCGCCTGATTACCGCCGGGAGCGTTGAAGTGGAGGTCGATGATCACGTACTGGCCATACGAATGCAGGAGGTTCACGTAGCTGACGATGGCCGCCTGATAGGTAGCACCGCCGTAGGGCGAGCCGCCCATGTTGATGTTGAGCCAGCAGTCCTCATTGAGGTTGACGCGTACACCGGTGGTATGCCAGGACGCGATGGCGGCCACGCCGGTGGCGTCGCTGGGGCCGTCGAAGATTCCCCAGCCCTGGATGCAGGCGTACTCCGTGCCGGAGGTATTGACGCCCAGCAGTCGCACGATCTGACCGCTGCCATTGACAAGATGAGTTCCTGAGACTCTGAGCGAGAGCGCGCTCGCCTGCGCCGGCGAGCTCGGCAGACCGGCCGCGATGACGAGCGCAGCCGTCGAGCCCAGTAGCACGCGTCGAAGCGCATTGGATCGCAACACCGGCATTCCTCCCCGTCGGGTTGTTGCCTCTAGTTAGCCATCGCGGTCGATGAAAGGCAATCCGTAACGTGCCACTCATCGGTCACATTGGCGAGGCGACGCGTGACGGCTTTGCGGCGGACCTTACAGCCGCATCTCGATGCGTGCAACGAACATTACGACGCGGTCGTGATGCGGTCTGGCGTTGCTGCCGGTGCTTGCGCCTCGAAACGTGTCAGGCCTTCCTGCATCGCGTAGAGGACCAACTCGCCTCGATTGCTCAAGTTGAGCTTCTGATAGATGTTGTTGATATGGTTGCCGACGGTTTTGGGCGTGATGGCATAGGCTCTCGCCACCTCTTTGGTGCTGTTGCCGCTGGCGATGCGGCTCAGGATGGCCCGCTCGCGCTGGCTCAACTCCGTCAATGCCGTGGGTGAGGACAAGAGCCGCCGCTTGGCCAGCAGGATCTTCTCGACGAGTAAGGGGTCCATGTAGAAGTCGGTCCGGTGAAGCACCTCGACCGCTTCCTCGAATCCCTGGCGGGTGGCAGTTCGCGAAAGGTAGCCGTGAGCGCGGGCGCGCATCGCCTCCGCAATCACCGGCGGGTCTTCTTCCGGATCGAGCAGCAAGAGGATACGGCCGTTCCAGGCAGACGGTTCGACGGAGGCTGATGCGAGCGCCCCAGGGCTATCGAGCACCACCACCGCGGGTCTGAACGCCTCGAGCATCTCGCCGACCTCGGCGACGCCGCGCGCCTGCTGGATCAGTTGATAGGTCGCATCCTGGAGTACGAGCGCCGACAGCGCCGCCAGGGACAGGCGCCGATCGGCCACGATCGCCAAACGCTCCACATCCTCGGGCGCCGAACTTGACTCGA
>VBHE01000095.1:0-923 GCA_005889515.1 Chloroflexota bacterium | reverse complement strand
CCATCGCCCTTCGGCGCGCTCTGGATATCGAACGTGCCGCCGATCCGGGCGAGCCGCTCGAAGCTGCCCAGCAAACCGAGACCCCGGCCGTCGCTCGACGGCCTCACCTCGGCAACCGAAAAGCCGACGCCGTCGTCCTGGATCGTGACCCGGATCCGGCCGTCAGGATATTCCACCCGGACTCGAGCCGAGCTCGCCCCGGCGTGCCGGACGATGTTGGTCACGGATTCTTTGACGACGTCGGCAATCTCGCGCAACGTGCGGTTCGCGACCGGAAGGTCGGTTCGCTCTTCAACCCAGGTGAGACGGCAGTGCACGGATCGCAGCATCGTCTCGGCGAAGCTGCGCGCCTCCTCCAGGGCACTGCTGCCGCGCTCCAGGTGCCGAATGCCGTAGGCCAGTGCCTGGGCGCCGTCCATCGCTCGGGAGGCGGTGCGTTCCAGGACCTGAAGCTCCTCGCGAGCGGCATTGCCCTCGTTGATGGCGCAGCGAACCTGAACCAGGAGCGCGGTGAGGTGCTGGCCGACGCCGTCGTGGACCTCACGCGCGAGCCGCTGCCGCTCGACGGCCAGCCGGCGCTGCCGGCGCCGCTCGCCCAGCCGCTCGTATTCGAGCCGGCGCGAGATGCGCAGGATGTGCGCGATCCGGCTGGCGACCAGCTCCAGGATGGCGACCCGCTCGGGTGAGACCGGCTGACAACGGGTCCGCCGCTCTTCGCCCACGATCAGAACGCCCTGGGTGCGGGGCCCGGCGAAGAACGGAAGGATCAGCCCGACCCGGGTGGTCGGCCCAAACAGGGCCCGACGTTCGGGCGCATGCGGCAGGTCGTGATGGCTGAAGGTGAGCACGATCGCCCGTCGTTCCCGCAGCGCCTGCGCGCATCCAGGGAGTTGCTTAAGTGGCCAGCTCGTCACCCCCATCCG
>VBHE01000094.1:9623-10043 GCA_005889515.1 Chloroflexota bacterium | reverse complement strand
GTCCAGGCCGCCGCGCAGCCGTCCGAGCAGGTCGATGACCTCGCCGCCGGTCAGCGCCGGCCAGAGGGTGACGTCCCCGGGGACGTAGGCGAGCCGCCGGTGGAGGCTGGTGACGTCTCTCCAGGGGTCGCCACCGAGCACCTCCGCGGAGCCGCCGTCGGCGCGGAGCAGGCCGAGCAGGATGCGGATGGTGGTCGACTTGCCGGAGCCGTTGGGCCCGAGGAAGCCGTGCACCTCGCCGGTCTCGACGCTGAGGTCGAGGCCGTCGAGCGCCCGCACCCGGCCGAAGCTCTTGCGCAGGCCGCCGACCGAGATCGCAGCACTCATGAGGCGCATGCTACACTCTTTTCATAAGATCGTGAATGTTTCAAATCTTGCGAACGAGCTCGGGCCGCGCGACCCCGAGGCGGTGTCCCGCTT
>VBHE01000094.1:5334-9429 GCA_005889515.1 Chloroflexota bacterium | reverse complement strand
GGGTGCAGGACGACGTCTGGTACGAGAGCGCCGTCCGGCGTGAGCAGCAGATGAAGCGCTGGGAGGACCGGCTGCGCGAGGGCGTCGCCACGCTCGGCGCCGGCACCCCGGCGGGGCGGCGGCTGGGCGAGACGCTCGCCTTCATCGAGTTCGTCCAGGGCGAGCTGCCCGCCATCCTCGAGCGCTGGAGGGGGTTGCGACGAACGCATGTTCGCCAGTAGAGTTGGGCGCCCATGGAGTCGCCTGCGGAGAGCCAGTACCGACCCCGCGCGCGAGAGCGCATCTATCGCGGCCGCTTCCGGGGGGAGGACGGCCGGCACGAGGTGTGCGTCGACGGCTGGCGCCCGCTCGTCCACATCGTCCGGCAGTCGCCGGACGGCTTCGCCTGGGGCTACGACGGCCCCAGTCCCAACGACCTCGCCCTCGCCCTGCTCGCCGACGCCCTCGGCGAGGACCCGAAGCCCGGGTGGAGCGACGGCTCCACCCTGAGCGACGACCTCTACCGCACCTTCCAGGTCGACGTCCTCCGGCGCATCCCTCCCGACAAGGGCTGGACGCTGCGGCGCACCCACATCCTCCGCTGGGTGGGTGAGCGGGTGCCGGCCTGCCGGCTGCGCCACCCCGCCGAGCCGGCCTGACCCTCGCGGGACACCCTGGTAACTTTGTACGCGACGGCCGGCCCGACCTGGAGGACCACCGATGGCCACGTCCACCGACCGCCCGGCGACCGCGAGCGGGACCCTCACCCTGGGCGGCGACCTGACCGTCCACCGCCTGGGGTTCGGGGCGATGCAGCTCCCCGGCCCCGGGGTGTGGGGCCCGCCCCGCGACCATGACGAGGCGATCCGGGTGCTCCGCCGCGCCGTCGAGCTCGGAGTCGATCTCATCGACACCGCGGACTCCTACGGCCCGTACGTCTCCGAGGAGCTGATCCGCGAGGCGCTCCATCCCTATCCGGCGGGCCTTGCGATCGCCACCAAGGCCGGGCTCGTCCGCCTCGGCCCGGGACGCTGGGCGCCGGTGGGGCGGCCCGAGTATCTCCGCCAGGAGTGCCTGCTCAGCCTGCGCCGCCTCGGGCTCGAGCGGATCGACCTCTACCAGCTCCACCGCATCGACCCGGAGGTCGCGCTCGAGGACCAGATCGGCGAGCTGCGCGACCTGCAGCGGGAGGGGCTGATCCGCCACATCGGCCTCTCCGAGGTGAGCGTCGCGGAGATCGAGGAGGTGCGGAGGCTCACCCCGATCGTCAGCGTCCAGAACCGGTTCAACCTCGCCGACCGGGAGCACGAGGACGTGCTCGACCACTGCGCGCGGCAGAGGATCGGCTTCATCCCCTGGTTCCCGCTCGCCACCGGGCGCCTCGCGACGCCGGGCGGACCGCTGGAGGGTCTGGCCGCCGAGCTCGGCGCCGCCCCCGCACAGCTCGCCCTCGCCTGGCTGCTCCACCGCTCGGCGGTGGTGCTCCCCATCCCCGGCACCGCGTCGGTCGCGCACCTCGAGGAGAACGTCGCCGCCGCGACCATCCGGCTCTCCCCAGAGCAGGTCGATCAGCTGTCGCGGCTGGCCTGAGCGCCCGCCGGGTCCGCGTTCACGCAGTCGAGCAGCGGCCTCCCGTCGTGGAGGCGGTGGATGTTCTCGATCACCCGCCGAGCGATGCCCCGGTATGAGGAGTCGGTGACCCCGGCGATGTGTGGGGTCGCGAGCACGTCCGGCCGGTCCGCGAGCGGCGACGCCGGATCGAGCGGCTCCTGCTCGAAGACGTCGAGGGCGGCGCCGCCCAGCCGCCCGCTCTCGAGCGCCCGCACCAGCGCCGCCTGGTCGACGACCCCGCCGCGGCCGGCGTTGACGACGCATGCACCGGCGGGGAGCAGGGCGAGGGCGCGCTCGTCGATGAGCCGCCGGGTCGCCTCGGTGAGGGGGAGGCAGAGGAAGAGACAGTCGCTCTGACGGAGCAGCTCGGGCAGCTGCGCGGCGCCGCCGATCCAGGCGAGCCCGAGCCGTCCCGCGAGCTCGGCATCCTCCCTGCGGCGCACCCCGAGGACGCGCATCCCGAAGGGGCGCAGCCGCAGTGCGAGCGCCTGGCCGATGCCCCCGAGCCCGACGATCCCCGCGGTCCTGCCGTGCAGCGAGCGGCCGGGCGGATCGCCCCAGGCCGCGCCGCTGCGGAGCACCCGTTGGAGGACGGGGAGGCGACGGTTCACCGCGATCGCCGCCATCACGCACCACTCCGCGACGGACTCCGCGTTGCCGCCAACTCCGGCCGGAACGTTGGCGACGAGGACGCCGCGACGGCTCGCCGCCTCGATGTCGACACCGTCGAGCCCCGCGCCCCACTGATGGATGAGGCGCAGGCCGTCGACGCGGTCGATGACGGCGGCGTCGATCCGGCACATCGCCGGGACCAGCACCTCGGCCGCGCACCCGCCGCTGCGCAGGAGCTCCACCGGGACCGCCTCCACCACCGCGCCGGGGAGCATCTCCTCGAGGTGCTGGCGGACGGCGGGAAAGGAGGTCCCGGCGACGGCGACCCTGGTCTCCTGCACCGGTCCATTCAAGCAGGCCGCAGCGGTTCGCCACCGGTGCCGGCCCGCCTACCATTGCGGCCGATGGGAGGCAGCGCACGCGGCCGCGCCGCGACGGCGCTCGGGGTGGGGGCGGTTCTCCTGGCGCTGACCTGGCGGGTCTCACCCCTCCCCTCCCCTCCCATGTACGAGGGGCTGACCACGCCCGCCGAGGCGTACCGCTACCTCCACCCGCCCCCCGGCCTGGAGTCGAAGAGCCCGCCCTCGAGCGCGCGGGCGAGCGTCCCGCTGAGGCAGGGGCTGAGCCCGCCGCTGGACCCCGCGACCGGCGAGATGCCCCCCCAGGCGCAGCTGCTCGCCGCCCAGGACTCCTTCGCCCTGCCGCCGGGCACCACCGCGGTGGTCGCGAGCATCGTCGCCGTCGACCCCCCGGCGGCCCGCCCGATCGGCGGCGACGTCCAGGGCAACGTCTACCGGATCACGGTGACCGCCGGCGGCACGGCGCTCGCGGTCCGCCCCGGACACACCGTCACCGTGGTCCTGCGCGGGCCGGCGGGCATCCCCACCCCCACCATGGAGCTCTTCGCCTCCGGGACCTGGACCCGGCTCCACACCGTGCCCCTGGGCGCGCTCTCCGGCGACTCCTCGACCGCCGACGTGGGGACGCTGGGCGACCTCGCCCTCGTCGGCTCCGCCGCCCCGCCGGCGGGGGGCGGCGGTGACCCATTCCTCGCCGTCCTCGCGATCGCGGCCGTCGTGCTCACCGGGGGCACGCTGCTCACCCTCCGGCGCCACCGCCGGGCGCCGCCCCCGCCGCCGGCCCGGCCACGCCGGCGGCCGCCCCCACGGGGTCGCTGACTAGGCCTTGCGCCGCCCCATGTGGACGGCGACGAGGGCGGCGAGCACCCGCACCGCCGACAGCCCGCCGCCGAGTGCGATGTCGCGGCTCTCCCAGCGCGGAGCGAACTTGTTCTTGAAGCGCGCCAGCGACTCGTAGCGGTACCCGGCGAGCCCGCGCGAGTAGAGCAGCCGCCGCACCGCGTGGGCGATGCGACCGTCGGGGGCGTCGTCCGCCCCGTCGCGGCAGGGCACCGCGCCGAGCGAGGCGACCTTCAGTCCCCGCCGGCGGGCCTCGAAGAGGGCCTCGACGCAGCAGAGGTCGACCGCGCCCGGACCCGCCTCGGGGTGGCGCCGCAGCAGGTCGAGGGCGATCCCGTCGCTGCCCAGGCGCAGCCAGGAGCTGAAGGCGTGGACGTTGCCGCCGGGTCCGCGGACCACCACCAGCCAGGCTCCGGGGTCGACGGTCTCCTGGAACCGGCCGAGCGAGAAGCCCATCTCGCGGCCCGTCCGCGGCTGCAGCCACGCCCGGGACACCGGCTCGAGGTCGGCCCGGAGCAGGGGCTCGGCGGCCGCCCACGGGGTCACCGTCGCGGTGAGCCCGGCGCGATCCGCCCTGTAGACCTCGCGGCGGAGATTGGCGCGCTCGGGCACTGCCAGGGTGAAGCTGTCGAGGTCGACGATCGCCTCCTCGCCGAACTTCAGCAGCCGCATGCCGGCGGCGCGGTAGGCGTCG
>VBHE01000094.1:614-5328 GCA_005889515.1 Chloroflexota bacterium | reverse complement strand
GGGCGCACCCCTCGACGAACTCCGCGATCGCTGCGGGCCGCTCCTCGGGAGCCACGAGGGGGTCGCCGATGGAGATCGCCACCCGCGCGGTGGTGCGGAAGGCGGTGACCGCCCCGCCGGGGAGCGCGACCGCGCGCTTGTCGGCGGTGGCCACGAAGCAGCTGATGTGGCTGCGCCCGTGGGCGCTGCGGGCGCGCTCGAGCTCCACGCGGGCGACGGCGCGCATGCCGCACTCGCCCCGGGGGCGCCGGCTGACCGCGACCCCGCCGACCAGGCCACCGAGCACGAAGGGCGCCGGCACCGGCCCGGCGTGCCCGTGGGCGCCGAGCATCAGGGCCAGCGCCTGGGCGGCGACCCCGGCGACGGCCAGGCCCCTCCCGGCGCCGATGACGACCCGCCCGTGGTGGACCGGGTACGCGAGCGCGAGCAGCACGACGGCGCAGACCAGCATCCAGTCGGCGCGCCAGGGGTGGACCGGCGCGAGCGCGACCGCGCTGAGGCCGGCGACGAGCACCCCCGCGGTCATCCACCAGGCGAGCAGCTGGCCGAGGCAGACGCCGATGGCGAGCGCGGCGATCGCCGCGGTCCCGGCGATGACGAGGCCCGGCGGCGTGTGGCCGAGGCCGGGGGCGAGGTGAGGGCGGGAGGCGAGGATCAGCGCCCAGGCGGCGACCAGCGCGACCGCGGCGCCCCCGCGCAGGCCGGCGCTGGTGATGCCGGAGGGCGGGCGGCGTCTCAGCCGCGGATCGACGCTAACCATTGCAGCTCGTCCGGCACTGCGGCGTCCCCGGATCCGAGCCCCAGAGCCCGCCGAGCCACTGGAGGCTGTGCACCATCTCCAGCCGCCACGCCTCCCAGCCGTGGCCGCCGGCGACCAGGTCCTCGTGCACCGGCAGCCAGCCGAGGTCGTGGAGCGTGGCCACGAAGGCGCTCTGCTGGGCGAGGAAGACGCGGTCGGTGTCGCCGGTGCCGAGGAAGAGCGGCATCCGCGCCACCGGGGGGACATGGGAGGCGATCAGCGCCGGGCTGTTGGCCGGCTGGTCGGCGCCGAAGATGTCCCGGCGGCCGAAGAAGAACCCGGAGTAGCTCGCGGCCCAGCGGAAGACGTCGGGATGGCGGAGCGCCAGGTTGATGGCGCCGAAGCCGCCGGAGCTCAGCCCGGCGACGGCGCGGAAGCCGGTGCCGAGGGTGCGATACCGGTGGTCCACCTCGGGGACGGCGCGGCCCACGAGCCAGTCCTCGACGCGGTCGCCGCGTCGGCTGTTGCCCCACTCGGCGTCGCTGAGCGCCTGGCCGTTGCCGTCGGGCATCACCGCGAGCACCGGCGGCAGCTCGCCGGTGGAGATCAGCTGGTCGAGCACGTGGGGGAGCTGGGCGCCGTCGCCGATCCACTGATCCTCGTTGCCGGGGTACCCGTGGAGGAAGTAGACGACCGGGAAGTCCCGGGTCGGCTCCGCCGCGTAGTCGCCCGGCACGTAGACGAGCGAGGGGCGGCCGTCGACGGTGAAGGACTCGATGTGCCCGGGGCGCTCACGCCCCGGCAGGGTGTCGGCGGCACCCGCCCGCGCACCCGCCGCCCCCGGGGCCCCGGGCAGGGCCAGTCCACCCGCCGCGAGCTCCGGACCGCCGCCGGCCTCGTGCGCCGCCCCGGTCGCGGGCGTGGAGTAGTCGTACAGAGCGCTGATCGGCCCGTCCTGCACCGCGGTCATCGCCGGGCCCGCGGCGATGATCGCGAAGAGCAGAAACACCGCCGGCCCGGCCCATCCACCACGCCGGCGCCGCACCGCCCGGTACACCCCGGCGAGGTCGCTGCGCACCAGCTGGCCGAGCGCCGCACCGATGCTCACCACGAGCACGGCGAGGAGGAGCATGCCGAGCGGCTGGAGGATCCACCCGCGGAGGCGAAGATGGGCGCTGAGGCCCTCGGTGGTCGCCGTCCGGCTGCCGCGTACCAGGAAGGGCCCGACCTGGATCGCGAGGAAGGCGACAACCCCGCCGAGCCGTGCGGCCCGGACGCCGCCGCCCCCGGCGACGACCGCGGCGGCCGCCGCCCCGGTGATGAGCAGCGCCCCCATGAGCGCGCCGCGCTCGTCGTCCATGCCCAGGCCGACCGCCCAGCCCTGGATGCCGGCGCCGAACAGCCGCCAGAGCAGCACGCTGAGCAGCCCGACCCCGACGGTGCTGGTGAGGGACCGGACCCAGGGCCGCGACCAGGGGACCGGCCGCCGGGCCGTCGGCGCGGTCGCGACCGGGTCCGGAACCCGCTCCTCCGCCGGCGCCGCGGCGCCCGCTCCCTCCTCCTCGGCGGACGCGGGCGGCTCGAGGACGGCCACCTCGGCCGACATCTGGTCGAGCAGCCGGCGCATGCGGGCCACGCCGTCGTCGTATCCCATTCCCTGCGCGCCCACGATCTCCTACCCAGTAAGGGCATGGGCCACCGGCGAATGACGCCCGGGCCACCTCCTCACCGCGAATCCCACCATTTCGACCGAGCCACGCGCAACTTCCATCGATCGGAGCCGCGGGAACCCGGGCTCTCGCCGGAATGTGGAGCTCCACACGATGCGCACCTCGGTGAATGGAGCATACGTCTCCGGGTGCCCGGGTGGCAGACGTTTTCGATCGGACCCGGGCTCAGCGGCGGCGACGGCGGCGGCGGCGGGCACCCACCGAGGACGCGGCCATCACCAGCATCCCGGCGAGGAACCCGCCGAGAATGTCGCCCATCCGTGTCTCCGGCGGCGCCGTCGCGGCCACCGTCGCGGCCGGCGGCGGCCCGTATGCGCCGGGCTGCTCCGGCGCCGTCCCGGGTTGGACGGTGGCGTGGCCCTGGACGGCCACCGGGGGGGCGGACCGCGCGGGACGGGGGCGGGGATCGGCGCGTCCCGGAGCGGTCGCGTAGCCGACGATGTCCGACCACATGTCGGTGGGGTTGTCGCCCTTCACGAGGGTGCCGGCACGGCGGGTGTCCGGCCACGCGGTGAAGGCGCCGAGCGGCCCGGCCGCGATCCCGGTGTAGTCGCCGAGGAAGCCGCCCTTGCGGAAGCCGAGGTTGCCGTCGAAGAGGCCGGTTGAGACCGCCCGGGCGGTGAACGAGGCGCCGCCGTCGTGGGACACCGCCAGGCTGCGCCCGATCAGCCGGCCGCCCGGGTTCGGCAGCTGGAAGCTCGCCCCCGGCGGCCCGCCCCCGGGGTCGAGGGCGCGGTCGAGGTAGGCGACGTAGAGGGTGCCGTCGGGGCCGTACGCCGACCAGGGGAAGAACTGGTCGCGATGGTCTCCCAGCGGGTCCTGGTTGACCCGCACCGCGGCGCTCCAGGTCCGGCCGCCGTCACTCGAGGCGGTCGTGAAGATATCGATGTCCGACAGCGTCGCCCCGGGCTTCGATGCGTCCCAGTCCTGGCCGCCGTTGCGGTTGTCCTGGAAGACGACGTGGACACTGCCGTCGAGCGGGTTCACGGTCACCGACTGCTGGGTCGCGCTCGGCACCCGGAAGCAGTAGCCGCTGAGCACCTCCTGGCCCGCCGGCTCGCCCGAGCATCCCTGCTCGCCCGCCACCGGCAGCGGCACCACCAGGCAGGCCGCCTGGGTGGGCGCCGGGCTCCAGCGCTCCCCCCCGTCGGTGGAGGAGACCAGCAGCACCTGGCCGTTCGGGCAGGCGGGGTTGTCGCCGTTGCTGAAGGTCACGTACACGGTGCCGGTGCGCGGGTCGACCGTGGGCATCGCCCCCTGGCTGTCGACGCACTCGTCGATCCCCGGCGGCGCCGGAGGCACCCCCAGGCCGACCGGCGGCTGCACCGCGGGCAGCGGCGAGGGTGGCGCCGGCGGGCCGGTGAGCGCGGTGGTGCAGAGGCTGCGGCTGGCGCCGTCGACGTAGACGGGGGTGCTCCAGTGGCGGCCCTGGTCGTCCGAGTGGGAGAGGAAGGTCGGCGATCCCTGGCCGGCGACCGGCCCGGCGTAGGGCGCGACCGCGAGCGGCGGCAGCTGGCCGAACTCGGAGTAGACGACGTAGAGGCGGTCGGAGGAGACGTGGGCCCGATCCGCCGCGGGGTCGACCCCGACGGCGGCGGGCCGCGGCCCGGTGGCGATGTACTCCTTGTCGTAGAAGATCTGGCAGTCGTTGTCGTTGCGGTTCACCGCGACGACGCCGTCGCCCGGCCGGCGGGTGTCGCCCGCCTGGGGATCGCCGGCGAGCGGCCGGCTCCAGGTCTGGCCCCCGTTCGTCGAGCGCATCACGAAGATGCCGCTCACGCAGCCGGTGCGGTGGAAGTTGATCTCCGCGTAGTAGGCGACGCCGTCGCGGTCGAAGGCGATGGCCGGGTCACCGCCGCCGTCGAGGGCGATCGGGGTCTTCGGCACTCCGGACACCGGGCCGGGGAGCGGCGGCAGCGTGGGCACCGGCGGGTTGAAGACCACCGAGGGGAGCGGGAGCACCCCCCCGTAGAAGGTCTGACCGCCGTCGAAGCTCGCGTAGAAGCCGGAGCTGCCGAAGCCGAGCGAGTAGTCGTTGGCACCGATGACGATGTTCTCGGGGTTGCGCGGGTTGATCGCCACCGAGGTCTCGTTGTGGGGCATGGCCGAGCGGTCCTGGTTGACGAGGACGTCGGGCCCGAGGCCGGCGGGCGCCCGGGGCACGCCGCTGCCCGGGAACGCGTCGCGCACCCCGGCGTCGTCGTCGCCCCCACCGGCCAGGGCGTCGAGGCCGGGCAGGCCCAGC
>VBHE01000094.1:0-543 GCA_005889515.1 Chloroflexota bacterium | reverse complement strand
CCGGGGAGGCGCGGGCACCGCCGGCAGCGCCCCCGGGGTCCGGAGGGTGGGCGGCACCGGGAGCAGGGAGGCGCGCGCCCCGCCCACAGGGGCGAGCGCGGCGGTGAGCAACCCGGCCAGGGCCGCGACCAGGATCCGTCGCATCGGTGGGTCTGAGTATGACCGGGGCCCGGGCGCAGGTTCGCGGCGAAGCTCCGGACGCCGGGGAGGAGGCGGAGCCGCAGAGTAGAGTTGCCGCGTCGCCTGATCAGAGGGGAGCGAGGATGACCACCGCGAGCGCAGCGACCGGCACCACCGTCCCGGCGGCGCCGCCGGACCGGGTGAACGCGTGTCGGTGGCTGCTCGACCGGCGGCTCGAGGCGGGCGACGGCGAGCGGGTGGCGGTGCGTTGCCGGGGCCGCGACCACACCTACGCCGAGATCACCGCGGCGGCGGCGGCGGTCGCCGCCGCGCTGCGCACCAGCGAGGTGCGCCCCGAGGAGCGGGTGCTGCTGGTCATGGCCGACGGCCCCGAGCTCGTCGCCGCCTTCTGCGGCGCGATGC
>VBHE01000093.1:626-8780 GCA_005889515.1 Chloroflexota bacterium | reverse complement strand
GACGAGATCCACCACGGCGCGTCGGTCGACGACACCTTCGTGAAGGACCAGCGGGAGGTGTCGGGGAGCGGGCCGGATGCCGATGCCCTGGCGAGCGCCTTCGCGGACGCCTGGGGGGCGGGGCTGACGGCCTTCTGCCCGGATGTGACCGGGCGATAGGGTGGCGGGTGCTCGTCGGATCGCAGCATCAACCCCAGGGCGTAGCCTCGCCGCCATGACTCGCCCGCTGCTCCTCGTCGACGTGGATGGCGTGCTGCTGCCCTTTCCCGACCGGCGTCCGGGGTTCGACGGGGTGGCGATCGCGAACGCCCCCCACGGCTTCTGCCCCGACCACGGCGCCTGGCTCCGCGAGCTCGCCCCGCACTTCGAGCTGGCCTGGTGCAGCATGTGGGGCGAGCGCGCCAACCGGGACATCTGCCCGCGGCTGGGACTGCCGCCGCTGCCGGTGGTCGAGCTCTGGAACGACGACGGGCTCGACCGCTGGAAGCTGCCGGGGGTGCGGCGCTTCGTCGAGGACCGGCCGCTCGCCTGGGTGGACGACGCCTTCGACGCCGCGACGCGGGAATGGGCGGCCGCGAGGACGGCGCCGACGCTGCTCGTCGGCGTGCGCCATCGCACCGGTCTGAACCGCCGCCACGTCGGCCGTCTGCGCGCGTTCGCGAGGGCGCTGCGGGGGTACGATTTCGGGCCATGAGCGAGCTGACCTCCCGAAGCGAAGACCTGTACCTCAAGGTGACTCAGCTCCGGGAGCATCTTTGACCTGGAGGGGATGCGGGCCCGGCTCGCCGAGCTCGACCGGCAGATCGCCGACCCCTCGCTCTGGGACGACCCCCGCCGCGCCGGCAGCCTGACCCAGGAGGCCTCGCGGCTTCGCGACGAGCTCGACGGCTGGGAGCGGCTCGACCGCACCGGCCGCGACGCCCGCGACCTCGCCGGCCTGCTCGACTCCGAGCCCGACGACGCCGTCGAGGCCGACCTCCGCAGCGAGCTCGACGCCATGGAGAAGGAGCTCGCCGCGCGCGAGGTGGCGATGCTCTTCACCGACCCCTACAGCGACCACGCCGCGCTGATCAGCGTCCACGCCGGGGCGGGCGGGGTCGACTCCCAGGACTGGGCGGAGATGCTGGTGCGCATGTACCTGCGCTGGGCGGAGGAGCACCGCTTCCCCGCCGAGTTCATCGAGGAGTCGGAGGGGGAGGAGGCGGGGATCAAGTCGGCGACCATCCGCATCGCCGGCGACCGGGCCTTCGGCCGGATGCGCTCCGAGCGCGGCGTCCACCGCCTGGTGCGGCTCAGCCCCTTCGACTCCGCCCACCGCCGCCACACCTCCTTCGCGCTCGTCGAGGTGAGCCCGGAGATCGAGGACGACGTCAACGTCGAGATCGACCCCGAGGACGTGCGCGTCGACGTCTTCCGCAGCAGCGGCGCGGGCGGCCAGCACGTCAACAAGACCTCCTCGGCGGTGCGGCTCACCCACATCCCGACGAACACCGTGGTCACCTGCCAGAACGAGCGCTCCCAGCAGCAGAACCGGGACGTCGCCTGGCGGATCCTGCGGTCGCGGCTGCTCGCCCTCCAGCAGGCGGCCCACGCCGAGCATCTCGCCGAGCTCAAGGGCGAGTCCCTCCCTGCCGAGTGGGGGAGCCAGATCCGGTCGTACGTCCTCCAGCCCTACACGATGGTCAAGGACCACCGCACCGGGGTGGAGGTGGGGAACGCCCAGGCGGTGCTCGACGGCGCCCTCGACCCCTTCATCGAGGGCTACCTCCGCTGGTCGGCGGGCCCGCACAACGAGAGCTCGGCGAACGGCGCCTGATCGCAACACACGCGTCGAATCGACCCATCCGCGCGCAAATGTTCTCCCTCGCCGCGGAACCCCCGCTATACTCCGTCCGATTCCCGACCCGGGCCCAAATCCGCTCGACGTCCACCGTGCGAGCCCGACGGGAACCTCGCGTGGGCGGCCGGCCGGCCACTCGGGGGGAGCCCAGCCGGAGCCGATCGGAGCGTACCGAGTGCACGCACCGACGACGGTGTCGCCGTCCCGCGACGACGGAGACAGGCCCCGCGACGCGGTTCCGTGGGGGGCCATCCGTCAACCCGAGGACCTGGAGGAGCTTGCTCCGGGTGTGGCCCGCGGGCACGTCGCCCTCGCCGCGGACCCCACGCTCCGGCCGATCATCAGCTTCCACGGGGTCGAGAAGACGTACCCCAACGGCACCGTGGCGCTCCGCGACGTCAACCTCGGGATCAACGAGCGCGACTTCGTCTTCCTGGTGGGGGCGAGCGGGGCCGGCAAGTCCACGCTGGTGCGGCTGCTCATCCGCGAGGAGGGGGCGAGCAGCGGGCGCATCTTCGTCAACGGCACCGAGATCACCCGCATGCCCCGGCGGCGGCTGCCCAAGCTGCGGCGCCAGATCGGCATCGTGTTCCAGGACTACAAGCTGCTGCCGCGCTCGACGGTGGCGCAGAACGTGGCCTTCGCGCTCCAGGTCACCTCGCCCGGGCAGCGCCACCTGAGGGCCAAGGTCGAGGAGGCGCTCTGGATCGTCGGGCTCGAGGACAAGATCGAGAAGTTCCCCGACGAGCTCAGCGGCGGTGAGCAGCAGCGCGTCGCCATCGCCCGCGCGCTCGTCCACAAGCCGCGGATCTTCCTCGCCGACGAGCCCACCGGCAACCTCGACCCCGACACCTCGTGGGGCATCGTCCAGCTGCTCCTGCAGATCAACCACCGCGGCACCACCGTGGTGATGGCCACCCACAACCGCGAGGTCGTCGACCTCGTCCGCCGGCGGGTCATCGCCATCGAGGGCGGCCGGGTGGTGCGCGACGAGCAGGAGGGCCAGTACCTCAAGGACGGCGAGGCGACCATCGGATGATCGGCCTCGTCAACAGCCTGCGCTTCGCGCTGGTGAGCGCGGGCCAGAACTTCTACCGAAACCTGGCCGTATCCCTGGCGGCGGTGTTCACCATGGGGCTGATCCTGCTCATGGTCGGCGGCACCCTGCTCGGCACTCACATGCTCGACCAGGTGCTCACCACCGAGCAGGCGCGGGCGAGCAACATCAAGGTCTACCTCGAGGACGGCGTCTCCCTGGCGTCGATCGAGAACCTGCGTCGCCACCTCGCCGCCGACTCGCGGGTCAGCGGGGTGCACTTCGAGAGCAAGGACGACGCCGCCCGCGAGGCCGCCGCCCAGAAGGAGCTCGGCGACTCGCTCAAGGTCCTCGGCAGCAACCCGCTGCCGGCGTCGCTCAACCTCGACCTCCGGCGGCTCGGGGACCTCCCCGCGATCGACCGCATGGTGCGCCTGAACGCCGTGGTCGCCCACGACACCCATCCCACCGACTACAACCCCGACGTCATCCGCAAGCTGCAGGGTCTGATCGTGGCCATGCAGCTGATCGCCCTGGTGATCGCATGAACACCATCCGCACCGCGGTGTACGTGCGCCGGCGCGAGATCGAGATCATGAAGCTCGTCGGCGCCACCGACTGGTTCGTACGGGTGCCGTTCATCCTCGAGGGCGTGTTCGGCGGCGTGCTCGCCGCCCTCGTCGCCGGGGTGGTGATCGGCGCCCTCTACAAGCCCGCGGTGACCAACCTGCGCTCCACGCTCTTCATCTTCCCGCTCACCTATGACGGCTCCTATCTCGGAGTCCTCATGGGGATGCTGCTCGCCGCGGGCATCGGCCTCGGTGCCTTCGGCAGCTACCTGGGGGTACGCCGCTTCCTCACCGCCTGACAACGACCCTGCACACGTCCCGCCAGACGTCCCACCACACGGCTCCTGCCGTCAGGAGATCCCCCGCCATGTCCCTGCCGATCCCATCGCGGCGCCGGCACCGGCGCGCCGTCGTCGTCTGCCTGCTCGTCGCCGGACCCACGCTGCTGCTCGGGTCCTCCCGGGGACACGCCGAACAGATCAGCGACAAGATCAGCGGAAAGCAGCATCAGCGCGACCAGGTCGGCGGCCTGATCGGCCAGCTGCAGGGGCAGATCGCCGTTCTCCACACCCGCGAGGGGCAGCTGCGCGCGGTGATCGCGCGCCTCGATGGCCAGGTCGTCGCGCAGCAGCAGGCGGTGAGCGCCGCCCAGGCCGCCCTGGCGAAGCTCGGCGCCGACCTCGTCGCCGCCCAGCAGCGGCTGCAGGAGGCTCGCGACCGGCTCGCCGTCGACCGCCAGATCCTCGCCCGTCAGGTGGTGGCGATCTACAAGCTCGGCACCAACAGCGCCATCAACGACCTGCTCAGCAGCGAGAACTTCGGACAGTTCTGGCAGCGCTACATCAACCTGCGGCGGATCGCCGGCGGGGAGCACGACGTCGTCGACATCGTGCACCACGAGGCGGACGCGGTCGACGCCCTGGTGGCGCACATCGCCGGCGATCAGGCGGCGCAGGCCCAGACCACCGCGCGGCTCGCCGCCGACGAGCGCCAGCTCGAGGCGACCCGTTCCCAGCGCCAGGCGGAGCAGGCCGCGCTCGCGGTCGTCGAGGCCGACGACCAGGCGCAGCTCGCCCTCGCCGAGAGGAGCGCGCGCGAGCTCGACGCCCAGATCGTGGCCCTCAAGCAGGCGGAGGAGGAGGCCAAGCGCCGTGCCGGCGGCAGCGGGCGCTTCCTCTGGCCACTGACCGGGGAGATCACCCAGGGCTTCGGGTGCACCCCCTACCCCTTCGAGCCCTACGACCCCAGCTGCCCCGGCCGCCACTTCCACAGCGGCCTCGACATCGCCACCGTCTACGGCACCCCGGTGGCGGCCGCGGACAACGGCGTCGCCTACGACTTCCCCAGCTCCTACGGGTACGGGAACCACGTCATCATCGTCCACGGGAACGGCTGGGTCTCCGTCTACGGGCACCTCAGCCGCTTCGGGGTGGGCAGCGGCGACGCGGTCCACGCCGGGAACGTGATCGGCTACGAGGGCAGCAGCGGCAACTCCACCGGCCCCCACCTCCACTTCGAAATTCGCTTCAACGACGTCCCGCGCAATCCCCTACAGTACCTGCCGTGATCCCGACGCCCCCACCGGGCGGCGTACCGACCGGTTCGGAGGGCGCGGGCCCGGGCGTGCCGCCGCCGCCGGTGAGCTGGGCCCCGGTGCCGCCATCTCCCGACGCGCGCCACCGCCCGCGCTCCCTGTCCACCCTGCTGACGGTGCTGATCGTGGTCGCCGGCTGCTACCTCACCGGCCTGGCGGTGAACAACCTCTCCGCCAGCGGCGCCGCCGGGCTGGTCGACGCCGTCTTCCCCCACTTCGGCCACAACCGGGTCGACACCGCGAGCATCAGCCGCGCCTGGGACGTCATCCAGCAGGAGTACGTGATCCGCGACGTCTCCACCACCATGGGCACGCAGGGGGCGGAGAACGGCCTCATCGAGGCGCTGCGCGCGAAGTACAACGACCGGTTCTCCGCCTTCTACACCTCCGACCAGTACGCCAACCTCAAGCGCGACCTCAGCGGCCGCCGCAACGGCAGCGTCGGCATCACCCTCGAGGCGCGCTGCGACGGGGCCACGCTCTGTCCCGCCAGCACGACGCCCACGGTGGTGGCGATCGAGGACGTGCTCAAGAACCAGCCCGCCGATCACGCCGGATTGCGCAATGGCGACATCCTCGTCTCGGTCGGCGGCAAGACGGTGAGCAGCCTCGGTCCCGACGCGACCACGAGGCTGAACGCGGTCGGGCCGCTGATCCGCGGCGCCGCCGGCACCCCGGTCACGCTGGTGGTGCAGCGTGCCGCCCAGCAGGTCACCGTGACCGTGACCCGCGCCGACCTGCAGATCCCCGCTGCGTACTCGCAGAAGCTCGGGTCGGTGCTCTACCTCCAGATCACCGCCTTCGACGAGAACATCGGCGAGAGCCTCCGCGGCCTCCTCCAGGACGGGCTCAAGGGCGGGGTGACCGGGATCGTCCTCGACCTCCGCCACAACCCCGGCGGCCTGGTCACCGAGGCGCAGTCGACGGCGAGCGAGTTCCTCACCCCGAAGACCGGGGTGGAGGAGGACGTGCTCGTCCGCCGCGGACGGCTCGGCCCCGGCGGCAACCCGACGAGCGCCCAGTACGTCCAGCGCGACCGCATCGAGTCCGGCGGCCTCGCCCTCACCCAGCCGATGGCGGTGCTCATCGACGGCAGCAGCGCGAGCGCCGCCGAGATCGTGGCGTCGGCACTCCACGACTACCACCGCGCCACCCTGGTGGGGGACAAGTCCTTCGGCAAGGGCTCGGTGCAGCAGGACTTCAGCCTCCCCGACGGCGCCGACCTCCACCTCACCGTGGAGAAGTGGTTCGGACCCGGCGGCGAGACCATCGACGGCACCGGGATCACCCCCGACCTGGCCGCCGGCCTCCCCGACGACGACCACCGCTTCCACCTCGACGCCCAGTCTCCCCCGGCCTCGACCGACGCCCAGCTCCAGGCGGCGCTGACCGCGTTGAGCAAGAAGGCCTGACCATGGCCGAGTCCTTCGACGTCGCGGTGATCGGAGGGGGGTCGGGGGGCTACGTCGCCGCCATCCGCGCCGCCCAGCTCGGCCTGCGCACCGCGGTGATCGAGAGCGAGAAGGTCGGCGGCACCTGTCTCCACAAGGGCTGCATCCCCACCAAGGCGCTGCTCCAGACGGCGTCGCTGCTCGACGCCGCCCGCAGCTCGTCGCGACTCGGGGTGCGCATCGGCGAGGTGGCGCTCGACTGGCCGGCGGCGGCCCGCAACCGCGACCAGGTGGTCGGCCGGCTCCACCAGGGGGTGCAGGGGCTCCTCCGGAAGAACAAGGTGACGGTGTTCGCCGGGAGGGGCCGGATGCTCGGGCGCGGCCGGGTCGGCGTCGCCGCCACCGGCGGCCAGGAGTCGGAGCTCGAGGCCGGTACGGTGATCCTCGCGACCGGCACCCGGGTCCGCAGCCTGCCGGGGCTCGAGCTCGACGGGCGCACCATCATCAGCAGCGACGACGCGCTCTTCCTCGACCACGTCCCCGGCTCGGTGATCGTCCTCGGTTGCGGCGCGGTCGGCGTCGAGTTCGCCTCGATGTACCGGAGCATGGATGCGCAGGTCACCGTGGTCGAGGTCGCCGACCGGCTGGTGCCGCTCGAGGACGAGGCGATCGGTCCCGAGCTCCAGCGCGCCTTCGAGCGACGCGGGATCCGCTGCCTGGTCGGGGCGCGCCTCGACCCCGCCTCGCTGCGGCGGGACGACGCCGGGGTCTCGATGAGCGTGAGCAGCGCCGCCGGCGAGGAGCGGCTCGAGGCCGAGGTGCTCCTGGTCGCGATCGGCCGCCAGGCCAACCTCGAGGAGCTCGGGATCGAGGGCACCGCCGTCGAGGTCGACCGCGGGGCGATTCGGGTCGGGCCGACGATGGCGACCGCCGAGCCCGGCGTCTACGCCGTCGGCGACGTGGCCGGCGGCTTCCAGCTCGCCCACAAGGCGATGCACGAGGGCGTGATCGCCGCCGAGGCGATCGCCGGCCGCGACCCCCATCCGCTGCGGTCCCGGCTCATCCCCCGCACCACGTACTGCTCCCCCCAGATCGGCTCGCTCGGGCTCGGCGAGGCCGAGGCGCGGGCGGCGGGCCACGAGGTGCGCGCCGGGGTCTTCCCGTTCCGGGCCAACGGCCGCGCGCTCATCTGGGGCGAGCCGGAGGGCTTCTGCAAGGTGGTCGCCGACGCCTCCACGAACGACGTCCTCGGGGTCCACCTCGTCGGCCACGAGGTCACCGAGCTCATCGCCGGCCCTGCCCTCGGTGCCCTGCTCGAGGCCACCCCCTTCGAGCTCTCCCGCGCCGTCGCCCCCCATCCCACCCTGAGCGAGGTGCTCGGCGAGGCCGCCCTCGCCCTCAGCGGCGAGGCCATCCACCTGTGACGTAGCGTTCACGGACCCGCGGTCGGTCCGAGCCGGGAGCTCGGATACGGTGCAGGGGATGACCGACCACCGGCCGGTCGCGTGACCGTCTCGTCCCTCCCCGTCCTCCGTCGCCGCCTGGCGGCCAGGGGGGCCGTCGGGCTGGGCGCGGCGGTCCGCGCCATCCCCTCGCGACTCCTGACCTCGGTGCGCACCGCGCCCGTGACCTGGTCGCTCGTCGGCCTGATGGTCGCGATCGGGCTGCTGGAGCACGCCGTCATCGGGACGATCCACGGAGGCCGGCCGATCGGCCTGCTGTCG
>VBHE01000093.1:0-539 GCA_005889515.1 Chloroflexota bacterium | reverse complement strand
GAACGTGCTCCACGTGGCCGGCAACGCGGTCGGGCTGCTGCTCGTCGGCACCCACACAGAGCGTCTCTACGGCCGTCTCTCGACCCTGACCGTCTTCACCCTCACCGCGGTGGCGGCCGGGGCCATCTGGGTCACCGCGTCGACCGCGGGCCTGGTCCCGCTCGGCGACTACACGGTGGGCGCCTCGGCCGGCATCTGCGGGCTCATCGCACTCCAGGTCACCTTCGGGCGCCTGAGCCACACCCGTGCGGACCGCCGCCTCGCCAGGGCCGGAGCCACCCGCGGCCTGCTCGCGACCGGGCTGCTGGTGATCAGCGGTCTCGTCCTTCCGGGCGTGAACAACCTTGCCCACGCCGCCGGGCTCACCTTCGGAGTCCTCGTCGGCGCCCACGTCCCGGCCCTGCCGGCGCATGGCGGCCGCCCTCTCCGTGCCGTGGAGCGCGTGCTCATGGCCGCGGTCCTGGTCGCGGCGCTGGTGGCGCTCGGCTTCGCCGCCCAGCACCTCGTGGTGCGGCTGCTGCAGCCGGGCGGCTAGCCAG
>VBHE01000063.1:17912-23818 GCA_005889515.1 Chloroflexota bacterium | reverse complement strand
CCCTGGGGAGCTGCATGGACGCGAGCGACGCGCTCGTCTCCCACCTCCCGGAGCCGGTGTCGGCGCTGCTCGACGACCGCGTTGCCGCGACCGTCACCCTCTCGAACGCCGACGTCGCCGCGGTCCGCGCCTGCGCCCTGCGGCTCGAGCGCGGCGGACTGGAGCTGAAGCGCTTCCTCGCGAGCGCCCCCCACGACATGGGCGGCAGCGTCGACCTCTGGCCGGTGCTCCGCCTCGACAACGTGGGCACCGACGACGTCGTCCTGAACGACTACGTCCTCAGCGTCGACCGCGGCGGCAACGACCACTACCACAACAGCGCCGGCGGCAACCTCATGGACGTGCGCCGCGGGCCGCCGGCATCGCCGGCGCCCACGATCGGGCCCGCGCGCGGCTGCGTGAACCCCGTCTTCGACCTCCACGAGGGGCAGTGCGTCATCGCGGCGGCGCTGCTCCTCGACATGGCGGGGAACGACACCTACGGGCGCGTCAAGCCGCCCGAGCCCGACGTCGACGGCTGGTTCACGGACGACCCGCTGGTGCAGCGGATCATGACCGAGGGCGCGGGCTTCGCCGGGGTGGGGGTGCTCATCGACGCCGCCGGCGACGACACCTACGTGGGCAAGACCATGGCCCAGGGCGCCGGGCACGCGGGCGGGGTCGGCATCCTCCGCGACGAGCAGGGCGACGACCACTACACCGCCATCCGGATGGCCAAGGGGATCGGCGTCCTCCAGGGGACGGGGATCCTCCACGACCTGGCCGGCAACGACCTCTACGACTACAGCCTGCCCCGTCCCAAGGTGCCGGGGACCGCCGACGGGCGGCCGGGGGCGGGCGGTGCGCTCTCGACGACGGGGCTCTGCGACAGCCTCGCCCGCTGGGACGAGGGCACCGGCTTCTTCAACGGGGTCGGCATCCTCGTCGACGACTCCGGCGACGACACCTACCGGGCGGCGGTCCCGGTGGAGCACCTGAGCCTCAACAACCCGCCGCTGCGCCACACCGGGTCACTGGGGTACGGCGACCAGGCGGGCCTCGGGGTCTTCATCGACCGCGCCGGCCACGACACCTACAGCGGCATGCCCGGCCGGGACAACGGCGTGACCGTGCCTCCTGGGCCCAACTCGAGCGGGCTGTTCATGGACATGCAGTGATGCGGCCGCGTCTGCTGATCGCCGCCGCCGCCGCCGCGGACACCACGATGGTCACGGTGTACGCCGACCACTTCCTCCCCGCCACCGTCACCCTCGCGCACGGGGGGACCCTGCAGTTCTTCGACCCCGATCCCTGGGGCAACGGCGAGGCGCCGGGGCACACCGTGACCGAGCGACGCTTCCCCGGTCCGCGCTTCGACAGCGGCGTCGTCGGGCTGGGCAAGGCCGCCGAGGTGAGCGGCGTCTCCGGGCTCGCCCCCGGCAGCTACGCCTTCACCTGCCGCATCCATCCCTTCATGCGGGGCACCCTGATCGTCCGCTAGCCGTTGCGGAGCGCGAGCAGGTCGGCGTACTCGGGATGCTTGCGGATGTAGCCGGCGATGAAGGGGCAGACCGGGGTGACGCGCAGCCCGCGGGCGCTCACCTCGTCGAGGGCGGCGCCGGCGAGCCGGCTGGCGATGCCGCGCCCCTCGAACCCGGGGAGGGTCTCGGTGTGGGTGAACACCACGCGCCCGGGCTCGAGACGGTACACGGCGAAGGCCGCGAGCCTCTCCCCCACGTGGGCCTCGAAGCGGTGCAGCGCCGGGTTGTCGCCGACCCGCGGCTCCTGATCGTCCTCGCTCACCCCGCAAGTGTGCCTCAAGCACGCACCGCGTCGAGGACTCAGCGCGTCGCGGGAGCGCATCGCCAGCCGCCGCTCACCGCGATGCTCTGCGCGGAGGCGCCGCCCCCGGGGACGTTGCCGACCTGGAAGGCGGCGGTGCCGGAGAGCCCGTCGGCGGCGACGACCACCGTGCTCGTCGGGGTTGCGGCCGGATAGCGCCAGAACTGGTCGTCGACCCAGAGGTACCCGAGCCCCTGGCCGGGAAAGCTCGGGGTGTTGTCGCCGGCGATGCGGTGGGTGCCGACCACGGTGCGCACCACCGGCTCGACGAGGAGGACGAGCCCGACGCTGTGGGCGCCGACCTTCCCGGTGACCACCGCCTCGTACACGTGGATGGGGTGCTGCTCGCCGACCCGGTACTGGAAGTCGTAGCAGCGGGTGGCCACCGGCGTCTCGGTGCCGAACGTGTACTCGGCGGGCGGCTCGTCGTGGGTGAGCGGCAGGGTGCCGTCGCCGGTGCTCATCGCGCCGCTGAGCACGCCGGCGAAGCTCAGCTGCTCGGCGACGGCCACCGGGGCGACCGGCGCGGGGGTGGCGGGCGCCGTCCCCTGTCCGCAGCCCGTCGAGACGCTCGCGATCACCGCGGCGAGCAGGGTCTCAGGGGCGCGGATCGCCCTCGGGCGCACGGCCATGTCGGGCCGGAAGCATGACAGGAATGACACGAACCGGTGTGGGGGCCGGTCGGTACGCCGACCGGCCCCCCACCGCTCAGCCGCAGCCGAAGAGCAGAGCCGCGAGCAGCCCGCAGCGGTCGCGGTCGCGACCGCCACCCCGGCGATCACCGCCCCGATCACCGCCCCGGTCGCCGCGGCGGTCGCCACCGCGGTCGCCACGGCGGTCGTCGCCGCGTCCGCGGCCGCGGTCGACGACGAAGGTCGACCCGTCGGCCGGGGCCGCCGAGGTCTGGGTCACCGCCGCCGGCTGCACCGGGGCGGCCTCGACGACCACGCTCGTGGCCGCCACGGACAGCGGGGCGGCGAGCAGCAGCGCCGCGAGCCGGAGCCGCGCCGGGGTGCGCGACCCGTCCTTCCCGAACATCCCGATCCTCCTCTCAATCCTTCCGGGCCCTCCCGCCAGGGCGGAGGCGGGATCCATCCGCTCCTCTGGGGCGACCGTGTGTTCCGGATCGTACTCTGACCGCCCGTTCGCCCCGCTCACGCGAATTCGCGGTGGCAGCAGGAAAGCCGCGGCGGGCGCGTTGTAACGGAGTGGCTCCCGAGCGACACACGCCCCCGAGACGCCGCTCGCCCCAGGCGCCGGTGCACGGGCGCAGACCCCGACCCACCTCCCCCGCCGAGCTGATCGACGACGCCCTCGCCGAGCTCGCCGCGTCGTCCCGCCCGGTGGCGGCGACCGCCGCGCGGCCGCGCCCCGCGGTGGCGGCGCCGCTGCCCGCGGAGGACACGCAGCTGGTGCGGCGGGGGTCCGGCGCCGAAGAGGCCGAACCTCCGCGACCTCCGATCGCCGCGCCCGCCCCGGTCCCGGCGGCGAGGCCGCCCCGGCGGCGGATCGCACTCCCCCGGCTCACCCTGTCGCCGCGGCTGCAGCGCACCCTGGGGGTGGCCGGCATCGTCGTCGGGGTGGCCTCGGCGGCGGGGCTTGCCGCCGCGCTGCGGCCGGCGCCCGCCCCCGCCGACCCGAGCGGCGCGACCCGGATCACGGTCCTGCCCCGAGGGTCGGTGAGCAGCCTGACCATGGCCGACGCCGGCGCCCTCGCCGACCCCTCGGTGGTCCCCGACGCGAGCGCGGTCGCCCCCATCGTCGAGCGCTCCGAGGCTGTGACCGCCGGCGGCCAGCAGGTGTCGGCGACGATGACCGGATCGACCGCCGGATGGCTGACGACCACGGGCCACAGCATCGCCCGGGGGCGGATCTTCACCTCCACCGAGGTGACCTCCGGCGCCCACGTCACGGTGCTCGGCAGCTCCATCGCCCAGCGCCTCTTCCCCGGGTCGGGCGCGACCGGCCAGAGTGTGACCATCGCCGGCAGGCCCTTCAGCGTCATCGGAGTCCTCGCCGCCCCGACCGCCGGCGGCGGCGACTCCGTCGCCCTGGTGCCGGTCACCTCGGCCCAGGGGATCACCGGCACCGCCGGGGGCCGGACCGTGGACCACATCCTGGTGACCGCCCCGAGCCAGGAGGCGGTGTACACCGCCTACCAGGAGGTGAACAACCTCCTGCTCCAGACCCACCACACCGCCAACCCCTTCTCGACCGACTTCACCGTCACCGCCGCGGCGCTCACGAGCGGGCACAGCGCCCTGCTGCTCTGGGGCCTCGGTCTGCTCGCCGCCGTCGCGCCGCTTCTCGGCGCGGTGGCGATCCTGCGACTGCGCCGCGCCGCCTGAGGCGCGCCCGCTATCGTGGCGGCCGTGGGCCTCGACGGAAACACCATCCCCTCCGCAGGACTGCGGGTGGTGGTGGTGGTCAAGCAGGTGCCGCGCTTCGAGGCGATGGCGCTCGGCCCCGACGGCCGGCTGGTGCGCGACGGCCTCGAGCTGGAGATGAACCCGTACTGCCGGCGCGCGGTCACCGCCGGCGTCGCCCTGGCCTCCGGTGGCGGCCGCTGCACCGTCCTCACCCTCGGGCCCCCCTCCGCCGAGGACAGCCTCCGGGAGGCGATCGCCTGGGGCGCGGACGACGGCGTCCTCGTCACCGACCCCGCCTTCGCCGGCAGCGACACCCTCGCGACCGCCCGCGCCCTCGCCGCCGCGGTGCGTGCCCTCGGCGGCGTGGACGTCGTCGTCTGCGGCCGCAACTCGGTCGACGCCGACACCGCCCAGGTCCCCGCCGAGCTCGCCGAGCTCCTCGACCTCCCTCTGCTCGCCGCGGTCCGGGAGCTGGGGCTCGAGCAGCGGCGGCTGCGGGTGCGCTGCGAGACCGACGACGGCTCGGTCGCACGCGAGGTCGAACTTCCCGCGGTGATCTCCTGCGCCGAGCGGCTGTGCGAGCCGTGCAAGGTGCCCCCGGAGGGCCGCGCCGGCGTGGCACCCGAGCGCATCCGCCGCCTCGACGCCGCCGCCATCGGCGCCGGCCCGTGGGGGCAGGAGGGCAGCCCCACCCGGGTCGGCCGGGTGCGGCACCTCGCCGCCGACCGGCTGCGCCTGCGCCTCGACGGCCCCGTCCAGGAGCAGGTGCGGCGCGCTCTCACCCTCCTCGACGAGCGCCGGGCGCTCGACGCCGGCGCCGGCTGGGGAGACGCCGGCGCGGTGCCCGTCCGGGTGGGCAATGCCGCCTCCAACACCCCCTCCCCGGCCCCCTCCCCCTGCGTCGCGGTGCTCGCCGACCCCGGCCGGCCGCGCGCCACCCGCGAGATGCTCGGCACCGCCGCCCGGCTCGCCTCCGAGCTCGGCGGCGAGACGCTGCTCCTCGGCGTCGACACCACGCCGCCCGAGGCGGCGGGCTGGGGCGCCGACGCGGTGGCGCGGATCACCGGCGCGGAGGTCGAGGAGGACGTCGCCGCCGCCGCCGCCCGATGGTGCGCCGAGCGCCGGCCCTGGGCGCTCCTGCTCCCGGCGACGATGTGGGGCCGGGAGGTCGGATCGCGCGTCGCCGCCCGGCTCGGCGCCGGCCTCGTCGGCGACGCCGTCGACCTCGACGTCGAGGACGGCCGCCTCGTCGGCTGGAAGCCGGCCTTCGGCGGCAGCCTGGTGGCGGCGATCACCGCCGAGTCGGCCACCCAGCTGGCGACGGTCCGGCCCGGCAGCCTCCCGCTCCAGGCGCCGCGCCGCGGGGCGCGCGCCCGGATCGAAGCCGACATCACCGCCGCGCCCCGGGGCCGCTCGATCGTCACCGCGCGCCACCGCGACGACGATCCCGACGCCCTCGCCCGGGCCGAGGCGGTCGTCGCGGTGGGTGGCGGCGTCCCCCCCGAGGCGTACCCGCTGCTCCGGCCTCTCCTCGACGCCCTCGGCGCGGAGATGGCGGCCACCCGCCGGGTGACCGACCAGGGCTGGCTGCCGCGCTCCCGCCAGGTGGGGATCACCGGCCACAGCGTCTCGCCCCGCCTCTACGTCGCCCTCGGGATCGCGGGGAAGTTCAACCACGCGGTCGGCACCCGCGGCGCGGGCACGGTGCTCGCGGTC
>VBHE01000063.1:17310-17816 GCA_005889515.1 Chloroflexota bacterium | reverse complement strand
CCACGGCGAGGCCGGTCGGGCGCATCGACCGCGTACCGTGGAGCAGGGCGCGGTCACCGCGGTCGCGACCGACGACGGGAGGACGGGCATGATCCGGGTGGACCACGAGGACGGCGTCGCCGTCGTCCGCCTCGAGCACGGCAAGGTCAACGCGCTCGACGTGGAGCTGCTCCGCGCCGCCACCGCGACGCTGCGCGAGCTCGCCTCGGCCCCGGCGATCGTCCTCACCGGACGCGGCAGCGCCTTCTGCGCCGGGGTCGACCTGCGCCGCGTCCTCGACGGCGGGCCCGCGTACTCCGCCGACCTCGTCGACGCGATCAGCGAGGCGGTGCTCGCCCTCTTCGACCATCCCCGCCCAGTGGTGGCGGCGATCAACGGCCACGCCATCGCCGGCGGCTGCGTGCTCGCCGCCGCCTGCGACCTCCGGCTCATGTCCGGGGGAAGCATCGGGGTCACCGAGGTGCTCGTCGGGGTCCACTTCCCCACCGCGGCGCTCGAGGTGGTGC
>VBHE01000063.1:4610-17189 GCA_005889515.1 Chloroflexota bacterium | reverse complement strand
TACGCGTCGACGAAGGAGCGGCTCCGCCGTCCGACCCGCGAGCGCATCACCCGCGACCGGGAGGCTGACGACGCCCGGGTCTCCGAGGCCTGGCAGGACCCACAGGCCCTGGCGACGATTCGCGCCTTCCTCGAGCGGGTCACCGGCACGCGCGCGGCGAGTTAGCGCGGAGCGCGCCGGGGTCGGTCGCGGTGGCCATGGCCCCGACCATACCTAGACTCCGGGGATGGCGGACGTGGACGTCGCCGTCGTCGGCGCGGGGATCATGGGCGCGGCCACGGCGTGGTGGCTGGCCCGCTCCGGCGCCGAGGTCGTGCTCGTGGAGAGGTTCGCGATCGGCCACCCCCACGGGTCGAGCCACGGCCGCTCGCGGATCTTCCGCCTCTCCTACCCCGACGCCCCCCACGTGGCCATGGCCCAGGAGGCGCTGCCGCTCTGGCGCGAGCTCGAGGCCGAGGCGGGTGCGACGCTCCTCGAGCGGGTCGGCGGGCTCGACACCGGCGCCGGCCTCGAGGAGCGGGCGCAGGCGCTCACCGCCTGCGGGGCGTGCTTCGAGCTGCTCGACCGCGAGGCGGTCGCGAGCCGGTTCCCGTCGGTGTCGCTGCCCGAGGGCCGAGCGGCGCTCCACCAGCCCGACGGTGCGGTCATCCACGCCGAGCGCGCCTGGCACGCCCTGGCTCAGGTCGCCCGGGCGCGCGGGGCCCGGCTCGTCGAGGGCACCCGGGTGCTCGACGTGCGCGCCGAGGGCGGCCTCGCCGTGCTGCGAACCGCCGACGACGTGCTCCGCGCCCGGGTCGCCGTCGTGACCGCGGGCGGCTGGGCGCGGAGCCTGCTCGCCCCCTCCGGCGTCGACCTGCCGACGATCACGACCCGGGAGACGGTCGCCTACGCCGCCTTGGGCGGCGGCCCGCCGCCCACCCTGGTCGAGTGGGCTGACGACGGCGCCTTCTACGCACTCCCGAGCCCGGGCGAGGGGCTGAAGGCGGGCCGGCATCGGGCGACCCACGCGGTCGACCCCGACACCGATGCGGCGGTCGACACCGAGGAGGTCGAGCGCATCGCGGCGTGGCTGGCGGAGCGCTTCCCCACCGCCGCGCCGGCCGCCCACCGCGCCGAGACCTGCCTGTACACGAACACCGCGGACGAGGGCTTCATCCTCGAGCGACACGGCCCGCTGGTGGTGGGCTCGGCGTGCAGCGGGCACGGCTTCAAGTTCGCTCCGCTCATCGGCCGGCGGCTCGCCGCCCTCGCGGCGGCTGACCTACCCTAGGGCGATGGCGCTGACCTGTCTGGTCACCATCCACGGCATCGGCTTCCAGCAGCCGCCGCGCGAGGGGGTCGCAGGGTATGCGGACGGCCTCCACGAGCACCTCCGCGACGGGCTCGGGGCGTCGCTCGGCGACGATCCCAACCGCGATCGCGGCCCGGTCTACGTCCAGAGCACCTGGCCGCCGGAGACCCAGAGGAGCGAGGCCGGCATGGAGCGGCTCGGCACCCTGAACACCGCCGGCGGGCGGTGGCGGACCGAGCTCTCCGGGGACTGGCAGCGGCTCGCCGCCGCCGACTCCGGGGTCGCCCACGTCGCCCTCGTGTACTCCCACCTCGAGGAGGAGGGCCCGGACCACGCCGCGCTCGCCGACGTCAGCGTCCTCGGCCTCTCCTCGATCACCCACTACGCGACCCTCGGCGGGCTGGTCCGCATGGCGGTGCGCGACCTCGGCGCGCTCCTCCACCACCATCACCCGGACCCCGAGCCACCGGCGCCGACCTCGCTGCGGGTGCGCACCGACGTCACCCCGGTCCGGCACAACCTCGTCCCGGGGATCCTCCACCGCCCCAAGCCGGAGGACCCACCGCCCGGACCCACCGGGCTCCTCGGGATGCTGCGCCAGATCGAGGACGACGTCGCCGCCTATGTGGCGCGCAACGAGCTGCGCGAGCGGCTGCGCGCCTTCGTGCGCGAGGCACTCACCCGCCTCCTCCTCCGCGAGGACGTCGCCCGCGTGGTCGTCAACGGGCACAGCAACGGCACCGTCGTCGCCTTCGACGTGCTCTCACAGCTGCCGCCGCCGCTCCTCGACGGGGTGTCCGCCCTGGTCACCGCGGGCAGCCCGCTGCGCAAGTACGTCGAGCTGCTCGGCTGGGGCACCGACGCGGCCAATCTGCGCTCGCTCCCCGAGTGGCTGAACTTCTGGGACGAGCGCGACCCGGTCGCCGATCCGCTGGAGCCGCCGGTGGGCTGGCGGCGCGGCCAGGCGCGTCCCGATGCGCTGACCGGGCTGTTCACCGGCCACGACCCGCTCTCCGGGGAACCGGTGGCCGTGCCGGTTCGCGACATCCGCGTCGACAACGTCGAGAACGTCGCCGACGGCGGCGGCCTCCCCGCCCACGTCCGTCGAGGAGAAACGCTGATGGCACTGCCGACCGAGACGATCCCGGCCACCCACGCACGCGCGGTGCAGCAGGCCGGCGAGCTGATCGCCGGCGTCCGTCCCGACCAGCTCGGGGCGCCCACCCCGTGCGCCCAGTGGACGGTCCGCGACGTCATCAATCACGTGGTCGCCGTCACCCACGGCTTCTCCCGCGTCGCCGCCGGTGAGAAGCTCGACCGGCAGCGCGACGTCCCCGATCTGCTCGGCGACGACCCGGCGGGCGCCTACACCCGGGCGGCCGCCGAGACCTCCGCGGCCTTCGCCGCCCCGGGCGCGCTCGAGCGGTCCTGGACGCTGTTCTTCGGCGACGTCCCCGGCGCGGTGGTCCAGGGCATCCACGCCGTCGATCTCTCCGCCCACGCCTGGGACATCGCCAGGGCGACAGGGCAGATGGACCGGCTCGATCCCGACCTCGGCGTCGCGGTGCTGGAGATCGCCCGCGGGATCGTCCGCCCGGACTTCCGCAACGAGGCGGGCGACCCGTTCCGGCCCGAGGTGGCGGTCGCGGGCGACGCACCGGGATTCGACCGGCTCGCGGGATACCTCGGCCGCCAGCCCTGACGCCACCGGCGGCCTTCGGGGCGGTGCACAATGCCGGTCCGTTCCGGCTTCTCGGACAGAGGAGGACACCCGTGGCCACCTCGGACCCCTGGCCCGTCATCCATGAGGAGCGGCGGGCGCTCGCCGCCGACCTCGAAGGGCTCACCGACGCGCAGTGGGCGACCCCATCGCTCTGCGCCGGCTGGACGGTGCGCGACGTCCTCGGCCACATGACCGCGACCGCGAAGATGACCCCGCCGCGCTTCGTCGCCAGGTTCGCGGGGGCGGGCTTCCGCTTCAACGCCATGGCCGCGAAGGACGCGGCCGCGGAGGCGGGGGCGTCGGGGGCCGACGCGCTCGGCCGGTTCCGCTCCCAGCTCACCGCCACCACCCACCCCCCGGGGCCGATCGAGGCGATGGTGGGCGAGGTGATGCTCCATCCGGAGGACATCCGCCGGCCGCTCGGCATCGCCCACGCGTATCCGCCCGAGGGGCTGATGCGGGCGGCGGACTTCTACAAGGGGTCGAACCTGCTCCTGGGGACGAAGAACCGGATCGCCGGGCTGACCCTGACCGCGACCGACGTGCAGTGGTCGACGGGCAGCGGCCCCGAGGTCTCCGGACCGATGCTCGACCTGCTGCTGGCGATGACCGGCCGCAAGGCGGGGCTCGCCGGCCTCTCCGGGCCGGGCCTGGCGACCCTGCAGTCGCGGACGTAGCCCGACGGCCCCGCCGGCGGGGAGGCGATCCGCCTCCCCGCCGCGGGCCTGGGCTGCGAGATGGTGACGTAGCCGGCCGAAACTAGCCGAGGGCGGCGACGCGCTCCTCCTCCTTCGCCAGCCCACCGCGGTGGACGTTGGTCGAGCTCTTGTCGGGGAGGCCGACCATCGGCCCCTCGCCCGAGGTGTCGATGATCCCCGCCTCGGCCCAGAGGAACTCGCCGTCGAGCACCCGCTGCGCGGTCTCGTAGTTGTGGGCGTCGTCGTTGTGCATCAGGTCGTGGAAGAGCCGCTCGACGCGCCGCCGCGAGCCGCGGCAGAAGAGGTCGGCGAGGTCGATCGCGCCGGCCGACTCGGCGGCGTTGTCCCGGACGAGCATCTGAGCGCGCACGCAGGCGCAGGTCATGGCGAAGAGCTCGGCGGCGATGTCGACGAGCCGCCCGAGGAAGGCCTGCCGGTACTCGAGCTTTGCCTGCCAGCGGCCCATCCCGTAGACGATGGAGCGGGCGAGCTTGCGGCTGGAGCGCTCGACGAGGCGCAGGTGCTCGGCGAGCGGTCCGAACTCCGCATAGCCCCGGGGATTGGTGCCCCGGCCGACGGCGAGCTGGGGCAGCCAGGCCGCGTAGAACTTCCCCGCTCCCAGCGCGGCGCGCGCCTTGGTGCGCGCGTCGGACTTCTCGTCGACGAGCGCGCCGGCGACCTTGAGGTGCTGGTCGACCGCCTCGCGGGCGATCAGCAGCCGCATGATCTCCGACGATCCCTCGAAGGTCCGGTTGATGCGGAGGTCGCGGAGCACCTGCTCGGCGCTCACCGGCTTCTCCCCCGCGCCTTGAGGGAGGCGGCGGTCTCGAAGCCGCGGCCGCCCCGGATCTGGACCAGCTCGTCGGCGGCGAGCCAGGCCATCTCCGAGGTGAAGAGCTTGGCGAGCGCCGCCTCGATGCGGATGTCGCGGTCGTGGGCGTCGGCCATCAGCGCGCAGACGTCGACGACCGCCTCCTGGCCGAACGACAGGCCGGCGATGTAGGCGATCTTCTGGGCCACGGCCTCGTGCTTGCCGATCGGCCTGCCCCACTGCACCCGCTCGTTCGACCACTCACGGGCGATCTTGAGCGCCCACTTGGTGGTCGCGGCGCAGACCGCGGGGAGCGAGAGCCGGCCGGTGTTCAGGGTGGTGAGCGCGATCTTCAGGCCCAGCCCCTCGGCGCCGATCAGGTCCTCGGCGGGAACGCGCACGTTCTCGAACCGGGTGACCCCGTTCTCGATGCCCCTCAGGCCCATGAACGCGTTGCGGTGCTCGACGGTGATGCCGGGCGCATGCGCGTCGACGATGAAGGCGCTGATGCCGCCGCGATGACCCTCGGAGCGCGGCACCTTGGCCATCACCACCAGCCGGTCGGCGATGACCCCGTTGGTGGTCCAGAGCTTGAGGCCGTCGAGGATGTATGCCGAGCCATCCTCCGTTGGGACCGCCGAACTCGACATCCGCGCGGGGTCGCTGCCCACGTCGTACTCGGTGAGCAGGAAGGCGCTGATCTCGGTCGTCGCCACCAGCGGCAGGTACTTGCGCTTCTGCTCCTCGGTGCCGAAGAGCATCAGCGGCTGGGCGACGCCGATCGACTGGTGGGCGCTGAGCAGGGTGCTGATCGCGCCGCTCACCGATCCGGCGAGCTGCAGGGCGCGGGTGTAGTAGAGCTTGGAGAGCCCGACGCCGCCGTACTCGACGGGGACGGTCATGCCCAGGGCGCCGAGCTTCGCCAGGCCGCGGACCACGTCGTCGGGGATCTGGCCGTCGCGCTCGATCACCAGCGGGTCGACGCTGGTGCGCAGGAACTGCTCGAGCCGCGTCAGGAACTCCTCGCCGCGCTGCCTCGCCTCGGGGGTGGGACGGGGATGGGGATGGATGAGGTCGAGCCGGAAGCGACCGAGGAAGAGCTCCTTGCCGAAGCTGGGGAGGGTCCACTCCGTCTCGCGTGCCGCCTCGGCAACCTCTCGCGACTGTCGCTCGGTGCTCACGTGCAGATACCTCCTCGCCCTGTGACAACCCCTGATCGACCCGCGACCACCACGACGGTCGCGGAGGAGAGCGCGTCTACCCGGCCGGCCCCGCCGTCGCCACCGCGTTGGCCAGCCGGACCAGCTCGTCGTGACAGGCCGCCGCGCCCGCGAGCCACTCCTGCCACGGCTGGCTGTAGGCCGCCTCGGTCTCCCGGACGCTCGCAAGGATGCCCTCGACGAGGTGGCGGGCGGCGAGGAGGTCCTCCTCGACCCGCTCGGCGATGGCGCGGAGCTGGCTGACCTTCTCGTCCAGGGACGTCTCCCTGGGGCCCAATCCCTTGCTCACCGTCGGGGTGCCTCCTCTCGCGCACGGATGGCGGGGTCGATTGGATGATACCGGCCGCGCCCGTCGGGGGAGGTTCGGGCGGTTCGCCCCTCACCCCACAGGAGCCGGGCACCGCTCGGGAGAATGGGCCCATGACGACGACACCGCTGCGGGAGCGCACCGCCTGGCGGGCGCTCGAACGACACCACGCCGAGATCGCACCCCGCCACCTGCGGGAGCTCTTCGAGGCGGACCCCGATCGCGGCACCCGCCTCACCGCGGAGGCGGCCGGGATCCACCTCGACTACTCCAAGAACCGGGTCACCGACGAGACCGTCCGCCTCCTCCTCCAGCTCGCCGAGGAGTCCGGCCTCACCGAGCGGCGGGACGCGATGTTCCGCGGCGAGCGCATCAATGTGTCCGAGGACCGCGCCGTCCTCCACGTCGCCCTGCGGATGCCCCGGGGGAGCTCGCTCGTCGTCGACGGCGTCGACGTCGTCAAGGAGGTCCACGCGGTCCTCGACCGCATGGCCGCGTTCAGCGAGGCGGTCCGCTCGGGGAGCTGGAAGGGCCACACCGGCCGGCGGATCCGCAACGTGGTGAACATCGGCATCGGCGGCTCCGACCTCGGCCCGGTCATGGCCTACGAGGCCCTGCGCCACTACAGCGACCGGGACATGACCTTCCGCTTCGTCTCCAACGTCGACTCCACCGACGTGGTGGAGGCGACCCGGGACCTCGACGCCGCCGAGACCCTGTTCATCGTCTCCTCGAAGACCTTCGGCACCCAGGAGACGCTGACCAACGCCACCTCGGCGCGGTCGTGGCTCGTCGACCGGCTCGGCGACGAGTCCGCGGTCGCCAAGCACTTCGTCGCCGTCTCGACGAACGCCGAACGGGTCGCGAGGTTCGGCATCGACACCCGGAACATGTTCGGGTTCTGGGACTGGGTGGGCGGCCGCTACTCGATGGACTCCGCGATCGGGCTCTCGACGATGGTGGCGATCGGGCCCGAGGGCTTCGCCGAGCTCCTCGCCGGCTTCCACGCCATGGACGAGCACTTCCGCACCACCCCCCCAGACGGTCGGGGTGATGCCCTACGAGCAGTACCTCAAGCGCTTCCCCGCGTACCTCCAGCAGCTGACCATGGAGTCGAACGGCAAGCACGTCACCGTCGACGGGCGCACCGTCGACTACGACACCGGGGCGGTCTACTGGGGCGAGCCGGGCACCAACGGGCAGCACAGCTTCTACCAGCTCATCCACCAGGGCACGACCCTGATCCCCGTCGACCTGATCGGCTTCGCGCGCAGCCTCAACCCGCTTGGCGAGCACCACGACATCCTCACCTCGAACGTCTTCGCCCAGGCCGAGGCGCTCGCCTTCGGACGCACCGAGCAGCAGGTGCGCGAGGAGGGAACCCCCGAGGTGGTCGTGCCCCACCGGGTGATGGAGGGGAACCGGCCGACCAACGTGCTCCTCTGCGACCTGCTCACCCCGCGGCTGCTCGGATCGCTGGTCGCGCTCTACGAGCACAGCGTCTTCACCCAGGGCGTGATCTGGGGGATCGACCCCTTCGACCAGTGGGGCGTCGAGCTCGGCAAGGCGCTGGCTGTGCGGATCCTCCCCGAGCTCCAGAGCGCGGCGGAGCCCGACGTCTCCCACGACTCCTCGACCAACGCGCTGATCCGCCGCCGCGGGCGCGCCGATGGCTGACCCGCCCATGGGGGGGACTCCCCCCGGCCCCCCCTGCCGGCTGCTCCTCGCCGACGTCGACGGCACCCTGGTGACCGCCGACAAGGCCCTCACCGACCGCGCGGTCGCCTCGGTGCACCGCCTCCACGACGCCGGGATCCTCTTCGCGGTGACCAGCGGCCGTCCGCCGCGCGGCATGTCGATGCTCATCGCCCCGCTGCAGCTCGAGACGCCCATCTCGGCGTTCAACGGCGGGGTCATCGTCGACCCCGACATGACCGTGGTCGAGCAGCGGGTGGTCCCCGACGGGCTGGTCGTGCCCATCCTCCGGCTGCTCCGCTCCCACGGGCTCGACACCTGGTCGTACCGCGGCGCCGACTGGTACGTGACCGACCTCGAGGGACCCCACGTCGAGCGCGAATCCCACACGGTGCAGTTCGGCCCCACCCTCGCGGACGGCATCGAGACGATCACCGACGGCGTTGCCAAGATCGTCGGCATCAGCGACGACCACGACGCCGTCGAGGCCGCCGCCGCCGCCGCCCGCGAGCGCTTCGGCGACCATGTGGCCGCGGCGCGGTCCCAGCCCTATTACGTCGACGTCACCCATCCGCAGGCGAACAAGGGCGCGGTCGCGCAGTACCTGTCCGACCGCTACGGGATCCCCACCGCGCAGATCGCCACCATCGGCGACATGCCCAACGACGTCCTCATGTTCGCCCACTCGGGGCTCAGCATCGCCATGGGCAACGCGAGCCATGAGGTGCAGCGCGCCGCCCGGCGGGTGACCGCGAGCAACGAGGACGAGGGGTTCGCCAGGGCGGTGGAGCGCTTCGTGCTGCCGCGGTGAGCCGCGCTCAGCCGTGTGGCAGGGCGGCGATGAGCGCGCGAGCCCTTCGGGAGTCCTCGCTCACAGGAGCTTGCGCGCCCTCATGTATGCGGAGAGCTCGTCGTACATCCCCGTCTGGTTGGCGAAGATGACCACGTTGCGGGCGGTCTCGAACCAGCTCGGGGTCGAGGGCCGAACCTGCTTGAGCGCGCGGGCGAAGTCGTCGCCGCCGATGGGCCGCACCGTCCCGCTGCGCACCGCGTCCTCGAGCGCGAGCTCCGAGGCGGAGTCGACGAGGTGGGCGAGGTCGGCCCCGGAGAAGTGCTCGGTGCGCGCCGCCAGCCGGGCGACGTCCACGCCCTCGACGGGGCGGTCCTCGAGGTGGTGGGTGAGGATCTCCCGACGCGCCGCCTCGTCCGGAGGCAGCACGAGGACCACCCGGTCGAAGCGTCCGGGGCGCATCAGCGCGCTGTCGACGTCCCAGGGGTGGTTGGTGGCGCCGAGGACGAAGACGCCCTCGTTCTGTCCGTCGACGCCGTCGAGCTCGGCGAGCAGCTGGTTGACGACACCGCGGTGGCGATGGCGTCGACCTCGTCGAAGAAGAGCACGCAGGGGGCGTTGCGCCGGGCCTGCGCGAAGGCCTCGTGGACGTGCTTCTCGCTGTTCCCGAGCCACATGTCGAGGATGTCCTCGAGGCCGATCGAGAGGAAGCGCGCGCCGAGCTCGCCGGCGAGGGCGCGGGCGATGTACGTCTTGCCGCAGCCGGGCGGGCCGTAGAGGAGGAGGCCGCCGCGGAGCGACTTCCGGTAGGTCTGGCGCAGCTCCGGGTTGCGCATCGGCGCGAGGAAGGAGACGTCGAGGCGGTGCTTGACCTGCTCCATCCCGCCGACGTCCTTGAGCGTGGTGCCGGTGAAGGCCGCCTCCCACCACGGGAGCGCCTCGGGGGCGTCGCCGGCCCGGACCTGGACCCCGTCCTCGCGGCTCGCGGCCGGCGGCGGTGGCGGCGGCGGCTCCGAGGCGGCGTGGGCGGGCGGTGCGGGAACGGCCCCGGGCTGGTCGGGGGCGACCGCCCGCAGCAGCGCGCGGTAGCTCGACGCCCGGTTCGCGTCGCCGAGCCGGTCGGCGGCCGCGGCCCCGCCCTCGAGCGCCCCCCGGTTGAGCGGGTCCCGGGCGAGGACCGCGGTGTACTCCTCGAGCGCCGCGGCCTCCGCCCCCGAGGCGAGGAGCAGGCCGGCGAGGTGGAGGCGCAGCGTGACCGCGTCCGGCTGGGCCTCGACGGCGAGGCGCAGGGCGGCGAGGAGGTCGGGATCGGCGGCCATGAGCCAGATGCTAGGGGCCGCCCCGACGCGCGCCCGCGGGGTCGGCCGCATCGTCAACGCCTCGTTGCGGGACGGGAACGCGCCATGACAGGCTCGGCCCATGGGACGTTCCGCGCTCAGCTGCGTGACCGGCCGCTTCCAGCCGGTGCACCGCCAGCACCTCGAGCTCTTCCTCGAGGCCCTCGCCCTGTCGGAGCGGCTCATCGTCGCCATCACCAACCCCGACCCCGGCACCCGGAAGGCACGCGCGGAGAGCGCCCACCGCCACCTCCCCGAGGCCAACCCCTTCACCTACTACGAGCGCCTGCGCCTGGTGCGCGCCGCGCTCGCCGGCGCCGGGGTCGCCGAGGCGAGCGTCGACGTCGTGCCCTTCCCCATCCACCACCCCGAGGTCTGGCCCCACTACGTCCCGCTCGGGGCCGCCCACCTGGTGCGCGTCTACTCGGCGTGGGAGGAGGCGAAGGCCCGCGAGCTCGAGGCGGCGGGATACCCGGTGCGCGTCCTCGCCGGCGACGAGCGCACCCGGCTCAGCGGCAGCGAGGTGCGGCGCGCGCTCCGCGAGGGCGGCCCCTGGCGGGCGATGCTCCCCGAGGGCGTCGTCCCGATCGTCGAGCGGCTCATCGCCGAGCGGCCGCTCGCGGAGCGGACCACGTGAGCGACGACCGCCTCCCGATCGTCCTCGTCATCCTCGACGGCCTCGGCGACCGCCCCCTCGCCGAGCTCGACGCGGCGACCCCGGCCGAGGCGGCGGCGACCCCGGTCCTCGACGCCCTCGCCCGGCGGGGGGCGAGCGGCCTCCACCTCCCCTTCGGCTGGGGCCGGGCGACCACGAGCGAGTGGGCCCACTGGAGCCTCCTCGGCTACGAGGGCCTGCCGTTCTGTGGCCGTGCGGTGCTCGAGGCGCTCGGCGCCGGGCTCGAGGTGCCGATGGGCAGGCCCACCCTCCACGCCGCGCTCCGCTCCGCGACGGAGAGGGACGGGCGGCTGTGGGTGACGGGAAGGACGGCCCCGGCGGACGCCGACGACGCCGCGGCGCTGCTCGCCTCGCCGGCGCCGGCGACCGTCGACGGGATCGCGCTGCGGCTCGAGCCGCTCGGCGGCGGCGAGGCGATCCTCGCGCTGACGGGCGCCGGGTCGGCGGAGGTCACCGACACCGATCCCTTCTTCGCGGACCTCCACCCCTGGATGCGGCCGCTGCCGCTCGCCGGCGCCTCCGACCCGGCCGAGGCACGCCGCACCGCCACGGCGCTCGAGACCCACCTGCGGCGCTGCCGCGCGGTGCTCGTCGACCATCCGGTGAACGCCGGGCGGCGCCGCCGGGGCCTGCCCACCCTCGACGTGCTCACCACCAAGTGGGCGGGCCGCCGGGGTCCGCTCCCCGCCTTCGAGGCGCGCACCGGGCTGCGCGGCGCGAGCGTCGCCTCGACCCCCCTGTACGCGGGCCTCGCCCGCCTCCTCGCCATGGCGGCCGAGGTGGTGCCCCACCGCCGCGACTCCGGGAAGGACATGGCCGCACGGATCGACGCCGCACGGCGGAGGATCGCCGCGGGCGACACCCTCGTCCACGTCCACACCAAGGCGACCGACGAGGCGGGACACTCGAAGCGCCCCCGCGCCAAGCTCGAGGTGCTGGAGGCGATCGACCCCGGGCTCGCCGGCCTCCTCGACCTGTGCGGCGAGGCGGTCGTCGCCGTCACCGGCGACCACGCCACCCCCTCGGCAGGCGGCCTGCTCCACAGCGGCGACCCGACCCCGCTGGTGGTCGCCGGGCCCACGGTGCGTCCGGACGCGGTCACCCGCTTCGGCGAGGCGCCCGCCGCCGCCGGCGCCTACGGGCGGCTGCGCGCCGCGGACCTGCTCCCCCTGCTCGCCGGCCACGCCAACCGGCCCGCGCTGCTCGGCCATCGCCCCTCGCCCTGGACCGGTGCCGCCCTCCCCGACCGCCCCGAGCCGATGCCGCCGGCATGACCGTCTCGTCCGAGCCGCCGCCCCACATCGCCGCCATCCTTGCCCGGCTCGACCGCTTCGTCGCCGAGGAGATGGTCCCCGTCGAGGAGGAGCTGGCACGGGCACAGGCGGCCGCGCCGCCGTCGACGACCCCCGACCTCGACGCCGACGGATCGCTCAGCGCGGTGGTCCGTGAGGCCCGCGCCGAGGTGCGCCGGCGCTCCGCCGCGGCCGGGTTCTACGCCCTCCACCTCCCCCGCGAGCTCGGTGGGGGCGGGCTCGGACGCGCCGACATGCTCTTCGTCGAGGAGGCCGTCTACGCGATGGGGCTGGGGCTGCGCCCCTCGATCCTCGCCTGGACGGAGGGGCCGAGCCCGGTCTCCCGCTACTTCACCGCCGGCCAGCGCGAGCGCTTCCTCGCGCCGCTCCTGGAGGGGACCGCGACCGCGGCGTTCGCGAACACCGAGCCCGACGCCGGCTCCGACGTGCTCGGGGTCCGGACCGAGGCGGTGCGGGACGGCGACGGCTGGAGGATCTCCGGCACCAAGCTGTGGATCACCAACGCCCGCTTCTGCGACCACGCCCTCGTCACCGCGGTCACCGAGCCGGGCGCGGGCCCGCGGTCGCTCACCATGTTCGTCGTCGAGGGCGACCGCGCCGGCTTCCGTCGCGGCGCGACCCGGCCGACGCTCATCGAGGACGGGGTCACCGGCGAGCTCATCCTCGACGGGGTGCGGGTTCCCGACGCGAACCGCGTCGGCGACGTCGGCCAGGGGCT
>VBHE01000063.1:0-4583 GCA_005889515.1 Chloroflexota bacterium | reverse complement strand
GCGGCTCCTCGTCGAGCGCGCGGTCCGCCGCACCCGCGAACGCCGCGCCTTCGGCGGCGCGCTCGCCGACCTCCAGGTCCTGCGACACATGCTCGCGGACATGCACGCCGACTGGTACGCGGCCCGCGCCACCAGCCTCCTCGCCCAGGACGAGCTCGACCGCCTCGGCGCCTTCGACATCCCCCTCGCCCCGGACGCGGTGCGCCTGGTCTCGATCGTCAAGCTCGTCAACGACCAGGCCTTCCAGCGCGTCGCCGACCGGGCGCTGCAGATCCACGGCGCCGCCGGGCTCGCGAAGGGGACGATCGAGGAGCGGCTCTTCCGCCTCGCCCGCAACCTGCGGATCCCCGCGGGGACCGACGAGATCCAGCGCAACCAGATCGCCCGCCAGCTCCTCCGCAACGCCGATCCCTGACCCTTTCGATCGGAATGGTTATGCATGAGAATATAGTTGTAAAGCGCAACTGTTCTGGGTAAACTCCCTCCGACGGGACGGCGGACGGCAGGGGACGGCGCGATGAGCACGAGGCGGAGGGCGGGCGAGAGGTACGCGGGGACCACGCTGCTCCCGGTCCCGGGCTCCCCGACCCCGCTCGACGACCCGACGTCGCCCTCGATGCCCCTCGGCAGCCCGCGCCGCCCGGCCCGGCCGCCCCGGCGCGCGGTGCACCCGCGGACCACCGTCCACCGCCCGGTCCCGGGACCGCGCCGGGCGGCGCCCGCCCCGGCGAGCGCGCCGGCCCTGCGGACCGTCGCGTCCCCCGCCGCCGGCGGGTGGCTGGTCCCGCTCCTCGTGGTGATGATCGGCTCCTTCATGGCACTGCTCGACACGAGCATCGTCAACGTCGCCACCTCGCGGATCCAGGCGGACTTCGGCGCCAGCACCGACCAGGTGCAGTGGATCGCCACGGGGTACAGCCTCGCCCTCGGCATCGTCGTGCCCACGAGCGGGTGGCTGGGCGACCGCTTCGGGCTGCGGCCGCTCTACATCGCGTCGCTGCTCGCCTTCGTCGCCGGCTCCGCGCTCTGCGGGATCGCCTGGAACCTCAACACCCTCATCGTCTTCCGCGTCGTCCAGGCGATCGGCGGCGGCCTGCTCCCGGTGCTCGGCCAGTCGATCATCTACCGGCTGGTGCCGCGCGAGCGCATCGGCGCGGCGATGGGCCTCTACGGTCTCGGCATCGTGGTCGCGCCGGCGATCGGGCCCGCGCTCGGCGGCTGGCTCGTCGAGTACGTGAACTGGCGGCTCATCTTCTACATCAACGTCCCCATCGGCTTCCTCGGAGCCCTCGCCGCCGTCTCCATCCTCCCCCACTTCGCCACCCGGCCCGGCCAGCGCTTCGACCTGCTCGGCTTCGGGTTCGTCGGCGGCGGCCTCTTCGCCCTCCTCCTCGCCTTCTCCGAGGGCTCGAGCTGGGGCTGGAGCTCCTACCGGGTGCTCATGCTCATCGCCGGCGGGCTGCTCAGCCTCGCCGCCTTCGTGGTGGTCGAGCTCTCCGTCGAGCAGCCCCTCCTCGACCTCCGCATCTTCGGGAGCTTCGGCTTCTCGCTCTCCGCGGTGCTCATCGGGCTGATCTCGACCGGGCTCTTCGCCGGGGCCTTCTACGTCCCCCTGTTCCTCCAGCAGGGAGAGGGCTACGGCCCCTTCCAGGCGGGGCTCACCCTGCTCCTTCCGGCCGCGGTGATGTCGGTGATGATGCCGATCAGCGGGCGGCTCTACGACCGCATCGGGGCACGCTGGCCGGGGGCCATCGGCCTGCTCCTCGTCGCCCTCGGCACCTACCTGCTCCGGGACATCACCCCGGCGACCCCGCGGAGCGCGCTGATTCTGGTCACCATCGTCCGCAACGTGGGGATCGGCCTGGCGATGATGCCGATCATGACCGGAGCGATGGCGGCGGTCAGCGCCGACCGCGTCGGCCAGGCGAGCGCGATCAACAACATCGTCCAGCGGGTCGCGTCGGCGCTCGGCCTGGCGGTGCTCACCTCGGTGATGATCGCCCACCAGGCCCAGCAGGTCGCCGGCCGCTCCCTCCCCTCGGTCTCCCCCGGCTTCGCCGACCTCTCGCACCTCGCCGCCACCGGCCAGGCGGGGATCCTCGCGCTGCTGAGCTCGGTGGAGAACCAGGCGTTCGGGGGTGGCCTCGGCGACGTCTTCCTGCTCACCGCGGGGCTCACCGCGGTCGGGGTGCTCCTCGCCCTGATGCTGCCGGGCCGTCCCGCCCACGCCGCGGCCGGCGCCAAGGCGGACGACGGCGCGACCCTGCACGAGATGGCCGCATAGGCGGCCGGCCCGTCAGGGAAAGGCGAGCGGCAGGAGCGCGCCTCCGATGCGCGCGGTGACCTCGGGCACGGTGCCGGTCCCGTCGACCTCGAGGAGGATCTCGCGCCCCCGGTAGAAGTCGAGCAGGGGCTCGGTGTGCTCCGCGTAGACCGCGAGCCGGTTGCGGATGGTCTCCTCGTTGTCGTCGGTGCGCCCCGAGCTCCTCCCCCGCTCCACCAGCCTGCGGACGAGCTCGTCCTCGGGGACCTGCAGGGAGATGACGGCGTGGAAGGTCCGTCCCTTCGCCCGTCCCCACTCGTACGACTGCCGGGCCTGGGTCAGGGTGCGGGGGAAGCCGTCGAGCACGAAGCCGGCTAGCTGCTGCGCCCCGGCGATGCGGTCGGACACCATGTCGACGACGAGGCGGTCGGGCACGAGCTCACCGCGGTCCATGTAGCCCTTCGCCTCCCGCCCCAGCGCCGTCGCCTCGGCGACGTGATGGCGGAGCAGGTCCCCGGTGGCGAGGTGGGGCACGCCGTACACCTGCGCGAGCCGCTCACCCTGGGTTCCCTTTCCCGCTCCCGGCGGAGCGAGCAGCAAGGCGCGGAGCACGGTCGTCCTCCTCGGCCACGGCGTCGACGGGCGCCAGTGTGCCATCCGCGACCCGCGTTCCGGTCAGAAGGGCGACGCCCTCCGGCGCAGCGCCTCGATGTCGAGGACGGTGACCCGCCGGCGGTCGGTCGACACCCAGCCGCAGGCGCGCAGGCTGCCGAGCGCCTTGCTGACCGCCTCCCGGGACGCCGACGTCCATCCCGCCAGCTCCTGCTGGGTCAGGGGAAGGGTGATGCTCACCCCGCGGTCCGCCGGCCGGCCGTACTCCTCGGCCAGCTCCACGAGCCGCCGCGCCACCCGCCCCTCGGTGTCGTGGGTGCCGAACTCGACGCGCTTGCGGTCGGAGTCGCGGAGCTTCTGCACGATCGCGCTGAGCAGGAGGCGGGTGACCCGGGGATGCTCGTCGAGATAGCGGGTGAAGGCGGCGGCGTCGACGACCAGCGCGTCCACCGGCTCGAAGGCGGTCACCGTCGCCGAGCAGGGTCGCCCGTCGACCACGGAGATCTCCCCGATGAGCTCCCCCGGACCGCGCGCGGTGAGCACCACCTCGCGGCCGTCGGCGGCGAAGTGCGAGACCTTGACCCGGCCGTCGACGAGGATGACGACACGACGCGGGATCTCCCCCTCGCCGACGAGGGTCGAGCCCTTGGCGAAGCGCCGCCGGTTCGCCTGCGCCTCGAGGTCGGCGAGCTCCGCCGGGGTTAGGGCGGCGAGGAAGCCGGTGCGCTGCGCCACCGCTCCGCCCGCCGACCGGCCCGAGACGACCCCGCCCATTCCCCGTCCTCGTCAGCCCACTCACCGACGGCAGCGCATAAAGTATACGGGTGTCCGGAAACAGCGAGCACCTTACAGACAGGGACAACTGCAATCGCCGCCGGACAGTCGACGTGCAGTCTCCGGGCGCCTGTCGGTGAGACCCGAGAAGGGGCGGCGGATCGCCGCGGTGCTCTTCACCGACCTGGTCGGCTCGACGAACCTGCTCTCGCGGCTCGGTGAGACCGCCTACGACGACGTGCGCCGCGCCCACTTCACCGCGCTCCGGCGGGCGATCGACGAGTCCCGCGGCGAGGAGGTCAAGGGGCTCGGGGACGGCCTGCTCGCCGTCTTCGAGTCCGCCGCCGACGCCCTCGACTGCGCGATCGCGATCCAGCAGAGCGTCGACCTCGACGCCCGCTCCGCGACCCCGCTGTCGGTCCGCGTCGGCGTCGCGCTCGGCGACGTCACCTTCGAGGAGCGCGACGTCTACGGCACCGCGGTCGTCGAGGCGGCGCGGCTGGTGGCGGTGGCCACTGGTGGCCAGATCCTCGCCACCGCGCTGGTCCGTGCCGCCGCGGGGGGGCGGAGTGGGGCCACCTTCGCGGACCTCGGAGCGCTCGAGCTCCGCGGCCTCCCCGAGCCGGTCGCCACCTGCGAGGTGCGCTGGGCGCGGCTCCCCACCCCGGAGCTGCCCCTCCCCTCGCTGCTCCGCCACCAGGGGCGGATCTTCGTCGGACGCGAGGAGGAGATGCGCCACCTCACCCGCTGCTGGGAGGAGGCGTCGGGGGGGGCGCTGCGCACCGTGCTCATCGCCGGCGAGCCCGGGGTCGGCAAGACCCGCCTCGCCGCCGAGATCGCGTCGCGCGCCCACTCGCGCGGCGCCACCGTCCTCGGCGGCCGCTGCGATGAGGACATGGGCGTTCCCTATCAGCCGTTCGTCGAGGCGCTCCGC
>VBHE01000062.1 GCA_005889515.1 Chloroflexota bacterium | reverse complement strand
TGCTGCCCGTGATCCGCACCTACATCTCCTTCCCCGCGGGGCTGGCGCGGGTGCCGATCGTCCCCTTCGCGGTGCTCACCTTCCTCGGCGCCCTGCCCTGGAGCGCCGGCCTGGCCATCGCCGGCTACGAGGTTGGCGCCAACTACGACAGGATCTCGGGGCCCATCGAGAAGGCGGCGATCGTCATCGCGGTCCTGGCCGTGGTCGCGGTCGCCGTCTGGTTCGTCCGCGGCCGGCGCCGGTGATGCCGGAGCGTCTAGACCCCGCCGCTCGGCGGCGGCGTCACCGTGACCGCCCCGCCCCAGTCGCCGAAGTCGAAGCTGGCGCTGCTGGTCGACGGTGAGCCCGCCGACACGGCGTGGCCGCAGTCGGCGCGGCCGCCGGGCGTGGTCGCCCCGTGGTCGACGACCCGCACCAGCCGCGCCGGCGTGGAGGCGCTGATGTACACCGTGGACGACGAGGCGCCCGGCGCCTTGCCGTCGTCGTTCACCGCGATCACCCGCTGGCCGTTCACCGTCGACACCGCGCCCTTGGTCAGGGTGCCGTGCTCGATCCGCGCGCAGCGCACGGTGCTCGCGAGGGTCAGCGAGCGCGCGTTGGTGGCGAGATCGGTGGGAGCGGTGATCCACGGGCCGCTTCGGCTCTGCGCCGCGTACACGCTCGCCGGGGTGACCACGAGGTAGAGGGTCTGGCCCGCGGCGCTCAGCGTGATGCTCGCCGAGTCCTGGGTGTCGACGACGTCGAGGTCACTCGCGGTGCCGGCGCTGTCGACCTGGTGTCCGGTGACGTGGACCGAGCGCTCCCGGGCCATGTCGGTGAGGAAGTCGTCGTAGACCTGGGTGGCGCTGCGGGTCTCCTCGCCGCCCGACGGGGGCGACGCGGAGGACGATCCCGACGACCCGCAGCCGGTGAGGACGGCGGCGGCGAGGACGAGCAGCGGGCGGCGGATGGGAGTGCGGGTCATGGCTCGCGGCATGGTACCGCCGCGTCCCCGTGGGCCCGTCCGACGGCTGCGTTGGGCTCTTTGCCCCATTGACCGCCGCGTGCCTGCCGCGGAGGATTCGCGCGGAGATGCGGGCGCCAGGGGACGTGCCGAGCGCAGACGCCAAGGCCGTGATCGCCGAGGTGTGTCTCCTCTACCCCGCCGTGTATCGACGCTTCCAGTCGTCCCGCCAGCGCATTCCCGGGACCGACGTCACCCCGCGGATGCTCGGCCTGCTCCGCCTCCTCGCCGTCACCGGTCCGCTGAGCGTCGGTGAGCAGGCCCGCAACCTCGGCCTCAGCCGGGCGACCGCCACCGAGCTCGTCGACCGGCTGGAGAGCAAGGGCCTCGTCGCCCGCATCCGCGACGGCCAGGACCGCCGCCGGGTCTTCGTCTCGCTCACCGACGCCGGCCGGGCGCGGGCCGCCGCTCACCCCGAGGTGCTCGCCTGCGACGACCTCCTCCGCGCCGTCGAGCTCATGAGCCCGGCCGACCGCCGCGCGCTGATCACCGGGCTGCGCGCGCTGCTCGAGGCCGCGACCCCGATCGAGGGCCCGCGGGAGCTCAGCTCAGCGGGATGATCTCCACGACGGTGCCCGCGGGCACCAGGCTGCCCTCCGCCGGGAGGGCGATGAGGCAGTCGGCGAGGACCATGGAGCGGAGGATCCCCGAGCCCTGAGCCCCGGTGAGGCGCACCCCGGGCAGCTCTCCGTGCCGGCCGTGCTCGAGGATCCCGCGGTGGAAGGTCTCGAGCCCCTCCGGCTTCTCCATCGGCTCGAGGGTGCGCGCCGCGGAGCGTGGACGGTGGGGGCGGGTCGCGCGGGCGAAGAGCTCGAAGGTGACCTGGCTGCTCACCGGGTTGCCGGGCAGGCCGAGGAAGGGGACCCCGGCGACGTTGCCGACCGCCAGCGGCTTGCCCGGGCGCATCGCCACCCGCCACAGGTCGAGCCGGCCCATCTCGGCGACGACGTCGCGGACGTGGTCGTGGTCGCCGACGCTGACCCCGGCGGAGCTGACGACCAGGTCGCAGCGGGAGCCCTCCTCGAGGTGGCGGCGGAGGTCGACGACGGTGTCGCGGGCGATGCCGAGCCGCACCGGGTCGCCGCCGGCCTCGCGGACCGCGGCGGCGACGGAGACGGCGTTGCTGTCGACGATCTGTCCCGGGCCCGGCTCGCGGTCGGGCTCGACGAGCTCGTCGCCGGTGCTGAGCACCGCGACCCGCGGGCGGCGGCCCACCTCGAGCCACACCTCGCCGAGGGCGGCACAGGCGGCGAGGTCACCGGCCCGCAGCCGGTGGCCGGGGGCGAGGACCCGGTCCCCGGAGCGCATGTCCTCGCCGGCGAAGCGGACGCTGGTGCCGTGAGCTGCAGCGACGCGAACGGCCACGGTCTCGCGGCCGTTGTCCGTGTCCTCGTGGCGCACGACGGTGTCCGCGCCCTCGGGGAGCGGGGCGCCGGTCATGATCCGCATCGCCGTCCCCCGCTCCAGCCGCCGCGAGGGGACGACCCCGGCGCGCGATTCGCCGCGGACGGGCAGCCGCACCGGGCTCCCCTCGGCGGCGCCGGCGATGTCGGCGGCGCGCACCGCGTAGCCGTCCATCGCCGAGTTGGCGAAGGGGGGCAGGGTGCGCCGGCTCACCACCGGGGCGGCGAGCACCCGCCCCAGCGCCTCGGCGAGCGGCACCCGCTCGCTGCGGAGCGGGGTGAGGGCGGCGAGGATGCGCGCCTGGGCGGCGGCGACGGAGAGCGGCGCGGTCATGGGCCGCAGAGCATAGGCCCCGGTCAGACGGCCCGGCCGACGATCCCCAGCTCCGGCTCGGGGTCGGGCATCGCATCCTCGACGCAGCGCAGCCGCCGGACCCCGGAGAGGGTCACCGGCAGCGCCGCGAGCAGGGTGCCGGCGGCGGCGATCCAGAGGGTGGCGCGGAGGCTGACGAGGGTGGCGATCACGCCGCCGGCGAAGGCGCCGACGGGGATCGTCCCCCACACCAGGAAGCGCATGGTGGCGTTCATCCGTCCCTGCAGCCGCTGCGGCGTGATCGCCTGGCGGAGGCTCACCTGGGTGACGTTGTAGGCGACCCCGGCGAGCGAGCCCAGCAGTCCGGAGGCGATCAGGAAGGGGAGGGCGTGGCCGCGCGGGGCGACCGCGACGAGCAGCCAGGCCGGCCCGCCCATCCAGGCGGTGACCGCGATCGCCGGTCCGGTGCCGAGCCGCCGGGAGAGCCGGGAGGCGAGCAGCGCCCCCACCGGGCCGCCGAGGCTGCCGAGGCTGAGCCAGAGCCCGATCGTCCCCGCGCCCAGGCCGAGCTCGCGCACCGCGAAGACGAAGAGCACCGCCGTCGCGGCGTTGCCGAAGAGGTTGTGGAGCCCGGTGCAGGCGGCGATGGCACGGAGCAGGCGGTGGCGGAGGACGTAGCCGAGCCCCTCGGCGAGCTCGGCGCGCAGGCTGCGCGCCCGACCCGCCTCCCGCCGGGGCTCGGGGGTGCGGATGAGGAGCAGGCTCAGGACCGAGACCACGTAGCTCGCCGCGTCGGCGGCGACCGCGTACGGCGCCGTCACCGCGCTCACCAGCAGGCCGCCGAGCCCGGGCCCGGCCACCTCCGCGCTCGACTGGGTGAGCGCGAGCCGCGAGTTGCCCGCGACCAGCTGATCGCGGTCGACGAGCGCGGGGAGATAGGACTGGTAGGCGACGTCGAAGAAGACGGTGAGCACGCCGACGACGAACCCGACGGCGTAGAGCTGGGGCAGGTGGAGGCGGTGCAGCGCCCACGCCACCGGCACCGAGCCCATCGCCAGGGCGCGGCCGGCGTCGGCGACGATCAGCACCGGCCGCCGCGGCAGGCGGTCGACCCAGACCCCCGCGGGCAGGCCGAGCAGGAGGAAGGGGAGGTACTGGAGGGTGGCGAGCAGCCCGGTCTGGAAGGCGCCGGCGCCGAGCACGGTGACCGCGACCAGGGGCAGGGCGATGAGCGAGACCTGGCTTCCCAGCTCGCTCACCGTCTGGCCCGCCCAGAGGGCGAGGAAGTCGCGCCGGCGCCAGAGGCTCACGGGCGCGATCATCGCATCGGTCCTCGAGAGCGCCCGGCCGCGTTGTCGGATCGTGGCCGCCGCCCGCACCATTGACCGCCATGAACCAGCCCGGTTCCGGTGCGGTGCTGATCACCGGCTGCTCGACGGGCATCGGCCACGCCACCGCCGCCCGGCTCGCCCGCGGCGGGCGCACGGTCTACGCGACCGCGCGGCGCCCGCAGACGCTGTCCTCGCTCGCCGCCCAGGGCTGCCGGACGCTCGCCCTCGACGTCACCGACGAGGCGTCGATGAGCGCCGCGGTCGCCACCGTCGAGGAGGAGGCGGGTGGCATCGAGGCCCTCGTCAACAACGCCGGCTACAGCCAGGGCGGGCCGCTCGAGGAGGTGCCGCTCGAGGAGGTGCGCCGCCAGTTCGAGACCAACGTCTTCGGGCTGCTGCGCATGTGCCAGCTCGTCCTCCCCGGGATGCGCGGCCGGCGCCGGGGACGGATCGTCAACGTCGGCTCGATGGGCGGCCGGCTCACCTTCCCCGGGGGCGGCCCGTATCACGCGACCAAGTACGCGGTCGAGGCGCTCAGCGACGCCCTGCGCTTCGAGGTGGCGGGGTTCGGGATCCAGGTCGTGCTCCTCGAGCCGGGGCTGATCCGCACCAACTTCGGGGTCACCGCGGTCGGGAGCATCGACGCCGTCCCCAGCGGCGGGGGGCCCTACGCGGACTTCGCGACCGCGGTGGCGGCGACGACCGCCCACGCCTACTCGGGGCCGACGGGACGCGTGCTCGGCGCCGGGCCGGAGGCGGTGGCGCGGGTGATCGAGCGCGCGATCACCGCGTCGCGTCCGCGGGCTCGGTACGTGGTCACGCCGGGCGCGCGGGCGATGATCGGCCTGCGTGCGGTGCTCCCCGACCGCGCCTTCGACGCCGTCCTCGCCCGGCAGTTCCCCCGCCCCGGTCGCTGAGCCGCCCGGTCAGCCCATGTCGGGCCAGGGCGACTGCTCGCCCCCGCCCTCTTCCTCGCCCTCGCCGCGCTGGCGGTAGCGCTCGGCGACCATCTTCAGGGCGACGTTCTTCGGCAGCCCCAGCTTGATCAGCTGCTTGACCTCGTCGGCCATCACCTTGTCGCGGGCGGTCTCGACGGCGGTCAGGACGTCGTCGATGGAGATGGTGTTGCGCTTTGCCATGTCTCGCCAGGGTATCACCGCGCGGCGCACCGGCCCGGGACACGCGGCGCGGCATACTTGGGGTGATGGGCTACCTCCCCCTCGACGACGCCGACCGCCGGGCGATGCTGGAGGTGGTCGGCGCCGCGTCCGCGGACGACCTCTTCTCCTCCGTCCCCCCGTCGCTGCTCGACCCTCCGCTCGAGCTGCCCCGGGCCCTCGGGGAGCAGGAGCTGGTCGAGGAGCTGACCCGCCTGGCGGCGCGCAACCGTCCGCTCGGTGAGGTGGACGCCTTCCTCGGCGCCGGCGTCTACCGCCGCTTCATCCCCGCGATCGTGCGCGCCACGGTGGCGCGGCCGGAGTTCTACACGGCGTACACCCCGTACCAGGCCGAGGCGTCGCAGGGCACGCTCCAGACGATCTTCGAGTTCCAGTCGATGATCTGCGCGCTCACCGCCCTCGACGTCGCCAACGCCTCGATGTACGACGGCGCGACCGCCGCCGCCGAGGCCCTGCTGATGGCGGTGGCGCACACCGGGCGCTCGCGGGTCGCGGTCTCCGACGGGGTCCACCCCGAGGTGCGCCGGGTCGTCGACACCTACGCCCGGGCGCGCGGCGTCGCCGTCGACCGCGTCGAGCTCGCCGCCGGGCTCACCGACCCGGCGGCGGCGGCGTCCCGCCTGACCTCCGACCACGCCGCCCTGCTCGTCGCCCAGCCGGGGTTCCTCGGCACCCTCGAGGAGCTGCCCGCCCTCGCCGCCGCCGCCCACGCCGCCGGCGCCCTCGCCATCGCCCACGTCGACCCGATCGCCTGCGCCGCGCTCGCGCCCCCGGGCGAGGCGGGTTTCGACATCGCCGTCGGCGACGGCCAGCCGCTCGGCATCCCGCCGTCCTTCGGCGGTCCCCACGTCGGCTTCATGGCGGCGCGCCAGGCGCTCGTCCGCCGCCTCCCCGGCCGGCTGGTGGGGATGACCCGCGACCACTCCGGGCGGCGCGCCTTCACCCTCACCCTGCAGACCCGCGAGCAGCACATCCGCCGCGAGCAGGCCACCTCCAACATCTGCACCAACCACGCGCTCATGGCGCTCGCCGCCACCGTCTACATGGCCCACATGGGCGCGGCCGGGATGCGCAGGGTCGCCGAGGTGAGCGCCCGGCGCGCCCATCACCTCGCCGCCGGCCTCGCCGGCCTCGACGGCGTCGAGCTCGCCCTCCCCGACACCCCGTTCCTCTGGGAGTTCGCCGTCCGCCTCCCCGGCGACGCCGCGGTCCTCGCCGCGCGGATGCGCGAGGTCGGCATCGTCGCCGGCCTCCCCCTGCGGTCGAGCGCTACGTCGCCGTCGCCCATGAGCTCGTGCCCACCCTCCGCGGGGCGCGGGTGGCATGAGCTCTGGCGCGAACGGCCACGCCCGCCCGCACGGCGCGGAGCCCCCGGAGGCGGCGTGGGCGGGCGCCGACCCGGTCGTCTTCGAGCTCGGCGGCGACCTCGACACCGCCCCGCTGCTGCCCGAGGCCGGGGTCGCTGCTCCGCCGCTCGACGAGCTGATCCCGGCACGGCTGCTCCGCGCCACCCCCGCCGCCATCCCTGCGGTCGCCGAACCGGTGCTCGCCCGGCACCTCGGCCGGCTGGCCCGGCGCAACCACAACCTCCACCAGGGGATGTACCCGCTCGGCTCGTGCACCATGAAGTACAACCCGATCGTCGACGAGCAGCTCGCCTCGCTCCCCGGGTTCGCCGACCTCCACCCGTACCAGGACCCCGCCGACGTGCAGGGGACCCTGGAGCTGATGTGGGAGCTGGAGCGGCTGCTGGCGGCGATCACCGGGATGGCGCGGATTTCGCTCCAGCCCGCCGCCGGGGCGCATGGTGAGTGGACCGGGCTGCGGATGATCCAGGCCTACCACACGGCCCGCGGCGACACGGGGCGGACCCGGGTGCTCGTCCCCGACAGCGCCCACGGAACCAACCCCGCGTCCGCGGGGATGAGCGGGCTCGAGGTGGTGTCGCTGCGCAGCACCGCGCGCGGGACCGTCGACGTCGACGACCTGCGCCGCAACCTCGACGACCGCGTGGCGGCGGTGATGATGACCAACCCGAACACGCTCGGCGTCTTCGAGACCGACATCCTCGAGATCGCCGCGGCGGCGCACGACGCCGGTGCGCTCCTCTACTACGACGGCGCCAACCTCAACGCGCTCGTGGGCATCGCCCGGCCCGGCGACATGGGCTTCGACGTCGTTCACCTCAACCTCCACAAGACCTTCTCGACGCCGCACGGCGGTGGCGGTCCGGGGGCGGGGCCGGTGGGGGTGCAGCCCGCGCTCGTCGACCTCCTGCCCCATCCCACCGTGGAGCGGGACGGGAACCGGTTCTTCCTCGACGACAACCGTCCCCGGAGCATCGGCAAGGTGCGCGCCTACTACGGCAACGTCGGCATGCTGGTGCGCGCCTACGCCTACATCCGTGCCTATGGCGACACCCTGCCCCAGGTGGCGCGCGACGCCGTGCTCAACGCGCGCTACCTCCAGGCGCGGTTGCGCGGGCTCTTCGGGATGGCGGTGGACTCGCCGTGCATGCACGAGTTCGTCGCCACCACCCGCGGCGGCCGCGTCGACGGGCTGCGGGCCATGGACGTCGCCAAGCGGATGATCGACTTCGGCGTCTATCCACCGACCGTCTACTTTCCGACGACCGTTCCCGAGGCGATGATGTTCGAGCCCACCGAGACCGAGTCGCGGCGCAGCCTCGACGGTCTCGCCGACATCCTCGCCGCCATCGTCGCCGAGGCCGAGGCGGACCTCGGCCTCGTCCAGTCGGCGCCGCACGACGCGCCGGTGGAGCGGGTCGACGAGGTCCAGGCGGCGCGGCGGCCGGTGCTCCGCTGGAGCCCGGAGGAGGGGACATGAGCGACGACGATCTGCGGGCCGAGCTGCAGGCGCTCCTCCAGCGCCGCTCCTTCCGCTTCGGCGACTTCCTGCTCAGCAGCGGCCGGCGCAGCGACTTCTACTTCGACGGCAAGCAGGTCACCCTCGAGGGGCGCGGGCTGTACCTCGCCTCCCGGCTCATCCTCGACCGCTGCCGCGAGCTCGAGGTGAGCGCGGTCGGGGGCCTCACCCTCGGCGCCGACCCGATCGCCGCCGGGGTGATCGCCCTGAGCGGCACCGACCCGATGCCGCTGCGCGGCTTCCTGGTGCGCAAGGAGGCCAAGCAGCACGGCACCGCGCGGTCGATCGAGGGGCCCTCGCTCGGTCCCCACGACCGCTGCCTGCTCGTCGACGACGTGATCACCAGCGGCTCCGGCTTCCTCACCGCCCTCGAGCAGGTCCACGGGACCGGCGCCGAGGTGGTCGAGGCGCTCGTCCTCGTCGACCGCGAGGAGGGGGGTGAGGAGGCCCTCGCCGCCGCCGGGCTGCGACTGCACGCGCTCTTCAAGCGCAGCCAGTTCCCCGCGCCGGCGAGCGCCTGACCCCGGGAACCCAGGCGCCGGCGATGCCCCTCTTCCGCCGCCGCTCCGGTGACCGGCCCCCCCAGCCCACCGCGCAGTTCACCGTGGGGACGCGCGACCACCGGGTCGTCGTCGGCGGCGCCGAGCGGGGGGTCACCATGCTCGACGAGCTCCGCGGCTACGTCGCCTCGGTGACCGGGGCCGCCGCCGCGCCACGTCCGGACGGCCGCGACTCGGTCGCGGTGCTCAGCGCCAAGATGGACCACGCCGACATGGTCACCGACACCGTCTCGGCCGCCGTGCTCGCCCTCGAGGAGCTGGCCGAGCGCGAGGTGGTGCCGGACGGCGCGGTGCCGCCGCCGCCCCGCCTGGCCACGCCCCCGGCGCGGGAGGGCCACTACGCCTACATCCAGGAGACCCACCGCCGCGCCGAGGCCCGGATGGAGTGGCTGGAGCAGGCCGACGCCGTGCTCCGCGAGCACGCCGTCGCCATCCTCCCGCCGGCGGTCAGTGTATGACGATCCCGTGGCTCGGGGTGGGGGCTGCGGTCGGGATCGAGGTCGGGCTCGAGCCGGGCGACGGGGTCGGCGTCGGCGTCGTCCCCGGGCTGGCCGACGGGCTCTGATCGGAGCTCGCCGAGGGCGAGGGGGAGGCGCCACCGCCCGGCGACGGCGACCCGGTGACGCCCGGCGAGGGGGAGCTCGCCGGGGTGGCGGTGTGGTGGATGACGCCCGTCTGGTAGAGGACGCCGACCGTCCCGCCGACGGCGGTGATCAGGGCGGCGACGCCGGCGACCGTCGAGGCGGTGCTCTGTCCGCGTTGCGTGCTCACGAGCAGGACACGCTACCAGCCTGAGGCTAAACCCCGCAACGTCGATATCAGATGATCTACTGGTCGGGCAGTAGTTAGTAGGGGGTTCCGGGGATACGTTCGGCCATCCGTCCGGGGGCGGGCAGGAGATCCGGGCCGGGGGTGGCCCGGAGCCCGAGCGGGCCGAGGACCCGGGCGGCGAAGGACGCGAGCGAGTCGGCTCCCTCGATGCGCACCCGGCTGAGCGAGAACTGCCGCCAGGGCGCCGCCGTGGTGCCGAAGACGGTGGTCACCGCGTCCTGGAAGCCCGCGGCCGCCACCATCGCCTGGACGGCGCGGGAGGTGTCGCCGTAGGGGTAGGCGAAGTCGGCGACCGGCTGGCCGCTGAGCCGCTCGAGCGCCTCGCGCGAGACCTCGATCTCGACCCGGGCGAGCGCGGCGGGGATGTGGGCGAGGGCGACGTGGTGGACGGTGTGCGCCCCGATCGTCATCCCCGCCGCGGCCGCGGCGGCGACGTCGGCGGCGGTCATGTACCCGGGACGGCCGACGAAGCCGCTGACGACGAAGACGGTGGCGGTGAGGCCGTCGGCCTCGAGCACCGGCAGGGCGGT
>VBHE01000061.1:4277-4708 GCA_005889515.1 Chloroflexota bacterium | reverse complement strand
ATCTCCGCCGTCCACAGTCGCGCGGTACCTCCAGAGCAGACCCGTCGGCCGGACCCGCCCGCGGTCGACGGTCCCGCGGTTGCGGAGGCGGCGGCGCGAAGCGATAGGCAACGGCAGGGGGAGCGGCTGTTGCGGATCGTCTCAGGGGTGGTCGCTCCGACGACGCTCATCACCGCGCTGGCGCTCTTCTTCGGGTGGACCCGCACCAGCGCCCAGATCGACTACTTCGGGCTGGATCCGACCGTGGTGGGCTTCAGCAACCAGGACTACCTGCTGCGCAGCGCGGACACGCTCTTCAGACCGCTCGGAGGGCTGCTGCTCCTCGCGCTGCTCGCGGTGTGGATCCACGCTCTCACCGTCGACCGCCTCCGGGCGCATCCGCGGGCGCTCCACCGGGTGCGCGGGGTCCTCCTCCTCGCGGGGTGCGGACT
>VBHE01000061.1:0-4257 GCA_005889515.1 Chloroflexota bacterium | reverse complement strand
TGAGCCCCGGACTCGGCGCGGCCCTGATTACATACGCCACCCATCTTCGGGGAGGGGCGCGGGGTGCCGCCTCGGAGGGATCGCTCGCGCACCGACAGGCCTCCGTCCTGAGGACGACCTTGGCGAGCCTGATCATGGTCCTCAGCCTCTTCTGGGCGGTCTCTCAGTACGCGAACGCGCTCGGCACCGAGCACGCCCAGCAGTTCGTCGCCACCCTCGTCGAGCGGCCGGGTGTGGAGGTCTACAGCCGAGAACGGCTGCAGCTCACCTCAGGCGGCGTCCTCGAGGCCCTGATCGGTGATGGCGGCTCGGCCTACCGTTTCCGCTACAGCGGGCTGCGGCTGCTGGTCCACAGCACGGGCAGCTACTTCCTCCTGCCCGCGTCGTGGAGCCCACGCCACGGGGCTGTGATCGTGCTTCCCGAGAGTCCGTCGATCCGCTTCGAGTACACCACTCAGGAGACAGGGCGATGACCAGACGCCACGGCGGATTCGCGCTACCGAGTGCGTGGGCGCTCGCCCTGGTCGTCGCCACCGCCTGCGGGCCGCACCGCGCGGTGCCGGCGCCGGCGCCGGCACCGCAACCACCGGCGACCGTGACGCTCAGCAACGCAGATCCCACCATTCCGGCACCCCCGGTGACGGTCACGGTGCAGAGGGACACCGCCGCCCACGAGCTGCACTACACGGCGGCGAACAAGAGCACGGACCCGGTCGAGCTGACCATCACCTATCCGCTCACCGATCCCTCCCAGGTGCTGACAGCAACCCCAAGCGCGGGCGACTGCACCTTGGCGGGGCCCACCGTGACCTGCACTCTGACGGTGGCGCCGGGTGACGCGGGCACGGTCGATCTCCAGCAGGGGTCGACCAGTGCGGAGAACCCTGCGCCGCCAGCGACCGTGACCGCAACCTCGAAAGGGAGGACGGGGAGCGGCACCGTGACGGCGTCGACCGCACCCGCCTCCGCGAGCGGGTCGCAGGACCGGTCTCCAACGAACACGACGGACCATCGCCAGGTCGGCGACCTCGGCCCGCGGTGCCCCACCTGCGTCCCTGGGTTCGACTGGCAGCAGTTCCTCGAAGACCCCGACCCGCGCACGGTTCTCCAGGTGGTCAACCGCGGCATTGCCGACCTCGGGAACATGAACGTGAGCCTTGGGGTAGCCGACCTCGCAGGGAGGGTGCGCGATGTCCGCGGTGCCCTGAGGTCGGTCACCTTCAGCCAGGGCATGGCGCTCAACGAGCGCACCTCCTCCGGCCCGGGTGAGCCACCACCGCTGGTCTGGGCGGTGGGATCTCTCCATCCTGGTGCGAGGGCGACTGCAACCATCCGGCCGGCGCGCGGCGTCGCCCAGGGGCTGCGCATTCTCGGTGGGTATGCCACAGGCGCGCCCGCCGGGCGAACCATGCACGGTCTGCTGATCGGCCCGGCCCTGACCGCCACAAGGGCCATCACCTCCACCGCAACCTCGTCGACGTCCACATCCACCTTTACCTCAGTCACCACCGCGCCGCTGTCCTCGGTCGCCACGGCGGCACCGTCCCCGGTCCACACGCCGACGCCGTCGCCCGCTTCCGCCTCTCCTTCGGCCTCCGCGGCCTCGTCCCCGCGGGCATCGACGAGGCCCGCAGAGGCCTCGCCGTCGCCATACGTGACCGCGCGGCCGACTCCCTGAGCCGCTGCCCGTTCGCTGGACCTTCCGACGAGCGAATACTGGCGGGCCAAAGGCCCGATGTTCGGTCGAAATCCTCACGCGGGACGTGAGCGGCGCTGCAGAGCGCACAGCCTTCGGCGTCGACAATAGCCGCAGCACGAAGTCTGATGAACGAGGCGATTCGTCATGTCCAGCAACGGCATCATCCGCACGAGACTGACGGAACAGGTGGTTCCGGGTAAGCGCCTGGGCCGCCACGTCGAGCACGATCCGCGATCGCGAGACTTCGAGGCACCAACGGCGCCGATGATAGTGAGCGTGAAGCACCAGGCTGCGGGGCTGCCTCTCGACCAAGGCCGGCTCGGTTCCTGCACCGCGAATGCGCTCTGTGGCGCCCTCGACTCGGCTCCCGACTTCACCGGCGGCAATCCTCGCAATGAGCAAGATGCCGTTGGCCTCTACCAGGTTGAGACGCACCTCGAGGGCGAGCCATACCCACCGAACGACCCGGGCGGCTCGGGGCTGATGGTCTGCAAGGCGGCGAAGCAGATGGGGTGGATCAGCTCGTACACACACGCATTCGGCCTTGAGAAGGCACTCTTGGCACTGGTCCAGCGACCGGTGATCACCGGAATCGGCTGGTACACGAGTTTCGACAGCCCCGACCAGACGTCGGGTATGGTCGCCATCGCTCCGGGGGCCACGGTTCGCGGAGGGCACGAGGTTGTTGCGGATGAGATCGACGCACAGAACCAGCTTGTGTGGTTCTGGAACAGTTGGGGGCCCAAGTTCGGTTTGGGCGGCCGCTTCTGCATGACCTTCGATACCTGGGATCAGCTCCTGCACAACCGCGGCGACGTGACCGTTCCCCTCTTGTAGAGGAGATGGGACGCGACCGAGACCGTGCGGGGTCACACGGCGGAGAGCGAGGTGAGCCGGTCGTGGACGCCCCGGACGAGCAGCACCGGGCGGTCGATGCTCGCCGGCCGGTAGCAGTCGCGCAGCTCGCGGAGCAGCGGCCGGGCCACCTCGACGAAGCGGTGAGGGTCGGCGCGGGCGCGGTACTGGGCGGCATACCCGTGCACCACCTCGCACGGTAAGCGTTGGGGGCTGCTGACGGTCGACCTGCCCAGGGGACATTCGCGCACCGTGCCATGACCGATGGTGCTCTACCTGGGCACCTCCGTTCCGTTGACATTTTGCAACATGCTCTATGCACGCGGAGTGGCTAGCGTGTGGGCGCGCATCAGCTGAAGGACACCTCGATCTGAAAACCACCTCCGATCCCGACCTGGAAGGTCGTGAGAGGTTCCCGAAGATCGACAGTGATCAGGAGGTTGCGGCGGCTGCTACGCGCGTGGACCATGGAAACAGCCCCCGATGGGTGGCGATGTCCTGCAGAGGCCTGCCCGTTGGAAAGCGCCATATCGAACAGCTCGAACGAGAAGTGTTCGGGATCCACGAAGTGGGCATGGGCGACCCGACGGTCCAAGTTGTCGGCGTGCTCGCCTTGAAGACTGATTTCGACGGCTTGATCGGTCGCGTCGATGACGACCTGAGAGGGAATGGCGCGTCGGGTGCCCTGACGCTCGATTTCTTGATTGCCTGATCGAATCGCGATGAAGACAGGCATGCCCGACGGCACGCCATGTCCGGGCCATGTGCCATCCGGGTCCTGCTCGGCACCTCCGATCGTGGCCGTGAGCGCGCGGCCGAAGGTACGACCGTCAGTGCCCCGCCAGTCAACGAGCGTAGTCCTGGGCGCGTCGACGAGCGGGCGGAGTGCGCCGTCCATCTGGCCGACAATTCCATAAAAGCCACGATGGCTACAGTCGGCTAGGAGCGCAGCAGCGGAAGGAGGCAGCGAAGACCCCCAATACGCCTCGCAGGGAACTGGCTCCAGGGGCACGCTGAGGTGCAGCGACGGAACATCGAGACGTGCAGGAGACCGCGGGCGAGCAGTGGACTGCGCCTCCACCACGGCGATATTGGCGCTCCATGTCGCGAGCAGGACGCTGATCGTCACCGCTGAATGCCTCGCATACCGCCCCGTAGGATGGCATGGACGCGAGCCGTCGTCCACGCGGGCGCAGGTGCGGGGTATGGGTGCGATCCCCAGTCTCCAAAAGACCGCCCGTACCCACCGAACACGGAGGTGACGGGAGCCGGGCGCACCGCGATGGCCTTGGGGGCGCCGCAGGCTTTGCGCCACGGACGACGTCCTCCATGTGGATGAACAAACGCGTCACGCTCCCCGCTTTCACCGCCCTGGCCCTGGTCGGCTTGGTGGCCTCGGCGGGCGTAGCCCGTGCCGAGCCGCGCACCGTCCCGCTACCGGCAGGTGGCGAGATCACGGCCGGACCGACGGCCACAGGGGCCTCGGCCAGCGCGCACACTCCCACCCCGGCCGGGACCCACCGTGCCCGCGTCGGTCTCGGAGACGACGGGTACGTTCCGCTGGTGGATGTGGAGGAGCGCTCTCAGGCGAATGGGGCCCCACTCGGCCTCGTCCAGCCCCGTGACACCGGCAACAGGCTGCTGGTGCGCCCCTCGCTGGGCGGAGGTACCGACCGTCCCTCGTCGGTCACCGCCGGTGCGTG
>VBHE01000060.1 GCA_005889515.1 Chloroflexota bacterium | reverse complement strand
TGTCGTACTCGGTGCGGATGATCGCCCCGGTCGGGCAGACGTCCATGCAGCTCGCCTCGTTGCAGTGCTTGCAGACGTCGGACATCATCAGCCACGCCGGGCCGCCCTGCGCCGACGTCGTCTCGCGGAACTGGACGTGCCGCCAGTTCATGGCGTCGAGCTGTCCGGTGTTGTCGAAGCTGTCGCCGAGGAAGTGCGGGGGATTGCCGGGGAGCTGATTCCACTCCTTGCACGCGACCTCGCACGCCTTGCAGCCGATGCAGATGCTGGTGTCGGTGAAGAAGCCGTAGGCCGTCCCCGCCGAGATCGTGACGCTCATGTCTACAACCCCATGAGGTTGGGCATGATCTTGCTCAGCCCGAGGCTCTCGGCGTGCAGCGCCAGCGGCATCGCCGCCAGCTC
>VBHE01000059.1:576-4721 GCA_005889515.1 Chloroflexota bacterium | reverse complement strand
ATCAGGAAGCGGCGGCAGCTCTCGCAGCCCTCCACCCGCGCGTGGGGGATCCAGTCGCCCTCCTCGTAGATGGGCAGCCGGTCGGGGGCGGTCTCACCGCAGCCGGCGCAGACCATCCGCGGGAAGCCCCAGGCGGCGAGGCACCGCGAGCACAGAAGCCGCCGGCGTGAGCCGCTCAGCTCCTCGCCGGGCTCGATCACCGCGAGCTGGGGCAGCCCGCCGCAGCGCGGGCAGTGGCGGGCGTCGACCTCGTCGGGCGGAGCGAGCGCATCGCCGAGCGCCTCGAGCACCGGGCTCGCGGCGGCGCGCGCCAGGTAGCGGTCGAGCTGCGACTGCTCCTCCCCCGCCAGCCATCCGAGGACGAGGGCGTCGAGTCGGCCCTCTCCGAGCCGGCTCCACGCCTTCTCGGCGAGGGTGTCGGGACCGGCGGCGACGGTCGCCTCGACCACCGCGGGGAGCACCTCGCCGGCGGCGAACGCCGCGACCGCGGCCATGTCCCCCAGCTCCGGCACCGTCGCGTAGGCGCGCTCCTGCACGTCCACGAGGGCGGCGTGTAGGCGCAGCACCTCGGCGGCGAAGGGATAACGGCGGATGAGCTCGGCACCGCGGCGGCGGCGGTCGTCCCAGCGGGTGTCGATGGCGAGCGCGGCGGCCATCACATCCTCTCCACGTTGACGAGGAACGCCTTGAACTCCGGGGTGCGCGCGTTGGCGTCGCCGACGAACGGGGTGAGCGCGTTGGCGAGCCAGTTGGCCCCCTTGCTCGGATCGTTGTCGGCGGGGATGCCGACGAACCCCCAGTGGATGGGGATGCCCACCTGGTAGACGGTCTTCCCGTCCACCGTCAGCGGCTGGAGCCGTGGGGTGACCAGTGCGAGCACCTCGAGCTTTCCACGCATCGACGAGACCCGCACCTTGTCGCCGGTGCGGATGCCCTTCTGGGTGGCGAGCTGCACCGGCAGCTCGACGAAGGGCTCGGGCTGGAGCCCGACCAGCAGCGGCACGTGCTGGGTGACGTAGTGCTCGTGCTCGGTGAGCCGGTAGCTGGTGGCGATGTACGGGTAGTCCTTCACCGTGCCGAAGCGGTTCGGCCTCCCCGCCGCCTTGTCGTAGAGGAAGGCGACCGGCGACGCCGACACCGTGGGATGCAGCGGGTTGGCGATCGGCGACTCCACCGGCTCGTAGTGCTCGGGGAGGGGTCCGTCGGCCATGGAGTTGGAGAAGAGCCGCCCCACGCCCTCGCCGTTCATGATGAAGGGCAGATAGGCGTTGGGATCGGTGGGGCTCAGCGTCGGCGGGTAGTCGGGCACGTCGCCGACCCACTTGCTCCCGTTCCACTGGATGCCGGCACGTGCCGGGTCCCAGGGCTTTCCCTGCAGGTCGGCGGAGGCGCGGTTGTAGAGCACCCGGCGGTTGAGCGGCCAGCTCCACGCCCAGTTCGGGTAGAAGCCGAGCCCGGTGGGGTCGTTCTTCTTCGGATCGTCCACCCCCATTCGGCGCCTCGCGAGGTTGCCGCTCTCCGGGTAGGACCCGGTGTAGAGCCAGTTGCCCGCGGCGGTGGTGCCGTCGTCCTTGAGCAGCGCGAAGCTCGCCAGCCGCTTGCCGGTGGCGAGGTCGCTGCCGTTCACCTCGCGTGCCAGCTCGTCGAGCGTCGGCTTGCGCGGGTCGGCGTAGCCCATGGTGAGCTGCATGAGCGGGTCGGCGAAGCGGCCGCCCTGCTGCTGGTAGAGGGTGCGCACCCGCATGAGCAGGTCGGCCATGATCCAGTGGTCGTGCCGCGACTGGCCCTCGGGGGGCAGCACCTGGTCCTTCCACTGCATCCAGCGCCCGCTGTTCACGAAGGAGCCGTCCTTCTCGATCCAGTGCGTGGTCGGGAGCATGAACACCTCGGTCTTCACCGAGGTCGAATCGACGCCGGGTGCCCGCCAGAACTCGGAGCTCGTGGTGGGCAGCGGGTCCATGACCACCAGCCACTCGAGGTTGCCGAGCGCCTTCATCACCTGGTTGGAGTCGGGGCCGATGCTGGTCGCGGTCATCCCCGACAGCATCACGCCCTTCATCTTCCCCTGGAGAGCGTTGTCGTAGATGCTCATCCACGAGGAGTTCTTCGCCGGCTTGGGCAGGTTGGCGAAGGCGTACTGGTTGTCGGCGGTGGCGTGGTCGCCGAACCAGGTCTTGAGCAGGCTCACCATGAACTTGCCGTAGTTGGTGCCGAAGAAGTTCCAGGAGTGCGGATCGCTCTTCTTCGAGGCGCTCTGGGCGACGTAGTCGGCGATGCCGGTCTGTCCCGGCGCGGGCACCTTCAGGTAGCCGGGGAGGATCTCCCAGGAGATCGCGTTGTCGGTGTTCCCCTGGATGTTGGCGTGGCCGCGCTCGGCGTTCATGCCGCCGCCGGGGCGGCCGATGTTGCCGAGGAGCAGCTGCAGCGCCGACCCGGCGCGGATGAGCTGCGAGCCGGTGGTGTGGTGGGTGAGGCCGACCGCGTAGACGATGGTCATCACCCGGTCGGGCCTGCCCATCTCCGCGACCATGTCGGCCACCTGCATGAAGCGGTCGGCAGGGATGCCGGTGATCCGCGACACCATCTCCGGGGTGTAGCGCGCGTAGTGCGCCTTCATGACCTGGAAGACGCTGCGTGGATCCTGGAGGGTGAGGTCGCGGTGGGCGAAGCCGTCGGCGTCGGCGTCGTAGCTCCAGGTGCTGGTGTCGTAGCTGCGCTTGGTCGCGTCGTAGCCGGAGAAGAGGCCGTCGGTGAAGCCGTAGCCGTCCTTCACCAGGAACGAGGCGTTGGTGTAGTTGACCACGTACTCCTCGTGGTACTTCTGGTTCTGGAGCACGTGGTTGATGAGCCCGCCGAAGTAGGCGGCGTCGGTGCCGGTGCGGATCGGCAGGTGCATGTCCGCGACCGCCGAGGTGCGGGTGAAGCGCGGGTCGGCGTGGATCATCTTCGCGCCCCGCTCGAGCTTGGCCCGCATGAACCACTGGAAGCCGACCGGGTGCGCCTCGGCGGGGTTGGCGCCGTTGATGAGGATGAGGTCACTGTTGCGGATGTCGCGCCAGTGATTGGTCATGGCCCCCCGGCCGAACGTGGCGGCCAAACTGACCACCGTGGGGCCGTGTCAAACACGCGCCTGCTGTTCGAGGTGGACCACCCCCAGGGCCCGCATCACCTTGGTGGCGATGTATCCCTCCTCGTTGCTGTACGCGGCGCCGCCGGCGAAGGCGATGCCCTCGCAGCGGTTCACGGTGTTGCCGTTGGCGTCCTGGGTGACGAAGGTCGCGTCGCGCGAGCGCTTGATGTTCGCGGCGATGCGATCGAGGGCGGAGTCCCAGGAGATCGGCTGCCACTCGGTCGCCCCGGCGGGGCGGTGCAGCGGCTGAGCGACGCGCCGCGCCGAGGTGGCGAGCTGCATCGCGGTCGCGCCCTTGGGGCAGAGCCGGCCCTCGTTGACCGGGCTGTCGGGGTCGCCCTCGATCTGGAGCAGCTTCACCGAGCCGTCGGGCTGCCTGCTGGTGTACGCGACGAGCGAGCAGCCCACCGCGCAGTAGGGGCAGACGGAGTGCGCCTCCCGGGCTCCCTGGATGCGCAGCTGCTGGGCGACGCCCCGGGCCTGGACGAGGTCGAAGCCCAGCCCGCCAAGCGCGACCGCCCCGGTGCCCGCGGCGCCGAGCTTGAGGAACCCACGGCGGCTGACGGTCGGCATCGGTGCCCCCTCCGACGACTGCACGAATCGCGTGGCGCGCTCTGTTGCCGGTGACCATACGCACGGCCGCGGGGGGTGTCAACGAATCCCGGCAGGGCTCCTGCAAATGCAGGTCAACCGTTGACTATTCGCCGAGGGCGGCCTCGGGATCGAGCGCCGACGCCTCTCCGCCACGCACCACCGCGGCGCGCAGGCAGAGCCCCCCGGCGAGGGTCGCGGCGGCGCCGGCGAGGCGGAGTCCGCGGCGGTGCCGCACCGTGCCGGGCAGGAGCGACAGGGCGAGCGGGAGCGCGAGCCCGGCGCCGACGTAGCCGCCCCAGAACAGGGCGCGCTCGCGCCCGCGGAGGAGCGGCCGCCGCGCCACCGGCCCGAGCCCGCGGAGCCAGGCGCCGGCGATCGCCACCTCGCCGAGGAGAGCCGCCCGCTCGGGGAGCTCGAGCGC
>VBHE01000059.1:0-532 GCA_005889515.1 Chloroflexota bacterium | reverse complement strand
CGAGGAGCGGGGTGCGCGCCCACAGCGGCACCGCGGTGGCGGCGAGCAGGGTGCCGGTGTAGCCGGAGAAGAACAGCGCCACCAGGGCGCCGGGGAGGGTGAGCAGCTCGGGGACGAGCCGGCCGGCGCGGCGCAGCAGGGCCGGCAGCGGCACCGTCGCGCTGTGGGCGAGGGTGCGCACCCCGCCGAGCGCCGACGCGGCGGAGAAGGCCGCGAACGCCCAGCTGCCGAGGTTCATCGGCGAGAGCGGCTTGAAGACGCGGAGCATGTGGTGGAAGCGCCCCGGCCGGCCGAGGTCGAGGATGAGCAGCGCCGGCGCCGGGGCGATCGCCGCCGCGGAGACGAGGTGCCCCGCCCGCGCCACCGGCCGTCCGCGGGCACCGCCGAACCAGCGCGCCAGCGCCGCGATGACGTACGCGCAGCCGGAGATGCCGCCGAGGAAGAAGTACCAGATGATGAGGTGGTGCCAGGGTGGCGGATTGAGCACCGGCAGGCCGGCGTAGCCCGCGCGCTCCGCGGGGGCACGCTCGCG
>VBHE01000058.1:5748-8558 GCA_005889515.1 Chloroflexota bacterium | reverse complement strand
CGGTCGTAGCCGCTCGTCCCGCCGACCGCGGTGGGGTTGTGGACGCCGTAGCGCAGCCAGTAGAGCTGCATCGTCGCGCACACGTCGTGGGACGAGAAGGGCGTCCCGTCGTGCCAGAGGACGCCGCCGCGCAGCCTCCAGGTGACACACATCGCGGGGGTCACGGTCGCGCCGCCGTAGGTGACCGGTGCGCAGCCGGCGGTGCGCACGTCGCCGTTCTCGAGGGTGGGCACCTCGACCGCGAGGTCGGGGCGCCAGAAGTCGGCGAGGCTGCGCGCCGTCGTGGTCTCGTCCTTGGAGCGGTACCAGAGAAGCCCCTCGACCACGGGGGCGTCGACCGCGAAGGAGAAGCTCATCGAGTCGGTGATGCCGGCGGCGAGGAAGGAGGTGGGCTCCTGGGTGACACCGACGTTGAGGGTGCCACCCCGGTTGGCGGGATCGCCGGGACCGGTCGCCGGCGGGAGCGCCACCGGGGTCGACCCGCACGCCGCGAGCACGGCGAGGGCGAGGCCGAGCGCCGGCAGCCTCACGGGGCGGCGCTGTCCACTTCCACGCTGATCTCGTGGCCGAAGGCGCGCTTGAAGCGCCGGCCGATGTCGGAGGGCTGCCAGCCTCCGCATCCGCCGCTCAGCCGGAGCACGACGCCGCGGCCGCGCCCGCGCCGGCGCACCTGGGGCACGGCGTCGGAGCTGTCGGAGCGGCGCTCGAGCTGGTCGGCGATCGCGAGGATCAGCGACAGCTGCTCGACCGGGAGGCGGTCGGCGGCGGAGAGCACCGGCGCGTAGGCGCGGACGTTGGGGCGGCTGCCGCCGGCGCCGGCGATGGTGCTGGAGAGCAGGGCGATGCGCCGGTGGGAGAAGCCGCGCAGGTCGGCGGCGACGACGATCGCCGCGGCGTGCTCCCAGCGCTGGTAGTAGTCGACGCTGCGGCCGACGTCGAGGATGAGCGCGGCGTGGTCGAGGGTGTCGCGCAGCTCGTCGTCGACGTGGGGGAGCAGGCCGTCGAGCAGGGTCGCGGCGATCCGCCTGCGCCGGGTCGCACGCCCCTCCTCCCAGGTGGTGAAGCGCGACACCAGCGCGGTCACCGAGGCGCGGCGCGCCGCGGCGCTCGAGCGCAGCCGGGTGGTGTGCTCGAGGGCGACGCCCTCGCGCAACCCCTGGCCCGACACCATCAGGCTGCGCGCCTGGATCCAGTCCATGACCGTGAGCACCGCGACCCCGCCGCCGGTGACGGTGTCGGCGCGGTCGCGGCTGAGGCCGGCGATGGCGTCGCGGCGGGCGAACGGGACGGCGACGAGCAGGTCGACGACGCGGCGCAGAGCGTGGCGGTCGAGCACGTATCCGTGCATGCGCGGGATCGGATAGCTGATCTGGGCGCGCTGGATCTTGGCGAGGTTGCGGATGGTGCCACCGGTGCCGACGAGCTGCTCGACGGGCTCGAGCACCGGCACCCCCACCTCGGCCAGCGCAGCTCCGCCGGGCGGGGCGGGTCGGAGGTGAGGAACCCGCGGGTGAGCCGCCCCGCCCCGAGCGGCAGGCTCCACGTCGACACCGCCTCGCGGCCGCGGAAGCGGGAGATCTCCAGGCTGCCGCCGCCGATGTCGACGAGCATCCCGTCCTCGACCGCGAGGCCGTGCACCGCCCCCACCAGCGCGTAGTGGGCCTCGTCAGCGCCCTCGATGATCTCGAGCGTGATCCCGGTCTCCACGAGGAGCCGCTCGGCGAGCTCGTCGCCGTTGCTCGCCTCGCGCACCGCGGCGGTGGCCACCGCGACGGTGCGTTCGGCGTGAGCGGTGGCGGCGATGCAGAGGAAGTCGTGGACGCTGCGGACGACCCGCTCGATCGCCTCGCCGGAGAGCCGGCCGGAGGCCGCGACGTCGTCGATGAGGTGGAGGGAGGTGCGCGCGTCCGAGAGCATCTCGAGGTGACCGTCGTCGGTCAGCGCGAGGACGGCCACGCGCCCGGAGTTGGACCCGATGTCGATGACGGCGAGCGGCGGCGTGGCCACGAGCCGCATTGCCCGTGTCACCGCGCTCGCACAGCGCCGCCCCGATCGGTCACCCCGGATCGGCGCCACTGGGGAGGGGACGAGCGCAGCGTTCTGCGCCCACCCCCTCCTCGTCCTGACGTGGATCAGTCGCCGGTCTTGACCGAGGCCTTGCCACCCTTGGCGCTGGCCTTGCCGCCGGAGCCGCCGGCGCCGCCCTTGGCGGTGCCGCCCCTGGCGCCGTTGCCCGCATCACCCGCGTTGGCGCAGGAGGCGTTGCCGGTGGAGCCGCTGTCCGAGGCGCCACGGCTGCCGCTGATGCTGGAGCCGCCCGAGCTCTGGTTCGAGTTCGGCTTGCTGCCGTTGCTCAGGACCGGGACGAACAGGTTGCCCAGCAGGTTGACCCCGTTGAGCAGCTGGTTCTGGCCACCGAGCGCGTTGTTGATGTCGTTGCTGAGCAGGCCGCTCAGCACGCCGCAGAGAATCCCGTTGCCGCCGGTGCTGTCGCCACCGGTGCCGCCGTTGGCCGAAGCCCTGCCGCCACTACCACCGTGGGACGACGCGTGTGCGCTGCCTCCGTGAGCCCTGCTCGCATGGGTGGTGAGCGTCATGGCCGAACCACCCAGCACAGCGGCGGTCGCCATGGCAGCGATGCCCATCATGCGCATGAGAGTTACCCCCCCTTCCAGACTGGTTGAGCCGCAGTGGGCTCGTTGACCGTTACATCCCCTCCCTACGTTCGGGGAGGCACGGGCCTTGCGCTCGGGGGGAAAACTGGGTCGGGCTAGCTCCTCACCAGCTTCAGGTCGAGCTCCATCGTCGCG
>VBHE01000058.1:4858-5726 GCA_005889515.1 Chloroflexota bacterium | reverse complement strand
CGCTCATGCCGAACTCCGACCAGGGGAAGGAGATCGACCCGACCACCTCGAAGGTCGAGCCGGAGAGCTGGAGGCTGAGCGGGATCGCCTCCGTCCGGGTCACGCCGTGCATGGTGAGCGGCCCGGTGGCGGTCACCTCGACCACCTGCCCGCCGGTCGCGGCTGCGGGCAGGGTGATCGGCTGGGCCAGCCGGAAGGTCGCCGTGGGATAGGTGTCGGTCTGCAGGCCCAGGGTGTGGACCCGCTGGTCGCGCATCGGGCGGTCGCTCGCCAGGGTGCTCACCTGGACGGTGAAGCTCGCCGCGGTGATCGTGTGGGTCGACCCGGAGTTGACGAGGGTCGCGGAGCCGGTGATCTGCGAGGTGCGCCCGACCGCGTCGCTGGGAGCCGGGAGGATCGCCAGCTTCTCGTGGACGCGGTAGCCGGCCACCGAGCCGGGGCCCACCGTCCAGCTGCCGGCGACGTGGCCGGTCACCGGCTGCGGGGTTCCGCTGCTCGGCCTCAGCGCGAGGGGCGCCGGGCTGCTGCCCCCCGCGAGCACGGCGAAGCCGCCGTAGGCGAGGCCGACGGCGACCACGCCGGCGCCGAGGCCGGAGAGCAGCCAGCCGCGGCGGGAGTGGGGGAGGTGGGGACGGCCGAGCCTCATCGGGCGATCTCCGGTGGCAGGACGGGACCCGGCCAGTCTGCCGGCCCCGACCTTTCAACTCCATGACCGGCCTCCGCGCCCGCGGTCAGCCCTGCCCTTCCCGGCGCGCCCCGAGCCGGGAGACGAGCAGCGCCAGCGCCACCCCGCCCAGGACCATGAGCGCCGGCACGAACCCCGAGGTGTGGTGCGTGACCGGGGCCACGGCGAAGGGGTCGGCGGCGG
>VBHE01000058.1:0-4776 GCA_005889515.1 Chloroflexota bacterium | reverse complement strand
CACCGTGAGCGTCGCGTGCACCCCCGGGTACTCGGCGCAGCGGTACGCGTAGGTTCCCGGCACGTGGAGGACGTACGTGTACCCGGGCAGCCGGCCGCCGGCGAAGGCGGGGTCGGGGGAGGCGGTGGGGCGCAGGGTGCACGCGGCCAGGCGGGGCCGGCGGCCCCTGGGGATGCTCTCGATGATCAGCACGGGCTCGGACACCCTCCTCTCCTCTCTCCTCTCCGCCGGATGGCCGGGATGCGGTCACCTTGGCGGAGCGGGCCGGCGAGCCGGTACCCACGGGGTGCACAGAAGCGGGTGCCGCACGGCTGTCGACCTCCCGCAGGATGCCCGCCGTCTGGTGGCTCTGTCCGCATCGACGGCGGCCTCGGTCGTGCGCCCGTCCCGGGCCCCCGCCCCCGCGCCGCCCGCCCAAGAGCTGCCCGGCCCGGCTGGTGCATGGCGCCCGTACCCCGGCCCGCCGGCCCGGCCGTACGGTGACGGGATGATCGCCACCCCGGGTCCGGCCTGCCCACCGCTCCCGGTGGGGGCGGACGAGTGCGTGACCGCCTCGGGCGCGCCCCGGCCCGCGTACGCGCGCACCCTCGCCGCCGCCCTCGGCGACGCCGCCATGCTCACCGACATGCGCGACCGGGCGATCGCCTGGTTCGCGGGGCGGGGCATCACCTTCGGCGTCCCCGCCCTGGAGGGCGCCCCGATCATCCCCTTCGACCCCATCCCGCGGGTGCTCGCCGCAACGGAGTGGCGGGCGATCGACCGCGCCCTGGCGCAGCGGGTGATGGCGCTCGACGCCTTCGTCGCCGACTGCTACGGCGCGCAGCGCGCGCTCCGCGACGGCGTGGTGCCGGCGCGGCTGGTGTACAGCAGCACCGGCTACCTCCGCGACCTCGTCGGGGTGCGCCCGCCCCGCGCCACCCACTGCCACGTCGCCGGCATCGACGTCGTCCGCGTCGACGGCACCTTCCTGGTGCTCGAGGACAACGTGCGCGTGCCCTCGGGGATCGCCTACGCCCTGGTGGCACGCGAGGCGACGCTCGAGCTGGCGCGCGACTGGATCACGGCGGCGGGCGTGCGCAGCATCGACGGCTACGCGAGCCGGCTGCGCCGCACCCTGGAGCGCATCGCGCCCCGCCCCTGGGAGGCGCGGATCGCGGTGCTCACCCCCGGTCCCTACAACGCCGCCTTCTTCGAGCACCGGATGCTCGCCGACGCCATCGGCGGCGTGCTCGTCTCCGGCGACGAGATCGTCGTCCACGAGGACGAGGTATACTGCCGCTGCGCCAGCGGGCTCGAGCGCGTCGACGTCATCTACTCCCGGGTCAACGCCGAGTGGCTCGACCCCCTCCTCTTCCGGCCCGAGTCGCTGCTCGGTCCGCCCGGGCTCGTCGAGGCGTGGCGGCGCGGCAACGTCGCCATCGCCAACGCCCCGGGGAGCGGGGTGGCCGACGACAAGGCGATCTACCCGTACGTTCCGGCCATGGTCCGCTATTACCTCGGCGAGGAGCCGCTGATCGACAACGTCCCCACCTACGACATCTCCGACGACCGGCAGCGACGCCACGTGGTCGCCCATCTCGACCGGATGGTGATCAAGCCGGTGGACTCCAGCGGCGGCTACGGCGTCACCTTCGGACGGCTGATGAGCGCCGCGGAGCGGGCCGCGACCGCGGCCGAGCTCGAGGCGCAGCCCCGGGGGTGGCTGGCGCAGGAGGAGGTGGCGCTCTCGCGCGCCCTCTGCCTCTCCCCGAACGGCGGCCTCGAGGCCCGGGCGGTCGACCTGCGCCCCTTCGTCCTCCTCGACGAGCAGCCCTGGGTGGTGCCCGGAGGCCTCACCCGCGTGGCGCGCGACACCGAGACCCTGGTGGTGAATTCCTCGCAGGGCGGGGGGAGCAAGGACACGTGGATTCTCACGCGCTGACCTTCGCGGTCTCCCACCACACCATCCTCCGCTACAGCGAGGCGGTCTCGCCCTCGTACAACGAGGTGCGGATGCGCCCGCGCGACCGCGGCACCCAGCGCACCCTCACCTTCGCGCTCATCACCTCGCCTCCGGCGGTGCCCCGTTCGCGGGTCGACTTCTTCGGCAACACCGTGCACCGGGTCGACATCGGCGATCCCCACGACACCCTCGCGATGGCGGTGGAGACGGTGGTCGAGAGCGCGCTGCCGCGGGGCCGGTCGTCGCCGGCGGGCTGGGATCCGGCGACGCTCGAGCGGGACGCGCGGCTCGAGTACGCGCTGGCGAGCCCGCGCGTCCCCCTGGGACCCTCCACCGCCGCTCTGAGCCGGGAGTGGATCGGCGACGACCGCTCCTTCGACGCCCTGGTCGAACTCTCCATGCTCATCCCCCGCGAGTTCCGCTACCTCACCGGCGCGACCACCGTCGACAGCAGCATCGAGGACCTGCTCGGGGGCGGCGCCGGGGTCTGCCAGGACTTCAGCCACCTCTTCCTCGCGGTGGCGCGGCATGCGGGCTGGCCGGCGCGCTACGTCAGCGGCTACCTCGGGCCCGAGGGCGAGCACGCGTCCACCTCGGGGGTCTCCCACGCCTGGGTCGAGGTGTGCGGCGCCGACGGCACCTGGGCGGGCCTCGACCCGACCCACGGCGGCCACGTCGGTCCGCACCACCTCCGCCTCGCGGTGGGCCGCGACTACGGCGACGTCGCCCCCCACCGGGGCGTCTTCTACGGAACCGCCCACGCGTCCACGCCCGAGGTCACGGTCCGGGTGACCCGGATGAGCGAGCGGGCGGCGCGGACCGCCGAGCGGGGTGCCGCCCTCTACTGGCAGCAGCAGCAGCAGCAGTAGCGAACGCCTCCCCCGCGCCCAGGGCATGATGCCCGGTGCATGTTCAGCCAGCTGACCGTCCTCGTCCTCGCCGGCCTCGCCGGGCCCCTGCTCGCCTTCACCGGCCAGGGCCTGGTCCCGGTGGTGATCGGCGAGCTCGCCGCCGGGGTCGTCCTCGGCCACACCGGCATCGGCGCGGTCGACCCCGCGTCGCAGCCGCTGCCGGCCTTCAAGGCGATCGGCTTCGCCATGCTCATGCTCACCGCGGGCACCCACGTCGACATCAGCTCGCCGGCGATCCGCAAGGGATTCCTCCGCGGCCTCGGCGCCCTCGCCGTCGTCGCCGTCACCGCGCTGCCGGCGGGAGTGCTCGTCGACCGCGCCATCGGCCTCGGCCACCCCGCGCTCCTCGCCGTGCTCATCGCCGGGAGCTCGGCGGCGGTCGCCTTCCCGATCATCAGCGAGCGCGGGCTGAGGGGCGACCACGTCGCGGTGCTCATCGCCTGGGTGGCGCTCGCCGACGCGAGCACGGTGGTGGTCATGCCGCTCACCCTGTCGGCCTCGGGCAACGTCGCCGAGGCGCTCGGCGGCGACGCCGCCATCGTCGCCGCGGGCGCGCTCGTGCTCCTTCTCGCGCTCCGCACGCAGCCGACCACGATCTCGCACCGGCTGCGCGACCAGTCGCTCACGAAAGGCTGGGCGTGGCAGCTGCGCATCTCGCTCGTGCTCCTGCTCGGGCTCTCCGCGATGGCCGAGCGCACCGGGGCGAGCACCCTGGTCGCCGGCTTCCTCGCCGGCATGGTGATCGTCCGCCTGCACGAATCGGACCGGCTCTCGATGCAGATTCTCGGGCTCGGCAACGGTTTCTTCGTCCCCCTCTTCTTCGTCCTCCTCGGCGCCGAGCTCGACCTCCGCGCCCTCTTCGCCTCGCCGTCGCGGATCGCGCTCGCGTTTGCCCTCGCCGCCGCCGCGGTCCTGGCCCACGTCATCGCCGCCGCGGTGATGACCCGCACCCGCCGCGTTGCCACCGGTCTCGCCGCCTCGGCACAGCTGGGGATGCCGGCGGCCGCCGCCTCGCTCGGCCTCTCCACCCACCTCCTCGCCCCCGCGGACGCCGCGGCGCTCGTCGCCGCGGGCTGCCTGACCCTGATCCCGGCGACGGCGGGCTCACTTCTCCTCGCCCGAGGCCAGTGAGATCGGCGCCGAGGCCGGGGCGGTCTCGATGCGCGTGCCGTGCATCTCCTGCCAGATGGCGGCGGCGGCGGACTGGATCAGCCCGGCGATCGGCGCCCCAAAGAGGGCGCCCCACAGCCCGAGCACCTCGCCGCCGGCGACGAGGGCGAGCAGGGCGACGGCGGGATGGACCCCCAGCGCCTTGCCCATCACCCGGGGGCCGACCAGGTCGCCCTCGAGGACGTGGACGACGACGAAGTAGCCGATCACCACCAGCATGAGCACCCCGCTCTGGGTGGCCGCCACCGCGGCGCACGCCGCCCCGGAGATGAAGACACCGATGACCGGAATGAACTCCATGAAGAAGGCGAGCACGCCGAGCATCACCGCGTAGGGGACGCCCATGATCTGCATCCCCACCCCGACCAGGGTGCCGATGAAGAGCGCCATGATCAGCGTGCCCCGCACGTAGCCGCCGACCACCCGGTTGACGATGGAGATGGTCGTCTCGGCGCGGCCCTTCTGGGCGGCGGGCGCCTGGGTGCGCAGCCATTCGGTGATGCGCTGGCTGTTGGCGGTGAGATAGATGCTGAGGATGAGGATCAGCACCATCTCGATGATCAGGGTGACGATCCCGGTGGCGAGGTCGAAGGCGCCGCTCGCCGCCCGGGTGCCGATGGTCTGCAGATAGCTGATCAGGTTCTCGCGCACGTGGTTGAGCTGGTCGGAGGAGACGCCGAAGTGGTCGAGGAACCTGAGCACCTGGGGCTGGAGGCCCTCCACCCGCCGCGAGTACGAGGGCAGTTCGCGCAC
>VBHE01000057.1 GCA_005889515.1 Chloroflexota bacterium | reverse complement strand
TGGTCGAGGAGCAGGCAGAGCGCCCGGCGCGGCCCGCCCCAGCTGCGCAGCACCAGGTCGTCGCTCCGGCGCGGGAGGCCGCCGCCGGAGCGCTCGAGGGTGCGCTCGAGGTCGAGGTCGCCCTCGACCCGGCCGGACCGGGGGACCAGGCGGCGCAGCCCCCGGTGCGACGGGCGGCCGGCGCGCCCGAGGCGGACGAAGACCCGCGCCGCGAGCCGGCGGGCGTGCCTGCGCAGGTCGACGTCGGTCGCGGCGGCGAGGTCGGAGAGGAGGGCTGCGGCCCGGTCGGGGTCGCGGGCGAGCAGACGCTCGAGCGCCTCCTCGTCGACGGTCCCCACCGCCGGGGACACCTCGCCGAGCTCCCCGTAGAGGCTCTCGAGCTCTCGCCGGCTCAGGGTGCGGCGTGAGCTCTCGCGGAGGGCGGCGCGGGCGTCCGCGCCCTCGAGCATTCGGCCGTGGCTCGGCGCCGGGCCGTGGCGGCCGCGGGGCGGCGGCCCTCCTGAGGGCTCCTCGTCCCCCTCCTCGGCGGCCTCGGCGGCGAGGAGGCGGTCGAGGATCTCGGTGACCACCTCCTCGGGGGTGCGGTCGACCCCCTCCTCGAGCCGGATACGGCCGCTGAAGGCGGCGAGCGCGGCGTCGAGGAGGGTGTCGCGCGACGCCCGCTCCTCGCCGCGCAGGCCGCAGAGCCCGCGGGCGATGTGGACCATGTCGATCGGCCCCCGCACCGAGGCGCCCATCCGCACCTCGGAATGGTCGCGGGTGGCCCGGCCCAGCCCCACCGCGAGCCGCACCAGCCGGCCGGACTCACCGGTCGCCCTCTCGGTGATCGTCCGCTCCCCCGCCTCGTCCTGGTAGTCGATGGCGATCCGGCACATCCGGTCGTAGATCGCCTGGCCGATGCGGGCGGTGCCGACGGCGTCGAAGGGGTTCATCGCGGCGATGAGCCGGAAGCCGGGGTCGGCGCGCACCCTCCCCATCCGGCTGACGTGGATCTCGCCCTCGGCAAGGGCGGTGATGAGCACGTTGAGGGTCTCCTCGGGGACCCGGTTCATCTCCTCGAGGTAGAGGAGCTGGCCCTCGCGCATGGCGGTGAGGAGCGGCCCCTCGACGAAGGCCTCGGGGCGGTAGCCGATCTGGAGGACGGTGGAGGGGTCGTGGTAGCCGACCACCCGCGCCGGGGTGAGCTCGGCGTTGCCCTCGACGAAGACCACGCCGAGCCCCGCCTCCTCGGCGACCACCCGCAGCAGCGTCGACTTGCCCGTCCCCGGAGGTCCCTCGAGGACGACGTGACGTCCGGAGGTGAGCGCGACGGCGAGCACCTCGGCCTCGCGGCGCAGCCCGACGATGTCGGTGGCGATGCGTTCCAGGAGGTGCGGGGGCGCGAGCGCGGTCGCCGTTCGACGCCGCGCCCGCGCGCCCTTCTCCATGTCTGCGCTCACGCGCGGAACGGAGGGGGACTCCCCCAGGCCGTCAGCTCCCTCGTCGCTGACAGCCTTCCCCCTGCGGTCACGACGCGTGGAGGACCACGCCGCGGATGTTCTTCCCGTCGCGCAGGTCCTGGTAGCCCTGGTTGATCTCGTCGAGCGAGTAGGTGTTGGTGCAGAGCTCGTCGAGCTTCACCTGGCCGATGCGGTAGAGGTCGAGCATCTTGGTGATGTCGTACATCGGGTTGGAGGAGCCGAAGATCGTCCCCTGCACCGTCTTCTCGAAGAGGGTGAGCATGGTGCCGGAGAGCTGGATGGTCTTCTCGGCGATCGGGCCCAGGCCGGTGATGGTCACCGAGCCGCCCTTGCGGATGATGTCGAACGCCTGCTCCACCACCGTCGCGTCGACCGTGCCGACGGTGACGATGGAGCTGTCGGCGCCGACCCCGTTGGTGAGCCGGGTGACCAGCTCCCCCGCCTCGGCGCCGCTCGCCGCGCTGTGGGTGGCGCCCAGCTCCTCGGCCTTCTCGCGCTTGTTGGCCAGGGGATCGACGGCGACGATGTTGGCGGCGCCGGCGTGGCGGGCGCCCTGCACCGCGTTGATGCCGATGCCGCCGATCCCGTAGATGACCACGGTGTCGCCGGGGCCGACCTTCGCCTTGTAGACGGCCGAGCCCCAGCCGGTGGGGACACCACAGCCGACCAGCACCGCCTTGTCGAGGGGCAGGTCGTCGTCGACCTTCACCGCCGAGTACTCGGAGATGACGCTGCGCTCGGCGAAGCTGCCGAGCATGCACATGGCGCCGATGTCGCCGCCGCGGGCGTGGAACTTGAAGGCGCCGCCGGGCAGCGAGCCCTCGAGCAGGGTGGCGCCCAGGTCGCAGAGGTTGGACCGGCCGGTGGAGCACCAGCGGCAGGTGCCGCAGACGGGGAGGAACGAGCAGACCACGTGGTCGCCGGGCTTCACCTTGGTGACCGACGGGCCCACCTCCTCGACGATGCCCGCGCCCTCGTGTCCGCCGATCAGCGGCAGCCGGCAGGGCAGGTCGCCGGTGATCACGTGCTCGTCGGAGTGGCAGAGGCCGGCGGCCACCCAGCGGATGAGCAGCTCGTGGTCGCCCGGCGGGTCGAGCTCGAGCTCGCTGACCTCCCAATGGGCCTTGGGTCCGGTCTCCCAGCAGACGGCGCCCCTGGTCTTCATCGCCTCTCCTCCAACCTCATCCTCGGCACGGTCGCGCGCCCATACCGCCATACCCCGGCCGGTCACTCTACCTCCCGCGGGAAGGCGAACGGCTCACTCGTAGCGGGTGCCGCCGAGGTCGACCCAGCCGCCCTCGTGCTTCCCGGTCGCGTGATGCGTGTAGTGGATGACCGGATGGCCGGGATCGGGCTCGAACTGGCCGTGGACCACCACCACCTTCCCGGTCGCGACCGGGACCCGGGGCGCGAGGGAGATGTTGTGGTCGATCTCGACCCGGGTGCCCTCGACGGACACCACGAAGCGCTGGTGGACGCCGTCGCCGCGGTCCGGGGAGTCCGCCTCGAGGGCGGTGACCGTCGCCTGGACGGTGACCTCGGCGGGCCGCGCGTCCCGGAGGTCGGAGGCGAAGGCGGCGTTGTCGATGGTGTCGCCGCCGCAGCCGGCGAGCGCCACGAGCGCCGACGGCGCTGCGGTGAGGAGGGCGCGGCCCCATGACGAACGGGTGACGGCGAGTTTACGAACACCCGCTCCGTGCCATGATCGGGCCACCGGTGGTGCGGGAGCTCCACGCGTCGGGCGATCGGCCTGCCCCCGGTCCTGGGGAGCCGTCATGGCCATCCTCATGTGCCGCCCCGACCATTACGGGGTCGAGTACGAGATCAATCCGTGGATGCACGTCGAGACCGAGGTCGACGGAAGCATGGCGCTCGCGCAATGGCAGGCGCTCTACAACGCATACAGCCTCCTCGGCGAGCGGGTGGAGGTGGTCGACCAGCAGCCCGGCCTGCCCGACATGGTGTTCACCGCGAACGCTGCGGTGGTGCGCGGTCGCGAGGCGGTGCTGAGCCGCTTCCGCCATCCCGAGCGGCAGGGCGAGGAGCCCTTCTGGCGGAACGCCCTCGAGCGCCGCGGCATCACCGTCCACCGGGTCCCCGACGAGGTCGCCTTCGAGGGGGCCGGCGACGCGCTCTTCGTCGGCGAGCGGCTCTTCTGCGGCCACGGCTTCCGCACCGACCTCGGCTCCCACGCCCTGGTCTCGCGGCTGCTCGACGTCGAGGTGGTCTCCCTCCGCCTCGTCGACCCGCGCTTCTATCACCTCGACACGTGCTTCTGCCCGCTCAACGAGCGCACCGTGCTCTTCGCCCCGGCGGCCTTCGACGCCGCCTCGCAGCAGCTGGTGCGGCGGCTCGTCCCCCACGTGATCGAGGTCCCCGCCGAGGTGGCCGCGGGCTTCGCCTGCAACGCCATCAGCCTCGGCGATCGGGTGATCTCCTCGCTCGCCGCCGAGCGGCTCGAGGAGCCGCTCCACGACGCGGGTTTCGCCACCGTCGCCCTGCCGATGTCGGAGTTCATGAAGTCGGGCGGCGGGGTGCGCTGCCTCTCGCTCCCCCTGGACGGGGACGGGCTCGCCGAGGCCGCCTAGGCGTCGTCCCTAGGTACGCCGCCGCCGCGGGCGCGCCGCCACCGGGGGTTGCGTGGGCGACTCGGCGTCCACGGCGCCGCCCATCTGCTCGACCATCTCGGCGGCGGTCACCGTGGCCTCGCGCATCACCGTCGACACCATCTCGCCGATGGTGCGGATCTGGCGGCCGACGGCGGCGGTGCGCTCCTGGAGCTCGAGGAGCTGGGCGAGCAGCTCGGCGTCGACCTCGGGCTCGGCGGCACGGCCGCCGCCACCCTCCGGGCGCGCCTTGGCACGGCTCGCCCTCGGCGGCCTGCGCGAGGTGGGTCCGGTCTTCGTGGCCTTCTTCTTGCCCATGTTGGGGCCAACAGTAGCCGGTTCACCCCGGCCCGCGTCACTCCTGGTGGATGAGCGCGGTGATGACGCTCCGGTAGCGGAGGGTGTCGGAGTAGAGGCCGTGCCGGGCGATGCTCGCGTCGCCCTGGTAGTACGCGGCGAGCGCAGCCTGCTCGTCGCCGCCGTGGATGGCGAGCAGGTGGCGGAGCAGCATGCAGCCCGCGATCACGTTGTCCTCGGCGACGGCCAGGTCGAGCGGACGCGGCGAGAGGTAGTGCGAGATCCAGTCGCCGGTGTACGGCTCGACCTGCATGAGGCCGATGGCGCCGGTGGGCGAGATCGCGTTCTGCTGCCAGCCGCTCTCCATCCACGCCACCGCCCGGACGAGTTTCGGGTTCACCCCCTGCTGGAGCGCGATCCGGGTGA
>VBHE01000056.1:7572-9917 GCA_005889515.1 Chloroflexota bacterium | reverse complement strand
CATCGACGGGAACCCCCTCGCCGCCACCCCGGTCCCGGCCGCGCCGGCGGAGCCGCAGGACGGCATCGGCCCGCTGCGGGCGCTCAACGGCGTGACCGGCTACGACCTCGGCGCCGGTGCCGGCCCGACCGCGGTCCGGATCGTCGAGGGCCGTGCCCTCGGCCCGTCCGATGCGGGGACCGACAACGTCGTCGTCGACGCCGCGCTCGGCCGCACGCCTGCGCTGCTGGGCCCGGGATCCACGATCACGCTGGCCGACTCCTCGACGGGGAACCGGCTCACCCTCACCGTCGTCGGCCTGTACGGACGATCGGGCCCGCGCGCCCTGCTCACCTCCCGCTACTCCCCCCGGGTGTTCGGCGACGTCGGCGCGGCCCGGGCCCTCGGCGGGGGGACGGTCGAGACCGTGCTGAGCATGACGATCGCCTCCGACCGCCTCGACGCCGACAGCGTGGCGCTCCAGCGTGCCGACCCCGGCGCCCTCGTGGCCAACGTCAACGACCTGACGGTCGTGGTCAGGACCGTCCTCGACAACCTGCTGCTGGTGCTCACCGTGGTGACCGCCATGGTCGTGCTCGCCGGCATCGCGGTCGTCGCCAACTCGGTGACCCTCGCGCTGCTCGAGCGGGCGCGTGAGGTCGCCATGCTGCGCTCGGTGGGCTTCGGACCCAGCCATGTCGTCACCCTCGTCGTCCTCGAGTACGGCCTGGCGGGCTTCCTCGCGAGCGCCGCGGGTGTGATCTCGATCGCCACCGCCCTTGCCATCCTGTCGCGGCAGGCGCTCCAGACCCCGGTCGCCTTCAGCGCGGGGATCAGCGCGGTGCTGGTCGCCGCGGCGGTGCTGGTGACCGCGGTGACGTCCTGGGTGGTGGCGCGCGGCGGCGCCTGGGCGCATCCCGCCGCCGCGCTGCGCAACTCTTAGAAGAACCTGCCACTGGTTCGGCGCTCCACCGATGAGTTCTCGCACCACGTGCCGTCTTGCCTGGTGACGGGCACCGTCGGTGAACTACGATGCCAGCTACAGAGCTATCCGGAACGACCGCGCTGGTCACCGGCGCCAGCCGGGGATTCGGCCACGCGATCAGTGCGGCGCTGACCGCGGCGGGCGTCAGGGTCGTCGGCGTCGCCCGCGACCAGGACCGCCTGAGGGAGGTGCAGACCGAGCTCGGCCCCTCGTTCGTCGCGGTCGCCGCCGACGCAGCGGATGCGTCGGTTGCGGGCCTGCTGATCGACCAGTACCGGCCGCGAACACTGGTGCTGAGCGCCGGGGCGACGCCGCTGTCACGACCGATCCAGCACCACACCTGGCAGACGTTCTCCCGAAACTGGGACGTCGATGTGCAGCAGGTGTTTCACTGGACACGAGAGGCGCTGCTCGCTCCCCTCGATCCCGGCAGCGTCGTGATCGCGTTCTCCAGCGGCGCCGCCATCGGCGGCTCTCCCCTCAGCGGCGGTTATGCCGGCGCCAAGGCCGCGATCCGGTTCATCACCTCCTACGCGGCCCTCGAATCGGAGCGGCACGGGCTCGGGATCAGGTTCGTGTCCGTGCTGCCCCAGCTCACGCCCGCCACCCAACTGGGCGCGGTCCATGTCGCCGGCTACGCCCAGCGCGAGGGGCTCGATGTCGCCGCGTTCCTCGACCGGTTCGGCCCCACCCTGACAGCCGAGCAGGTGGGACGGACGATCGTGGATCTCGCGTCAGACGCCGGCCACGTGCAGAGGGCGTATCTCGTCACGGCCGGCGGCATCGCTCCCGCTCCCTGACGCCGTCATCCGCGGGGCGCTTCTCACCCATAACGCCGTTCGGCGGGATCGCGACCCCAGGACGCCGTGCGCTTCGGGCACACGGTGGTGGCCCACAGCCACCGTCGCGCCGCCTGAGGCCTGAGCAGCTGACGGGGGCCTCGGAGGACTGGCGCGATCGTCCTGCCGGCGCCCTGGTGCTCGCCCTCGGCTTCATCGGATGGCGCCTCGAGACCGGTCAGGCGCGCCGTGGTCGACGATCAGGCGTGGAGTGGAGCGTCGCATGAGAGGGCGTGCGACGCTCCACCTGCGCGGCACCGGGGAACGGGTCCGACATCGCCACAGGTACGGGCCCAACTCCGTCCGCGAGCGGAGCGTACCAGAGAGCATCTGTGAACAGGTTGTGGATGAACCGGTGGAAACGCGCTCTGGAAGGAGACGAGCCGGACCCACCTTCCGCCGCAAGCCGTCGGTCCGCTCACCATGGCGAGGAGTGGGTGGCATGCCATGGGAGCCGACCGGCAAGCCCTCTCATGCGACCAGGAAGAGCGGGATCCGGCCCTGGGTGGTTCGGTGCTCGTTGTCCTCGAGCGAGGACATCG
>VBHE01000056.1:2720-7513 GCA_005889515.1 Chloroflexota bacterium | reverse complement strand
CAGGAGTCGGCGGGCTTGGGGTGGCGGATTCTATCGGATTTGTAAGCGCGCGGGCAAGCAGGGACCTCTCGATCCGCGCCAGCAGCGGTGGCTGCCGCGTCGCAACGCTGTTCAGAGGATGAACTCGGCTCAGGGCCAGCATGATGCAAGGAATGAGACGTGCCCGATCGCTGGCGCTGGTGCTGGGACCCTGATCCTGGTGACGAGCTGTGGCCGTCCATCGTCCGGGCCGGTCGGGGCGCTCCATCCATCTGCGGTTCCGGCGGCGAGCACACAGACAGCGGACTCGCACCTGCGACCGACCGCCTCAGGGAGCTGTCACCTGGGCACCCACTGACCGGTTGGTAGAACCCCGGGCGGGTGGCGTGGAGCACGATTCTCGGCACCCTCATGCAGAGGTTCGTCGTGGCGGGCGATCGAGCGGGCTCATGGGTGGCCACCGGCGATGGCCGTTCCAGACACCGCACAATCAGCTCATGGACGAGCACAGGTGGCGGCTGGGCGATCGGGTCGCGCTCGTGACGGGCGCCTCGACCGGACTCGGTGCGCGCTTCGCTCGGGTCTTGCACGAAGCCGGCGCGCACGTCGTCGTGACCGCTCGACGACGCGAGCTTCTCGAAGAGCTGGCTCGGGATTGCGGTGATCGGATCGAGGCAATCGCCGGCGACATCACCTCTGCGGAGCACCGCGAAGCTCTTGTCGAGCTTTTGGCGACGTTCGGCCGCCTCGACGTCCTCGTCAACAACGCGGGCGTCTGCGACGACGGTCCCATCGAAGAGCAGTCGCTGGACGAGCTGCGTCACGTCATCGACGTCAACCTGCTGAGCGCCCTCGACATCTGTCGGCTGGCCGCGCCGCTGTTGTTCAACGCCCAAGGGGCGAGCGTCGTCAACATCGCGTCGATCTACGGTGTCGTCGCGTCGCGAAGCCCCATGGCGGCCTACAACGCCACGAAGGGTGCGCTGGTCAACCTCACCCGTGAGCTTGCCGCGCAGTGGGGCGGTCGCGGCGTTCGCGTCAACGCCTTGGCGCCGGGATACTTCCCCTCAGAGTTGACCGGGTTCCTGGCCGATCCCGCGTTCGCGCAGTCGATCCGCGAGCACACGCTGCTCGCGCGGACGCCAGACCTCGCCGAGATCGACGGCCCGCTGCTGTTCCTCGCCACAGATGCCTCGAGCTACGTGACCGGTCAGGTCCTCGTCGTCGACGGCGGCTGGACCGCGGTGTGAACGACGACGGGCGACTCGGCGTCGCCTGTCGGGCGAGTTTCCCGACGGCGCGGTGTCTGGATCGGTGGTAGCTGATAACGCCGACGGGCGCGCAGGCGGGCGATGGTGTCGTCGATGGTCGACGGCGAACATGACGCGATGCAGGCCCAGCGTGTTGGGCGGCGGGTTCTCCGGCTGGGCGCCGGACGCCGCAGGGGTGTGGTACTTGGTCAGCTCCAGCTTGCTGTGGCCGTCCGGGGTCCGCATCATGATGATGTCGCTCCGGACCCCGTCGAGTCCGACGGTGCGGTCCGCTCAAGGGCCTTCGATCTGCGCCTTGCCGTCCAACTCCATGCCGAGCTCGGTGAAGAACGCGACAGCCGCATCCAGGTCTTCGACGACGATGGCGACGTTGTCCATCCGCTGAATAGTCATGTCTCCGACTATAGAGAACGCGGCGAGACGCCGGTCCGGTGTGCCGGAACCGGCCACCCTGCGGTGAGGCTAGAGAACAGAACGGAACTACCGCGCTACTCTGGAGCCATGACAGGACAGAGGCCAGGGCTGGAGTGATCCTTCTCGTGGTCTTCATCGTCGCCGGGCGCCTTCGAGAGAGCGGGACTCGTCGGCGAGGACGACTCCCCCATCGATGACCAGTCGGCGAGCCCCCCTGGGAACCCGTTCTTCCCACCACGGTCCTCCACCTCCCGATCCGGGATCGGCGCAATCGTGGTCCGTGCCGTCGGAGCGCTCACCATCCTGGCCCTGGCGAGCGGCTTGCCCTTCGGCTTCGGCGTAGGGGTCATCGTCGCCGCCGCGGCACTGCTCGGCGGTGGGGTGGCCGCAGTCAGGTTCGGGGGTGACCGCGGCCGCGCCGTTGTAAGTGCTGTCTGCCTCGTCGGCTTCGCGCTCTTCATCGCCTGCGCGTTGCTCATCGGCGCGGTGTTCGCGCTCGTCGCCCTTGTATACGTACTCAACGGCGGCCACAAGCTGTTCTGAACACCTGGGCTGTCGTGGGCGTCGCTGGGGAGCGCGCCCAGAGCGAGCGGACCCCGCGCTGAGGCGCCTATCGCGCGGACCCTGCGAAGGAACCGATCCGCGATTCCACGCTGATCGAGAACCTCGCTACACGAGGTGGTTGTCAGCCAGGTCGCCCACCCCGGTGTTCCTCCACTCGCCGGCAACCACCAGGTCGTCGGTCGGGCGCGTCCCGCACACTGACGCCGAGACGAGCGACGGGCGGGTCAGCGCCGCCGCGGCCGCACGCGTCGCACGCCCACGGCGACCAGGGCTCCGAGCACCACGACACCGGCGCCGCCCGCGGACAGCGCGGTGACCGGGACCCGCGAGCGCGCACCGGTGGTGACGAGCGGTGCGATCCGCGCCGGCGGCGGAGGCGGCGGATGGACGATCGCCGCCGGCTGCGGCTGCGGCTGCGGCGCTCCGGTCGAGAGCGCCGGAGGTCCCGGCGCCGGCCCAGTCGGGGGAAGGGCGGGGGTGCGGACGTCGGCGAACGCCGGAACGCGGCCGCGCAGCGGAGGCGGCGGCACGGGGGCGGTCACCGGCGGTCGGGGGACGACCCGGGCACGAATCCCGCCCGGCCCGAGGTCCCCCGACAGTGCGCCCGTCGGCGCTGCGCCGAGAAGCTGGCCGTGGTCGTCGAGGACCTGGACGGGGCCCGACCCGACGAGGGTCGCCGTCGTGTGGTCGTCGGAGACGAGGACGCGCACCTCCGCCGGGATCCGTCGCTGCGGGAGCCGCGTGGCTCGCGCGGGACCGTAATAGGCGCCGAGGATCGCACCGGCGGACATCCCCCGCAGCGCCTTCCCCAGCGCGCCGTACTGGCTCATCCCCAGGCCGTGACCGTGGCCCCAGCCCTCGACCTGGACCGTCCCCGACGGCTGGGTCGTCAGCGTGAAGTACGGGCCGGGGAGGGCGACCGGGAGGCCCGGCGGGCTGGGGAGATCGCTGTTGGCGTCGGCCTTGAACTGCTCGGCGTCGATGCTACGCTGCGCGGTCCCGGCACCCGGCGGCTGCCGCACCGTGGCGACCACCGAGTCCGCTGTCGACGACAGCGCCACGAGCTGATCCGGACGGATGCCGACGACCGGCGCGAAGCTCGCCAGCGGAGCCGCCCAGGTCCAGTGGTGGAGCGGGCTCAGGGAGTCGTCCGGATCCTCGACCGAGGGCAGCCAGGGGACCGACCCGCTGCGGGTGCGGCCGCCGTCGCTCGACGCGTAGAAGGACTCGATCACGCCGCCGCGGTACATCAGCACCTGGCCGGCGGTCGCGGCGACGGCGGCGACCCACCGCGACGCCTGCACGCCGTCCGGGAGTCCGCGGTAGACCTGGCACTTGTCGGTGGCGCAGATCTCCGCGTCCGTCCCCGGCCAGGGGCCGTGGTCGCCGTTCACGAGCACGTGGTAGAGGCCGAAGGTGCGCGCGGCGACCGCCTGGGCCTCGAGGGACGGGATCGGCCAGTCACCCGGCATCTCCGAGATCCCGCGCACATAGTCCTCGAGGGACATCGAGTTCACGACGCCGAGGTGTCCCGACGTCTGCTCGAAGGTCAGGCTGCCGGCGAAGGACCCGACATCACCGACCCTGAGCCAGCCGCCGGCGGGGGGACCGGGCACGCCGGCGAGCTGGACGTGGAGGCGGGCCGCCGGCCCGAACGTGTCGGCGTCGGCAGAGGGCGTCGCCGGGCGGAGCAGCGCCGAGCCGGCAGACGCGGCGAGGATCGCCGCGGCCGCGAGCCGGAGCAGGGCGCGCCGGCCCCTCGTACTCGAGCACACGGCGGGCCATCTTCGGCGACATGCACCCGACGGCGCAACCGGGAGCGCCAAGGGGGGCCTGGCCTCCCGGCTCGTGTGGGCGCAGCGATGCGTGGGAGGTGGATGCGAATCGCGCCGCACAGGACGGGTAGGATGCGCGAGGTGATCCCCGGACCATCATGGGCAATGCCGGAGGAGCGCGCGGGGGGTACCGAGCCGATGGCCATCGACCTGGGCACGTTCGGAGTGTGGCGGCGGTCCGGACAGCTGATGCCGCGGTTCGCGACCGAGATCGAGGCGATGGGCTACGGCGCGATCTGGATCGGTGGTTCTCCCAGCGGCGACCTCGAGGGCGCGGAGGCGCTGCTCGACGCCACCGTGCGGATCCCGGTCGCGACGGGGATCGTGAACATGTGGAAGGACGACGCCGCCACCGTCGCCGCCTCCTACCACCGCATCGAGGCCCGGCATCCCGGACGGTTCGTGCTCGGTGTCGGCGTCGGCCATCCGGAGGCGACGCCCGAGTACCGAACTCCCTACGAGAAGAGCGTCGAATACCTCGACCGGCTGGACGACGCGGGGGTGCCGGTCGAGCGACGCGTCCTCGCCGCTCTCGGCCCGCGGATGCTGAGACTGTCCGCATTCCGGTCCGCCGGAGCCCACCCGTACCTCACGACGCCCCGCCACACGGCCTTCGCCCGCGAGGTCCTCGGTTCGGGGCCGCTGCTGGCCCCCGAGCAGAAGATCGTGCTCGACACCGATGCGCAGCGGGCCCGGAGCGTCGGCAGGCCGGCCGTGAAGAACCCCTATC
>VBHE01000056.1:0-2703 GCA_005889515.1 Chloroflexota bacterium | reverse complement strand
CGGCGACGGAAGTGACCGGCTCATCGATGCCCTGGCGCTCCACGGCGACGTCGCGGAGATCGCCCGCGGACTCCGCGCCCACCTCGAGGCGGGCGCGGACCACGTCGCCATCCAGGTGCTCGGCGACGACCCGCTGCCCGCCTATCGGGCCCTGGCCGAGGTGCCGGAGTGCTCCTCGGACGCGCGCCGCGCTACACCGGGGGAGGGGGATACACGTCGCCGTTCACCGTGATCTTCTCGTCCTCGTAGGGCGTGGCGAAGCGCCGGTAGAACTCGCTGATGATGTTCTGGAAGACGCCGGTGACCATTGCGATGCTCGCATAACGTCGCTCCGGGGCGACCTCGAGGGCGAGCCTGGTGCACGCGTAGTTCAGGAGGCCCGCGTATCCGCCGGGATCGTCCTGCGCGTCGCGAAGCGCCCGTATCTCTGCTGCGAGGGCCTCGATCGCGGGGTCGAGGGCTCTGCGTTGGGCGGGCTCGATGTAGGGCATTGTGGTGCTCGCCTCTCCGATCAGCGCCCGGGTGTTGCGGGTTCCCGGGCGACGCGGTTCACGAGCGCGACAGCGTACCGCGACCGGTCGGCGGAACGGGACTCTGCCACAGAGGGCCGATTCGCCCCTGATGACCTCGTCATGCGAGCCTCGGCCACGCCGATACACTCGTGCCATGCATTCCATGTCGGCCCTGCGCGTGGTCGAGTTCGTCGCCCTCGTCTTCGTCCCCGTGCTCGTCGCCATGGCGCTGCTGCGCATGCAGTTTGCCGCACTGAAGTGGACGGCGGCGGGCGCGCTGCTCACCGGCCTCGTCGGTGTCGGCACCGTGGCTGCCGGTGAGTCCACGCTGCGCGCCTACCTGACCGGCATCCGCCTGCTCACCGCCCCGGTGCTCTGCGGCGTCGCCGGCGCGGTCGTCGGCAGCGGCGTGGTCCGCGGCCGGCCGCGTGTGCTGCTCGCGGCCCTGCCGGTGGCCGCGGCGCTGACCGGTCACATCCTCGCACCCACGGGACTTCCGTCGTGGGTGGGCGGATCCCTCTCGGGCGCTCCGCTCGGGGTCGCCATCCTCGCGCTGGCGCCCTTCGCGATCGGGTTCCTCGCCGGCCGCACGCTGCGCGAGCGGGTGGTCTCCGCCGCGGTCGTCCTCGCCGTCGGCGGGGTGATGACGGTGATCGGCCAGACCTCGCTCCTGCACATCGTCTCGTAGCCACGCCGGCTGCCGGCATGCTCGGCGACCGCACGGCGCTGTTCGCGGCGGGTCGAGGACGGGATTGTGAGGCGGCGGCAGATCGATGCCTGGGCCGCGGAGCAGAATCACATGGCGGGAGCGCGCACGGTTGCAGCCGGAGACGGTGTCGGGGAGGGATGCGCATGATGTTTGTGTGGCGCGGAGGGCGAACTCGGGGTCGGGGCCGGTGACGCGCTGGGTGTCGGATCCGGTGACGTGGTCTCCGTCGGCACCGGAGACACGCTCGGGGTTGTCGCAGGGGACATGCTCGGAGTCGCGGCCGGGAGGGCGCTCGCTGTCGGGCCTCGAGACGCGGCAGGTGTCGTGGCGGGCGACTGCCTCGGTGTCGAGTGTCGAGACGGAGGAGGCGTGGTCGGCACGATTGGCCCGAACGGAGCACTTGGCTTCGACGCCGACGACGCGCTCGGCGCCGGCGAAGGGAGCGCGCTCGGTGTCGGGGTCGGAGCCGCGGTCGGTGTCGGGGCGGTCGAGGTGCTGGGAACACGGGTCGGTGTCGGGACGGGTGGTGTGCCGCGCCCGATGACCGCGGCGGCGCCAACTGCGGCCAGAATTATGGCCCGGCGCCATTTGGTAGACCACAGGACAGGGTTCAATACGGCCACCAGTGATCAGGGCACGGGTAGGCTGGCGGAGTCGGCCCACCGGAGAGGTCAGGGGTGCCGCTCCGCCGGCAAGGGCGGCGTGTCCCGCATGGTACCGACTACTTCCGCACGCCTGGCGGGTCGCCGGGGACGTCGGATCGACCCGGATGGTGCGCCCACGATGCCTCAGCATGCGCCCCTGCCCGTGTCGCGGTACACGCTGTGTAGGGTGGTGCAGAGGCTGGATCGGATCCATCGGGAGGAGTTGACGTGCTCGAGGCGCTGGACAAGCCCGACGGCGCGGTACTTCGGCTCGAGCCGGATCGCGAGGCGACGGGAATAGCGTTGCTGGTGGGTGAGCCACAGGTCAGCGACGAGGTCGTGGAACGTGACGGCGCCGATGTCCTTCATGTTGCGGATTCGGTTTCCCGCAAACTTGACGGGGCTGTCATCGATGTGATCGACAGCTCCTCAGGCCCGCGGCTTCAGGTACGGCGGAAAGCCAGCCGAGAGGACTGAGGTTGGCGCGGCCCGACCTGCGGGGTCGCCGGCAAGGATTGTGGGCCGGCGACCCCGCGGGGCGTTGGCGCCACTGGACCCCGCTCGCGGCTGAACACTGGCCTGGTCGTCTGAGCAGTGGGAAGCGAGCTTCCTGGTGTCGTCGTGAACGTCATACGGTCAGGGCACGGAGGGGCGGGGCGGCCGTGGCGGCCGCGAGGAGGACACCGGGTGGTGTGATCTGCCAATCGCCCTTGCGGCGGAGTAGGAGGATGCTCGCGCGGGCGACCCGGCGCAAGGGCGCCGCCTTACCAGACCTGTACTCACTTCACGGTGTCACCGTGATCGCACCGGCCATGCCGACATGGATGGTGCAGACGAA
>VBHE01000055.1:5328-13535 GCA_005889515.1 Chloroflexota bacterium | reverse complement strand
CATCCTGGATCGCCAGGCGTCGAGCACCGAGCCCGAGGTAGCCGCCGTCCACCCTCAGGAGCTCCACGCCACCGTCGTCGGGCCCCCGATGCACCATCGCCGCCGTCATCCGCGCGGTGGTGGCCTCGACCGCCTCCGGCGCGATGCCCGCCGAGAACCCTGCGATCCCGCACATGACCCGACCACCTCAGGCGACGCTCCGCGGCGTGGCCGCCCCCGCACAGCAGGCGCCGAGGATGTTCGCGGCGATGTCCTGGTACTGCATGGATTCCGCGACGCGCCTCCTGCCGGCCTCGCCCATGCGCTGGGCCAGCTCGATGTCGGTCAGCAGCCGCACCGCGGCATCGGCGATCTCGGCCGTCGACTCGGGTTCGACCAGAAGCCCGGTCCTGCCGTCCTGGACGGCCTCGACGACGCCCCCGGTCCGTCCCCCGATCGCCGCCTTGCCGCACGCCGCGGCCTCCAGGAAGACGATCCCGAACCCCTCGGTGTCACCGTTCAGCTCCTTCGACGGCATCACGAAGAGGTCGCAGAGGTGGTAGTAGCCGGCGAGCTCGTGGTCGGGGACGAAGCCGGCGAAGTGGACGTGCTCGGCCACCCCCACCTGGTCGGCCAGCCGTCGCAGTTGCTCCGCGGCGCTCCCGTCGCCGACGATCAGGTACGCCGCGTCGGGCACGCGGACGAGGATCTCGGGAAGCGCCCGGATCACCGTGTCGTGCCCCTTGTGGGGAGCGAGCCGGGCGACGGTGAGCAGGATCCGCTTGCCCTCCAGGCGGTGCCGCCGCCGCAGCCCGCTCACCACCTCCTCGGTCGCGGGACGCTGGAAGCCCGACATGTCGACGCCCTCGGGGCTGACGAAGACACGATCACGTCTGATGCCGAGCTGCTCGAGCAGCTCCGCCTGGTACTCGCCGAGGGCGATCAGCCGGTCCGCCGGGCCGACCGTCCAGCGGAACAGCTGGCGGAGCATCACCCGCGCCCGGCTGCGCAGGAGGTACAGCACCTCCCCACCGTGGATCGCCTGGACGTACCGCGCGGAGCTCCGGGAGCGGGCGGCGGCGAACCGGAAGGCGACGCCGCACGTCCGCCAGTGTCCCACATACACGACGTCGAACCCGTCTCCGCTCATCAGGCGCCTCGCCGCACGCTCGGTGCGCACCAGCCGCACCAGCCGGCTGCGCGTCGGGCGCAGGTCCACGACCTCGAAGCGCGACTCCGCGCGGGTCTGCCCCGGCGGAGCCGCGGGCGCCAGCACGGTGACGTTGGCCCCGCGGCTCCAGTGCTTCGCCATCTCGAAGCAGTGGGTGCCGATGCCCCCGAACTGAGGGGGGAACTCGGGCGTGAGGATGAGGATTCTCATCGACCGGCGCCGGTGTCCCCCACCCTCTCGACCGGCCTCACCGCTGCGCCGCCGCTGGTGGCGCCTCCGCCGGACGCCCATGCGACACGCGGTCGCCGTCCGCCGTCCCCGCGACGGGGACGCTCGAGCGCGACCGCTGCTGCTCGACCAGCCGGTCGAGCGCCTCCTCGAGGGGCGTCGTGACCCAGCCGAGGCGGCGCAGGGCCTTGCGAGAGGACATGTAGGGGAAGTCGGCGCCCTCGGTCTTGTCGACGAGGAGCCGCATCTCGAACCCGTAGCGCCGGCACATCAGGGACGCGAGCTCCCCGGTCGCCGTCTCATCGGAGGCGACGAGGTTGAAGATATCGTTGTCCGCCTCCAGCGCCGCGACGCAGCCCCGGGCGATGTCGTCCACGTACGTGTACTGGTTGGATCGGAGTCCCCGCCCCCAGACCTCGAGGACGCGGCCCTCGAGCCCTGCCGCGAGAAACGCCTGCACCAGGTTCGATCCCTCGCCCCATCCGTACGCCGACCCGAAGCGCAGGATCACATACGTCAGTCCGAACTTGCGAGCGTATCCCAGGACCAGCTGCTCCGCGGCGACCTTGAGAGACCCGAAGAGCTCCATGCGCGACGGGTCCAGGCGCGAGCTCTCGTTGACGATGCCCTCCGCCGGCAGGCCGTCGTAGACGTAGAACGAGCTGGCGAGGACCAGCTTCGTCACCCCCGCCGTACGGCAGGCGTCGAGGACGTTCAGGGTTCCCGACAGCTGGAGCCGGGACGACCAGAAGGGGTCGCTCCGGGCGGTGTCCAGCACCGGACCGGCGAGGTGGCAGACGATGTCCGCCCCAGCGACGGCCGGCTTCAGCTGTTCGACGTCGAGAACGTCCACGCACCGGGACAGGCCGGCGAGGCCGTCGGAGGTGCGCACGTCCGCGGCGACCGCGTCGTGCCCACCTCGTTGGAGCTCGCGCATGAGCGCCCGCCCGATGAAGCCGGAGCCTCCGGTGACCACGATCCTCATGACACCACCTCGATCAGCGAGTCGGCGACGTATTGCGCCTCGTCGTCGGTCAACGACGGATAGATCGGCGGACAGATGTGATGGCGGCACAGGCTCTCGGACCGCGGGAGCGGATCACGGGACAGCCCGGCGAAGACCGGCTGCTGGTGACACGGGACGTCGTAGACCGCCCCTCCCAGCCGCACCCTATGCTCGGTGAACAGCCTCCGCCCCACGCTCTCCACGTCCGCATCGCAGTGAATGACGTACTTGTAGTAGTTCGATTCGGCGCCCGACGGGATGCGCAGGGGACGGAGGCAGGCGGGGCCGTCGCGGAACGCCCGGTCGTAGATGCGGGCGACCCTCCGGCGCTCCTCGATGAATGTGTCGAGCCGGGCGAGCTGGGTCACCCCCAGGATCGCCTGGAGTTCCGACAGCCTCCAGTTGTATCCGACGAGGTCGTGACGATTCAGGCCCTCGACCTTCGCCTGGTCGCGCAACAGCCGTGCCCGCTGGGCGATCTCGTCGCTGTCCGTCGTGACCATGCCTCCCTCACCGGTCGTCATCACCTTGGTCGAGAAGAACGAGAAGGCGGCGGCCTCGCCGAGCGTCCCCGCCCTGCGGCCGTCGAGAGCGCTTCCGTGAGCGTGTGCCGCATCCTCGACGAGCACGAGGCCGCGGCGTCGACAGAGCTCGTCCAGTCGGTGCGTGCTCGGCGAGACGAGCCCTCCGATGTGGACGACGATGACCGCGCTCGTGGTCGCTGACAGGCGCCGCTCGACGTCGGAGGGATCGAGCACGAGGTCGTCTGCGCAGTCGGCGAAGACCGGGGTCGCACCGGCGTGGAGGACCGCGAACGCCGTGGCGGCGAAGGTATTGGTCGGGACGATGACCTCCGAGCCGGCGACGTCGAGCGAGCGGAGGATGATCTCCAGGGCTCCGGTCCCAGTGTTGACGCTCACCGCGTGCGCGCACCCGACGTAGTCCGCGAACCGCCGCTCGAAGATCTCGCAGTGCGCCCCCATGCTGAGGAAGGAGCGGGTCCGCAGCAGGGCGCCGAGTTCTCCCAGGATTTGGTCGATGTCCTCCTCGGGGACGTCGTATCTCTGCGCGGGGATCCGCCTCGCCGTCGTCTCCCTCGCGCTGATCTCCGCGGCCACTAGGCTGCCCCCCCCACATGCGAACCGATGAAGCGCACCGATCCCCTGGTGATCTGTCCCATCGCCCCGGACACTCGGAGCACGACCAGGCAGACGAAGCGGGTCCGAGCGCCTCCTCGACTGTCCACAGAGGTAGGACGAGGAGACCGTAGATCAGCATCCCGGTCTGGTTCGGTGCGCCCGCGATCAGTGCCTGGTAGAGCCAGCGTGCGAGCATGCCGAACACGAACATCCCGAGCGGGACCCCGATGTCCCCAAAGTTCAGGTACAGCTCGCCGATCGACGTGTAGACGATCGTCGTCACCGTGTCGAAGGGTCCGATCAGCCCGGTGGTGTGGCCGATCTCGTTGAAGTACTGGAAGGTCGGCTTTTCGGGCCAGAGGAAGCGCGGCACCGCCCAGGTCACCATCGGCAGGAAGGTCGCCCCGTATTTGAAGTCGTCGGTGGAGGGGACGGTCTCCCGGATCGCGGCCACCGTCGCCGCCTCGTTCAGACGCTCGAAACGGTCGCCGATCGCGTACCCGAGATAGTCACCGGGGCCCATGGTTGCGATCTCGTCGCCGACCTCCGCGGCGACGGCGGGGAGGTCGCCTGGGCCGCTGGCGCCGATCGTCTTGTACGCCGTCCTCCACAGCTGGCCGACCGGGTTCAGGATCATGATCGTGAACACCGCGAGGGTGACCAGGTGCACCGGCCGGATCCTGCCGATGTAGTAGTGCCAGGCGAAGCCGACGCTCGCGAGGATGGTGAACAGGTAGAAGCGCCGTCCGGTCGGAAGGAAGAACGCGGCCTCCACCAGGGCCAGGAGCACGAGGGTGACACGCGCGCGCCGCCGACTCATCGAGGAGGCGATGACGATGCTCAGCATGGTGAGCCCGACGAAGAGCAGGTCGGCCAGGAAGCCCAGCTGCGACTCGGCGTCGAGCGCGGTGTCGGTCTTCTGGCTCCAGGCGAAGTACTCGATGCTCGAGAAGGCGGCGACCGTGCCGACGAGGCCGAGCGCGATGCACAGCAGCGCCGCCGGAACCAGTCGCCGGACCCGCCACCGGCTCAGCCGGTGGGTGACGCTCCTCGCCCTGCGCACCCTCGGGACGCGATATCCGACGGTGAACGCGGCGAGGCCGATGGTGGCAAGGATCAGGGCGGGCAGCGGGTTGGGATGCTCCTGCTTCGGGTCGAGACCCGTCCATCCGTAGATGGAGCCGAGCCCGAACATCACGAAGAGGACGAGGCTGAACGGTCCCGCGGGGGCGAGGACGTCGAGGGTGCCATCCGGGCGGCGCCCGCCGGTCGCCACGTTGTAGACGCAGAGACCCGCCATCACGAGCAGGAAGCTCCAGAACACCAGGTCCCCGAGGCCGACGAGCGCGGTCAGCGAGGCGGTGAGGAGAACCGCAGCGCAGGCGGCCAGCGCCCATGGAGCGGGACGGGCCGGTCGCAGCAGCGTCGACCAGCCCGGCGAGAGGCTACGCAAGGCGTTCACGGCCGATCACGCCGCACGCACCGGATCCACTGGCCGATGTCGCCCTGCCGGGGGAGGAGCAGGTCGGTGAGCGGCATCTCCAGCCGCCGCTGCGCGAACCACAGCATGTAGGCCGCGCTGACGCTGTAGGCGACCAGCGACGTGATCGCCGCCCCCACCAGGCCGAGGGAGGGCAGCAGCACCGCCAGTCCGACCACGGTCGCCAGGACCGCGAGCGCCTCCGCGATGCTCGGGGCGAGCGGCCTGTTGAAGGCACAGAGGCCGTATGCGAGGACGTAGCCGACACCCCTCGCCAGAGCCGCGGTGATCGCGACCTGGGCGATGAGCACACCGCTGAGAAAACCGACTCCGAAGAACGTCCGCATGAGCAGCGGCGTCAGGACGACGAGGGTGACGGTGGTCGCTGCCGAGAGCACGAGGGTCGAGCGGACCAACCAGGCGAAGGCGTGCCGCCGCTCCGGCGCCGACCCGGACGCGGCGACCGCCGGGAGCGCCACCGTCCCGATCGCGGTCCCGATCATCGTCAGGGGCGCCGACAGCGTGACCGCGACGGAGTAGACCCCGAGGTCACGGGAGCTGAGGAACACCGCGATCGCGGCCTTGTCGAGGTTGAGGTTGGCCTGGCCCGCGAGGCTGCCGACGTGGGCCTTGAGCCCGAACACCGTGATCGACCGGGCCAGCCGCGCATCGGGATGGAGCCCGAACCAGCCGGATGCGGCCAGCGCGGCGACGGTCGCGGCGAGGCCCACCGCACTGACCGCGATGTAGAGCGTGGTGGCGTTCAGCACCGTCACCCGGCCAGCCGACAGCAGGAGGACGAGCCCCGCGACGGTCGTGGCGGTGATGACGACCCGGATGAGGTTCAGCGTGACCCATCGCTGCCTCCCCTGGAGGAGCGCCATCGCCGCCTGGCCGAGCAGGTACGGGGGCAGGGAGAGCAGGTACAGGCGACCCGCCCGCACCGTGCCGCCACCGTAGTGCCCGAGGACGAGGGGCATGAGCAGGTATCCGGCCGCCATCAGCACCATCGCCTGGGCCAGGCTGATGGCGAGCGCGGTCGCCACCGTCGCCTGCATCGGACTGCTCGCGCGCGCCGTGAAGTACGCCACTCCCTCCGCCGTGGAGAGGCCGCCCACCGCGGCGAGGATCCCCGGCCAGAGGAGGACGGCGGCGAGCTCCCCGCGGGCCGCCGGCCCCAACGCCCTCGCCAGGATGACGCCGGAGACCACGTTGAGCCCCTGGATGGCGACCGAGCCTCCGAGAGAGAGGAACCCGGCCCGCGCCAGCCGGTGCAGCGGCTGCGGTTCGGGTGGCCGCGCGACTGCGACGGTCATTGACGCGCGACCGAGACCTCGTGCGGTGCGGCCTCGCCGATCAGCGTCCGCTGCATCGCGGCCAGCCGCATCCTCCGCTCGATGTGCTCGCGGCCGAAGGTGATGCCGGCACCGAGCAGCCCGGCGAGAACGGCCGCGTACACGAGCCGCCACCGCCGCGCCGAGGTATCGGGCTCGGCGACCACCGCCGGGTCCACGACCTGGGCGCCGTAGTCGTGCGCGTTTGCGACCGCGGCCACCCCGTTCTTCGCGGTCTCCGCCTCGAAGTTGTGATACGCGTCGGCGGCCAGCCGCGAGGCCAGCTGGAGGGCGAGGAACTGCGATTCCACGCGGACGTCGGTGGTGGCGAGCGCCGGCGCCAGCGGTTGCAGCGAGGGCGTGGCCCCCTGCTCCAGGAGCTGCCCCTGCAGGTCCGGAGGGAGCGTCTCGGACCCCGACGACCCGATCAGGACATCGGGGTGGAGCGCCTCGTAGTCCAGCAGCCGCTGGGCCGCGGTGAGATAGCGCTCCCTGTACGACGACCTCTCCCCATCCACCTGGCCGGCCGTCGTCGACAGCGTGCCCACGGCGAGGTCGGTGTAGACCCTCGCCGCCTCCAGGCTGATCGCATTGGTGATGCTGATCGCGCGGTCCGGCACCGTGTCGGTCACCGAGACTCGGTAGAGCGCGCTCTGGCTCGCGGCGGCCCTGACGCGTCGGGCGAGGTCCTCTGGGCTGTCGCTCAGCCTCAGCTGGTCACGGACGTGGGCGGCGACCGACGTCGACGTCGCCAGCTCCTCGAACTTGAGCGGCTTCAGGATGGTCAGGAGGTTCCTCGCGACCACCGTGGCCGTGGCGGTGTACTTCGGCTTGGACATCGTGTTGAACACGAAGGCCGCGCAGACGGCCGCGATCATCAGCACGATCGGGATCCGTGCCCGGCGGCGCACGACCCGCCAGAACTCGGCGCTGTCCACTACATCACCCCCTGATCACCCGAAACCGACACCGTCGCCGGCTGCTCGACAGGTTCGACCCGTGTGCGGGCCGGCACCAGCCGCACCGGCTCGCCCGACAGGGTGCGGGAGCGCTCCGGGCCGTCGACCGGCCTGAAGCGCACCCGCACACGATCGAAGAGGATCTGCAGGTCGAACCACAGCGAATAGCCCCTCACGTAGTACAGGTCGAGGAGCAGCTGCTCGGCGGGATCCTCGCTCCTCCTCCACAGACCGGTGAGGCCAGGGCGGAGCGTCGTCAGCTGGCCTGTCGAGCTGCGCACCGCCGCTCCCGCGGGGGTCGGGTGCGGCCCGACGATGCTGAGCTGCCCGCGCAGGACGTTGACCAGGCTGGGCAGCTTGCGCACCAGCGTCGATCTCGTCATCACCCCGGAGGCGAGTGTGAGGAGGTCGAAGTCCCGCCCGTCGCGGCCGCACACACGGGAGCGCTCGATGATCGCGCCACCCCGGATCGCGAGGGAGGCGACCGCGAGGGTAACGGCAGGGGACAGGAGGACGAGCAGACCGCTGGCGACGAGGAGGTCGACGGCTCGCTTCACCGCCGCCTCGCCCGGTGTCAGCACCACCTTCCGGATCGTCAGCATCGGCACGCCGTTCGCCTGCGAGAGCTGCACACCGGTCGCCAGCAGGTCGTAGAACCCGGCCAGCAGGTGCATCCGCAGCCCGCCGGGCGCCGCGCCGGCGGCCATCAGGCACTGCAGGCTCTCCCAGGGCAGCGCCTGGGGGACGACGACAACCTCGTCGGCGCCGGTGCGTTCCGCGATCTGCTCGAGCCTCGCCGAGGTGCCGAGAACCCGAAAGCCGCCTGCGAGCTCCGCCCCCACCGGAAGGTAGTCGTCGAGGACGCCGACCACCTGGACGCCGGTGGCCGCCCGCATCAGCCTCGCCGCCAT
>VBHE01000055.1:0-5229 GCA_005889515.1 Chloroflexota bacterium | reverse complement strand
AGCCACTCGCGGGACACCGGTGTTCGAAGCGCGAAACCGCCGATGATCGCCGCGACCAGCGTGTACGTGCAGGCGCGGAGCACCGCCGCGTACTCGCGAGTCCCGGCGAGAAGGTTCTCCGGACGGTAGAGCCCCTGGCCGCCGAAGATGAGCGGCACCGCCGGCAGGAGCAGCAGTGCGAAGCGGACGTCCTCCGAGCTCCTGTGGTCGGCCGACCAGAGATGCTCGCTCAGGCGTGCGGCCAGCAGCAGCGCGGCGCCGTAGAGGCCGAGGTCGACGACGATCAGACCACGGCACAGGATGCGCCACTCGCGACGCTCAGGCACGGGTCGCCATCGGCTGCCAGCCGACCAGGTTGTTCATGATCACTGTTCCGCCGTTCGACTCGAAGTCGAAGTCCATGCGGATCAGCCCCTCGTCGTCGAGGCGCCCGCAGAGGGCGTCCTGCCGTTCCGGTTCACAGTAGAGAAGCAGGAAGCCCCCGCCGCCGGCGCCCACGAGCTTTCCACCCTCGGCGCCGCCGTCGAGCGCCACCTCGTACCAACGGTCGATGGTCGGATCACTGATGCCTCGCGCGAGGGTCCGCTTCGCGACCCATGACCGGTGGAGCAGGTCGCCGACCGCGGCGATCTCGCCACCGAGCAGCCGCTCGCGGGTCTCGATCGCGATCTCCTTGATCTGGTGGAGAGCATCGACGGTCGGATGCCTCTCGTCGCAGCTGTTCTGCCGCTGCTCTCGCAGGATGGACGCAGAGTTGTGCGCGAGCCCCGTGAAGAACAGCAGCAGCCTGCGCTGCAGCTGGAACTCGACCTCCTCCGACACGCTGAGCCGCTCCACCGACACGTGGTCCGGCCGGAATTCGATGTAGTTGAGGCCGCCGAATGCCGCAGCGTACTGGTCCTGCTTCCCGATCGGCATGCCGAGCCGGTCGATCTCGATCTCACACGCGAGCGCGGCGATCTCGTGGCGGCTCAGGTTGCGCCCGGAGAGCACGGACATCGCCTTGATCAGCGCGACCGCCACCGTGCTCGACGAGCCCAGCCCGGTGCCCGGAGGAACCTGCGACGCGAGGAAGACGGAGAGTCCAGTTCGCATCCCGAAGTGCTGGAGGATCGCCCTCGGCAGTCCCAGGTCGCCGTCCCAGGGCGGCGGCGCCTCGACCCGGTGGCGGAAGAAGGTCCGGTAGTCCGACGACGACACCTGGATGTCGTCGCCCCGGGAATGGGACACGAGGACGTAGAAGTACTTGTCGATGGTCGCGCTGACCACGGCGCCGCCGAACCTCGAGTAGTACGCCTCCAGGTCGGTCCCTCCACCCGCCAGGCTGATCCGCACCGGAGCGCGGGCGATCAGCATCCCGCCGGCACACGTCGCCGGTCCGACGCGATCAGCGCCACCGCCTCGCGCAGGTCGGCGACGGAGGCGACGTGGAGGTCGACTCCCACCACGGGCCGCTCGCCGACGACGATCGGCCGGCATCCCGCCGCCTGCGCCGCCTGGACGTCGGTGAGCGAGTCGCCCACGAGAACCGACTGCTCGAGATCGACGCAGAGCTCGCGTGCCGCGCGCAGCAGCAGGCCGGCCGCCGGCTTCCGGCAGACGCAGCCGTGTCCCCGAGCGTGGGGGCACACATAGATGCGCTCGATATGGCCACCGTGACGGGTCACGACCTCGAGCATCCGCTCGTGGATCGCGACGAGCTCCGCGGCGGTGATCAGCCCACGGCCGACCACGGACTGGTTGGTCACCACCACCACGCACTCGTCCAGGTCACGCAGCGCACGCAGCGCGTCGAGCGAGCGGGGGAGGAACTCCAGCTGGCCCCACGATCGCACGTGGTCCTTCCGCTTTCGGTTGATCACCCCGTCGCGGTCGAGGAAGATGACCCGCTCAGGCGGACAGGGCATCACGCACCGATGCCGTGATCGCGTGCTCCAGCACCAGTTGGCAGTCCTCGACGATCCCATAGTCGTAGCTGCCGACGTGAACGACCACGTCGGCCAGGTGGCGCAGGCCGCCGCCGGCGAAGCCGACCAGCGCGACGGTCGTGGAGCCCAGCGCGCGCGCGGCGCGCGCGGCGGCGAGCACGTTCGGGGAGTCGCCGCTCGCGCTGATGATCACCACCACGTCGCCCGCGGCGGCGAGGCTGAGGAGCTGCTCGGCGAAGACCCGCTCGTACGAGGTGTCGTTCGCCCAGGCGGTGAGCAGGGCGATGTTGTCGGTCAGTGAGGTGACGCGCAACCGTGGCCCATCCCCGCTGATGGTCGCCTTGGAGAGGTCACATGCGAAGTGCGACGCCGTCGATGCACTGCCACCGTTGCCGAGGATGAAGACGTGCCGCCCGGCACGGTGCGCGGTCACGATCAGCTCGACAATGCGCTCGACCGCCGCGACCGGCAGCTCGTCGATCAGCCTGTGCAGCTCGTCGATGTGCCTGGCCAGGACGCCGGCCGTCACCGAGTACTCGGTCGTCTCGACGTACACGTCAACTCACCCTCGCTCTCAGGTGCATCGGATCGATGCTGACCGGCAGGTCCCGCCCGAGGAGACGGACGAGCACCTGGACCCTCTCGGACGCGTCGAGCTCCCCCTCGAAGATGGCGTCCAGTGGCGCGAGCGGGCCCCGCACGATCCGGAGGCGCTCTCCCGGACACCAGCGGGGTCCCGGCGCGCGGAGTGCACGCTCAGCGATCCGTGTTCGCAGCTCCCGGATGACGCTGTCCGCCAGGAGCGCAGGCGCGCCATCCTGCTCGAGAACCCGCACCACGCCCGGCACCCAGCGGAGCGCGGCCCAGGCGCCCGGATCCGAGGGCGAGCGGAAGAACACGTACCCGGGAAAGACCCACTGGTGACGCCGGTCGCGGACGCTCCCCGGGCGTGTGTGGCGGCCGTGGATGAACTCGGGCACGTAGCACTCGTGGCCGAGTGCGGACAGGTGCCTGCTCACGAGCAGCTCGTTGTGCGGCGACGTCTGGAGCGTCGACCAGATAGCGCCGCAGTCCATGTCCTGCTGCAAGGAATCCCCCTCCGATGTCCGTCCCGTCGCTCTGCCAAGGGCAGGCTCCGCCGTGTCGGACACCTCTCTGTCCGACCACCAGCACGAGACAGTGTCGCGTGTGCTCGCCACGCGACACCGTTGTGCCCGGCGCGCGGCCCAATATGCCCGACCGTCGGCGGCCCTCTTTGTTCTTGCGCCGCGCGGCGATATCATGGCCGCCGCGAGTCGGGGCGTCAAGGCGGACCGGAGTCACGCGGCGATGAGACGTGAGGGGGGATGACGCGATCATGAACTGGTCGACCAAGCGCATCCTGGTGACGGGAGGCGCGTCCTTCATCGGCTCCCACCTCCTCGATCGCCTCGTCGAGAGAGGGGCGAGCAGAATCCGCGTGGTCGACGACCTCAGCAGTGGCCGGGCGGCGACCATCGAGGGCCACCTGGCAGCGGGAACGGCCCGTCTGGTGTCACGCGACCTACTGGTGCCGGGTGGGGCCGAGGAGGTGGTGGACGGGATCGACGTGGTCTTCCACCTGGCGGCGATCCACGGTGGCCGCGGCTACGTCGACCTGCACCAGGCGGAGTGTGCGAAGAATCTGACCATCGACGGGATGCTGATCAACGCCGCCCAGCGTACCGGGGTGGAGAAGTTCGTCTTCGCGTCGTCCGGCTGCGTCTACCCCAGCTACGTTCAGCAGGATGTCCGCCGTAGGCTGTACCTCAGCGAGGACATGGTCGGCCCGCCGTACGACGCGGACGGCATGTACGGCTGGGCCAAGCTGATGGCGGAGAAGACGCTCAGGGCCTTCTCCGAGACCTACGGCATGCGATCGGCGTCGTGCAGGTTCTTCACCGTGTACGGTGAGCGGGGGGTCGAGAACCACGCGGTCATGGCCATGATCGCGAGGAGCTTCGTCGGCGAGGACCCCTTCGAGGTGTGGGGCGACGGCAGCCAGGTTCGGAACTGGACGTATGTCGGGGACATCGTCGAGGGCATCGTGCTCGCCGCCGAGAGGATCGACGACGGAACCGCCGTCAATCTCGGGACCAGTGAACGCGTGACCGTCCTCGAGGCGGTCCAGGAGGTGCTGCGCTACACCGGCCACCGGGCGACCATCCGCTTCCGCCCCGACATGCCCACCGGCCCGCTCAACCGGGTTGCGAGCAACGGGCTGGCCAAGCGCCTGCTCGGCTGGGAGCCCAGGGTCAGGTTCGTCGACGGCCTGCACCGCACCATCGACTGGTACTACGCCACCAAGGATTGCGCCGAGGTGCGGTCCTATCTCGAGCGCATGCTCACCGAGCGCGGCGAAGCTCACCCGGCGCCGGCGCCACCGGAGCTGGCGGGCCGCCGCTAGGAGGCGACGCCGAGGGTCCCTGTCGTCTCCTGACTGCGCGACCATGCTCGAGCGAGCTCGGTGAGCCAGGAGCATGCCCGGTCGAGGCCGTCGAGACGATGGGCGTCACCCGGCGGAATGACCGGGAGCAGCGTGCCTACCTCCGGCATCAGGGCGAGCGTGTGGACGGCGTGGTAGAGCCGTGACAGGTCGATGCCGCACGCCTCGAGCGCTCTGCGGTCGGTACGATCGATGCTGTGGCGAGCGCGCACCTCGCGCACCACCTGATCCGCGACCCGTGCGATCCCCTCCGGCGGCAGCCCCCTGCACCGCGCGCGGATCGCCTGGACGACCTCGTCGAGATCTGCGCCGCCGCGTGGGGGGAGATGTCCAGAATTCCGGACAGACCGGTCTCGGACTCCAGGTCGAGGACGATCCGACCATGCTCGAGGAGCTCGTACGAGCGGCTGCGGCTGAGTCGGAACTCACTGAGGATGTACTCGGCCCAGGTGGGATATCCGAGCGCGACCCATGCGCGCCGCTCGTGCGCCTCGACAAGCAGCGAGCAGAGGCGGTGCGCGGTGTGGGCCGCCGCCCGGATGCGCTCGGTCAGCTGCCGGGCGGCGTTCTCGTCGATCGCCGTGACACGCCCACCGTTGACCGCTGGAGGGTCCGGGGGCGTCGGGCGTGCCGGCTCGCGGCGATCGCCCGGTCTCACTGCTCCGCTGCACGCGAGATGCGGCTCCTGCTCGCGCATCACCAGATCGATCGCGTGGGTGATGGTCATCCCCGGCACCAGTCCGGGCACGTACCTGCCGATCGTGAGTGCGAGAGCGCCCGACAGGGTCACCGCACCGCGCTCGTGGGCTCCCTCCAGCCGCTCGAGGCAGGCATCGA
>VBHE01000054.1 GCA_005889515.1 Chloroflexota bacterium | reverse complement strand
TCACCGCCCCGCCGCCCGCGGGAGGGAGGGTGGGTCTCCGCCACGGCGACTTCCAGTGGTCGAACCTCCTCTACCACGAGGGACGGCTGCGCGCCGTCCTCGACTGGGAGCTGGCCTCGGTCGGCCCCGTCCTCCACGACCTCGGCTGGCTCTGTGTCTTCAGCGACCCGGGCTCCTGGGACGGCGAGGGGATGTGGTCGCTCACCGTCGCCCCCGAGCGGCTCGCCGAGCTCTATTCCGCCGCGGGCGGCCACGTCGACGGCCTCGCCTGGCACCGCGCCCTCGCCGGCTACTGCTTCGCGGTGATCGCCGCCTTCAACCTCATGCTCCACCGCCGGGGCAAGCGGATCGACCCGCACTACGAGCTGCTCGCGCCGTCCATCCCGCGGCTGCTCGAGCGCGCCCTCGAGGTGCTCGACGGCGCCGGGCGATAAGCTTCCCCGCCATGCGCATCGGCATCTTTCTCGGCGACGGCGGCGGACCCGATCCGCTCGGCGGCCTGGTCGCCCGCGCCCGCCAGGCGGCGGCGGACGGCTTCCCCTCGGTCTGCTCGACGCGCTCATCACCCTGGCGGTCATGGGGCGCGAGATCCCGGGCATCGAGCTCGGCACCGCGGTCATCCCCACCTATCCGCGCCATCCGCTGCTCATGGCCCAGCAGGCGCTCACCACCCAGGCGGCGACCGGCGGGCGGCTGCTGCTCGGCATCGGCCTCTCCCACCGGGTGGTCATCGAGACGATGCTCGGCTACTCGTACGAGCGGCCCGCCCGGCACATGCGCGAGTACCTCGAGGTGCTCCTGCCGGCGCTGCGCCAGGAGACCGTCAACGTCGACGGCGACACCCTGCGAGCGCACGGCGGGATCACCATCCCCGGCGCCGCGTCCTGCCCGGTGCTGCTCGCCGCCCTCGCCCCGCGGATGCTCCGCCTCGCCGGCGGCACCGCGGACGGCACCGTCACCTGGATGACCGGGGTGCGCACCGTCGCCGACCACGTCGTGCCCGCGCTCGCCGCCGCCGCCGCGGACGCGGGACGGCCGTCGCCGCGGGTGGTCGTCGGCCTGCCGATCTGCGTCACCGACGACGTCGAGGCGGTGCGCAAGCGGGCGGCGCGCGGCTTCGCCCTCTACGGCCCGCTGCCGGCGTACCGGGCGATGCTCGACCGCGAGGGCGCGGAGGGTCCGGCAGACGTCGTCGTCTGCGGCGACGAGGCCTCGGTGCGGGAGCAGCTCGACGCCTTCGAGGACGCCGGGACCACCGACTTCCTCGCCTCCGAGTTCGGCGGGAGCGACGAGGAGCGGGAGCGCACCCGCGCCCTGCTCGCCGCCTGGGGTGGTGCGTAGCCGCTACGGCAGCCCCGCGCGGGGGACGTCGACGGTGGTGGTGAGGAGCACCGCCTCGCGCGTCTGGCTGCGCAGGTGCTCGAGGTAGTCGGGGGCGCAGCAGAGCAGCAGGGTGCGGCCGTCCTCGCCACCGAGCATGCAGGCGAAGGCGCCCAGCCCGTCGGGGGCGCGCACCTCGTCGACGATGGCTCCGCCCGGGGCGACCCGGATGCAGCGCGCGCCGACCGCGTCCGCGGCCCAGATGTGGCCCTCGGCGTCGAGGCAGCAGCCGTCGGGGGCGACGGTGATGTGGGGGAGCATGTCGCCGAAGGGGCCGACGTCGGGGGACGGGGCCATCTGCGCCCACACCCGGCGATCGCCGAGGCTGCCGTCCGCGGCGATCGAGAAGGCGGTGTAGCGGCAGGCGAGGGTCTCGCCGACGATCAGGGTCGAGCCGTCCGGGGTGATCACCGAGCCGTTGGGGAAGACGATGTCCTCGGCGACGACGGCGGCGCCGCCTCCGGGGTCGACGCGCACCAGCGCGGCGGTGCGCGGGTCCTCCCCCGCCATGAGGTCGAACCCGAAGTTCCCGACGTAGGCGCGACCATGGCGGTCGACGACCATGTCGTTGAGGTGGCCGCCGCAGTACGGGGTGAGGTCGGCGTGCTCGGCGACCTCGCCCGACGGGCTGCGCCGCAGCAGCCGGTGGTCGCGCATCGAGACCACGAGCAGCGAGCCGTCCGGCATCCAGCCGAGGCCGGAGGGCTGGCCGGGCACCTCCATCACCGTCTCCTCGTAGCCGCCCGGGGTCACCGCGAGCACCGCGTGGCGGTAGAAGTCGGAGACGAACCAGCGGCCGTCGCGCCAGCGCGGACCCTCGAAGAAGCTTCCCCCCTGCACCAGCGTCGCCAGCGCGCGCTCACCCATGCTCAGCCTCCCACCCGGCTCGCCGGGGCCATCGGCACCTCGAGGAAGGACGCGTACACCCCGGTGCGCTGCACCGCGTAGACGCCGCCGGCGAGACCGGCGAGCTGTGCCGGGGTCGGCCCCAGGTGGGGCGTGTCCGAGGTGGTCAGGGTGAGCCGCAGGCGGTGGCCGGCGGCGAGCCGCGCGAAGGTGGGGAACACCTCGATGTCGAAGCGGGTGACGGCGCCGGTGGGCACCGGCCGCGCCGACGCGCGGGTGAACGGGTGGTACGGCAGCAGCGGCCGGCCGTCGGGGGCGAACCAGCTCCGCGACCGGTCGAGGGCACGGAAGGAGCCGAGGAGCGCACCGCTCGTCAGCGGCGTCGAGGCGCCGGAGGGGGCGACGTCCTCGAGGGTCGCCTCGAGCTCGACCTCCGGGCGGGTCGAGGTGGCGAAGACGGTGACATCGGCGGGGCCGCCGATCACCGTGTCCTCGGCGAGCGGCGCGGTCGTGTAGGTGAGCGCGCCGGGACCGCTCTGGATGGCGCGGTCATCCACGGCGCAGGGGTTCGACTGGTGGAGGGCGCCGAGCGCGACCGTCGGCCCGCCCGCCGCCCACTGGTCGGTCTGGCGTCCGCAGGGGTTGCTCAGCCCCGTCCAAAGGACGGTGTCGGCGCCTCCCGGGGCGGCGGGAGCGGTGGGGGCCAGTCCGCCGCCGCCGGGTCCGGCTCCGAGAAAGAGCGTGGTCGGGGCGAGACCGTCGAGCGGATAGCGCGCGGTGTCGACCCAGCGCCGCGAGCCGAGCTGGTAGAGGTGGAGCGGCGTGGTGGTGGCGTCGATGCCGGTGTCGACGCCCTTGAGCCAGCGGTCGAACCACTGCAGCTCGAGCCGCTGCAGGTCGGCGCCGCTGCCCGCGTCGAGGTGGTACCAGGGGCCCATCAGCAGCTGGTAGCGGCCCGAGACCGGCTGCCCGGGGAGCATCGGCGCGCCCACCGGCCGTCCCGCGGCGGCGTTCTGCAGCCCCGAGTAGTTGAGCGGCTCGCCGCGCTGGAAGAGGTCGAACCAGCCACCGACGAGGAAGGTGGGGATGCCGAGCGCGGCGACGTGGGCGAGCCAGTCCTGGGGCCGGCGGGTGCGCCAGTACGCCTCGTCGTAGGCCTCGTCGCCGCTGCTGAGGATGGAGAGGATCAACCGCGCCTGGAGCGACACCAGGCCCTGCTCGTGCTCGGCGACGGCACGCAGAGATCCGGCCAGATCCTGCGGATTCTCGAGGGGCGCGTCGACGCTGTGCAGCCCGCCGGTCATGAGCAGGTAGGGAAGGTTGAACTCGACCCCCGGGATCCCGCCCATGAAGGCGGTGTCGCGGTAGAGGTCGTTGCCGGCGACGATGGGGAACATCGCCCGGAGCGGCGAGCCCGGGCCGAGCGCGTTGGCGGTCAGCAGCTGGTCGATGCCGAGGTACGACGGCCCGTAGGTGCCGACCCTGCCGTCGGAGCGGGGGAGCGCCGCGGCCCAGCGCACCAGGGTGGCGCCGTCCTGCTGCTGGACGGGGTCGAAGAGCCCCCAGCTGCCGCCCGACGCCCCGGTACCGCGGACGTCGGCGACGACGTCGATGTAGCCGCGCTGCACCAGGTACGAGGAGAGCCCGGTGGAGAGTCCCCCACTGCGCTCCGCCGCCTGGGCGCCGCCGCTCAGCGACTTGCCGTACGGCGTCTGCACGAGAAGAACGGGGAACGGGCCCGGGGCCGGCGCCGGCGTGCCCCGGTCGGTGGGGAAGTAGACGTCGGCGCGGAGCACGGTGCCGTCCGCCATCGTCACCGGGACGTTGGCGGTCTCACCGACGCCGTACACCGGCGGTCCCGGCTGCCAGGGGGTGCGCGGGCCCTGGTCGCGAGCGGCCGCCGCGGGGAGCGCGGCGGCGCCGAGAGTGAGGACGGCCGCGACCGCTCCGGCAAGCCGCCGCCGGGGCCCGACGCGAGGCGACATGCCCCGCAGTCTAGCCGGGCGTCACCGGTGCGTTCCCGGGCGAACTCACGATGATGGGAAGCGGCCCCCGGCCCTGGCGCACCTGCTCGCGCTCGGTGCGGATGATGAGGTCGAAGAGACCGGTGTTGCCGCCCCGGCGGACACCGCCGGGGAGGGCGATCCGGCCGTTGCGCAGCGCCGCCGCCAGGCTGCGGAAGACCAGCTCGTGGGCCGGGCTCCAGCCGAGGCCGTAGCGCCGCCGCACCGCTGCGGGAACGGTTCCGAGCATGAGCAGGTTGAGCAGCGCGTACCCGGGCTGCAGCGCCGTCGGGAGCGGGAGCTCGAAGGACACCTTGGGCGCGAACCGCCGCGCGTGGTCGACGAGGAACAGCTCCGCGCTGCCGAGGCGTTCCCGCCAGTACTCGCGGAAGCCCGCGAAGGTGGCGGGCGCGGCGGCGCGGGGCATCTCGAAGAGCTCGCCGAAGCGGAGGTAGTCGCTCCACAGGCCCTCGCGCTCGTCGTCGCTGAGCCGGCGAACCAGCGCCTCGTGGAGGGCGAGCGCGGAGTCCGCCATGCAGGCGATCGTCCAGAGCATGAGCGCGGGGTCGGTCGCCGAGTACGCCGCACCCGCCGGCCAGGGCCCCGCCGCCTCGGGGATCCAGCCGCGCACCCCGGTGTGCACCGCGGCGGTGTAGCGGAGCACCCTGTCGGCCTCGGCGCGGGTGCCGAAGAAGACGGTCTCGAAGATCTTCCCGGTGTGGGCGAGGCGCTGGTACGGCAGGCGGTTGCCGAGGTCGTGCGACACCGTGCCGAGGTAGTTCAGCGGCTGGAGCGCGCCGATGAGCAGCGCCCGCTGGCCGTAGAGCATCCCGACCGCCCGCTCCTCCTGGACGCGGCGCAGGACCGAGCGGTCGCGTGGGAAGTAGCCGTCGTCGCGGCTGCGCGTGGGCATGGCGCCGTCCTCCCCTGGCGTAACTCTGACAGGGTACGTAGTCAGAATAGCCTAGTGTGGAAGAACTCCCTGTCAACCTCCTCTCATCGCTCTGCGCCCTTGCTCCCGCGGACCCTCACCGGGTGCCCAGAACGCGGGATGTACCAGGGTGGTCCGGCGCCGGAGGATGGCGGTGAAGATCGAGGCGGCCCTGCTCTGGGGTCTGAACGAGCCTTGGAGCGTCGAGGAGGTGGAGCTCGACGGTCCCGCGGAGGGCGAGGTCCTCGTGCGCGTGCACAGCACCGGCCTCTGCCGCACCTCCGACCATCTCTCCACCGGGATCGTCCCCTTCCCGTACCCCGCTGTCGGCGGCCACGAGGGCGCGGGGGTGATCGAGGAGGTCGGCGAGGGGGTCCGCGACCTCGAGCCCGGTGACCACGTCGTCCTGCTCTGGGAGCCGGCCTGCGGGAAGTGCAAGTGGTGCATCCGCGGGCACACCAACCTCTGCGACCTCGGCGCCAACATCGTCATCGGTCCGCAGCTCGACGGGACCTGCCGCGTCCACGCGCGCGGTGAGGACGTCAACCAGGAGTTCCTGGTCGGCGCCTTCGCGCCGTACACCGTGGCCCCGGCCATGTCCGTGTGCAAGATCGACGAGGACATCCCCCTCGGAGTCGCCGGGCTCTTCGGCTGCAGCGTCACCTGCGGCTGGGGGTCGGCGGTGCGCACCGGACGGGTCGAGCCCGGCGACACCGTGGTGGTCATGGGCGTCGGCGGGGTCGGGTCGAACGCGGTCCAGGGTGCCCGCTGCGCCGGTGCGCAGCACATCGTGGCGATCGACCCGGTGCCCTTCAAGCGTGAGAACGCTGAGCGGCTCGGCGCCACCCACGTCTGCGCCGACTACGACGAGGCCTGGGACACGGTGAGCGAGCTCACCCGCGGCCAGCTCGCGGACAAGGCGCTGATCTGCACGAACATCTGCGAGACGACGTACGTCGAGCAGGCGCTGTCGCTCGTCGGCAAGCTCGGCCACGTGGTGATGGCCGGCATCCCCCGGCCGGAGCCGGAGCCGACCCAGATGCCGCTCTGGGAGATGCTGCTGTACCAGAAGCAGCTCAGTGGCCACATGTTCGGTGGCTGCAACCCCCAGGCCGACATCCCCATGCTCATCGACATGTACCGCCGCGGCCAGCTCGTCATCGACGACCTCGTCACCAAGACCTACCGGCTCGACGAGATCAACGACGGGTATGCCGACCTGAACGCGGGCAGGAACATCCGCGGCATGCTCACCTTCGCCTGAGAACGCCACGATGCCCACCACAGCCGAGGCCCACGAGCGCGTCAAGGACCTGGAGTGGTCGCCCTCCTACGAGGAGCGGCGTGACCGCTACCCGACGAAGTACAGGATCCCCCCGCGGACGAAGGATCCATTCCGCACCCTCATCCGCGAGTACGTCTCCATGGAGGAGGAGAAGGACGACCGCCAGTACGGCGCGCTCGAGGACGTGCTCGCGCGGGTCAACGCCCCGGCGATGGCCGAGCGCCGCTGGCTGGACCTGCGCGAGCAAGGCGTGCGCCCAGCTCATCGACACCGTCAACAACCAGGAGCTGCGCCAGGGCTACCAGGCCCAGATGATCGACGAGGTGCGGCACACCCACCAGCAGATGTACCTGAACCGGTACTTCGCCAAGCACGCCCCCGACCCCGAGGGGTTCACCCTCGGCCTCAAGGCCAAGGGGGGCAACATCTTCGGACGCACCTCGCGGTCCGCCTTCGAGACCTTCTTCATGGGCGACCCCATCGAGGGGGTCATGAACCTCCAGGTCGTCACCGAGACCGCGTACACCAATGCGCTCTTCGTCTCGACCACGGAGATGGCCGCCGCTCAGGGCGACATGGTGACCCCGGGCGTCTTCCTGAGCATCCAGTCGGACGAGGCCCGGCACATGGCGAACGGGTACAGCACCCTCGCCGCCGTCCTCTCCGATCCCGACAACCACCAGTACCTGCAGCCCGACTTCGACCGCGGTTTCTGGCGGCAGCACAACTTCCTCGACGTCTTCCTCGGTGCGGCCCGCGACTACGGCCAGGTGAACCGCGGGGCCAGCTACCTGGAGCGCTGGAGGGAGTGGGTCGCCGAGGACTGGGTGGGCTCGTTCGTCGCCAAGCTCGAGCCCTTCGGGCTCAGCGCGCCGCGAGATCTCGCGCTCGCCGAGCAGCGGGTGCCCTGGATGGGCCACAGCGTCTTCATGATCGCGGTCGCCGCCTGGCCTTTGATGTTCTGGCGGCAGAGTTCGCTGTCGGACGCCGACATGGAGTGGTTCGAGCAGAAGTACCCCGGGTGGTACGACCACTACGGCTGGTTCTGGGAGGGCTTCCGCGAGATGCAGGAGCCCGGGTCGGGCAACCCGTTCAACCTCCTCACCGAGCTGCCGCCGATCTGCCGCGTCTGCCAGATGCCGTGCGTCCTCCCCCGGCTCGACATCAACGACATCCGGATCAAGGAGCACGCGGGCAGGCGTCAGGCCTTCTGCTCGGCGCCCTGTGAGCGCATCTTCGACGAGGACCCGGCGCGCTACCTCGGATTCAAGACCTTCTGGGAGATCTGGGACGGGTGCGGGCTGGACGAGTTCATCATCAAGCAGGGGCTGCTCCGTGCCGACGGGAAGACCCTGATCGGTCAGCCGCACGGCTCCGACGACCCGAAGATGATGTGGACCATCGACGACATCCGGGCGCTCGAGTACGAGATCAAGGATCCGCTGCAGAACCCCGACTCGACGTTCGTGCTGTAGCCGCCTCGACTAGGGGCGCGCCTCGAGGATGAGGTTGAGCGGGGTCTCGGCCGCCCGGCGGAAGCGGGTGAAGCCGGCCTCGCGGAAGACCTCGCCGAGGCGCGCCTCGCCGGCCTGGGCGCCGAGCCCGAGGCCGACCTCCTGGGAGAGCGAGTTCGGCGTGCACACCACCGACGATGCGGTGTAGAGCAGCGCCGCCATCGGGTTGCCGGCGAGGTTGGTGGCGCGGCCGTCGATGGCGAAGGGC
>VBHE01000053.1:7272-7798 GCA_005889515.1 Chloroflexota bacterium | reverse complement strand
CGCCGGCGCCTTCTTCAGCGCCTCCGACGTCACCGACCACGCGCAGACGATGGTCCTCGGCAGCACCACCGCCACCGACCTCGGGGTCTCCGTCGGCGACTCCGTGACCGTCGGCAAGGTGCCGTTCACCGTCGTCGGCATCCTCAACACCGTCGGCGGCCAGGGCTTCCAGAACGGCGACGACCTCGCGGTGGTGCCGATCACCGCCGCCCAGGACGTGCTCACCGGCGGCAGCCCGAACAGCGTCCAGCGGATCCTGCTCAGCGCGACGGGCTCGGGCACGGTCGGCTCCGCCTATCAGGAGGCGGACCAGCTGCTGATGGTCACCCACGGCATCACCAGCGCGGCCGGCGCGGACTTCACCATCCAGGCGCAGAGCTCGTTCCTCAGCACCGCCCAATCGGTGACCACCACCCTCACCATCCTGCTCGCCAGCGTGGCCGCGATCTCGCTGCTCGTCGGCGGCATCGGGGTGATGAACATCATGCTGGTGTCGGTCACCGAGCGCACCGGCGAGATCGGCCTG
>VBHE01000053.1:2432-7262 GCA_005889515.1 Chloroflexota bacterium | reverse complement strand
AGTTCCTCGTCGAGGCCGCGTCGCTCTCGGTCATCGGCGGTCTGCTCGGCGTCGGCGCCGCGCTCCTCGCCGGCCGGCTGGTGCCGCACTTCACCACCATCGGCGTCACCATCACCGCCACCCCGGTGCTGATCGCCGTCGGCGTCGCCGCCGCCACCGGCCTGGTGTTCGGTGTCTACCCCGCGGCCCGTGCCGCGCGCATGGCTCCCATCGACGCCCTGCGCTCCCAGTGAACCCTCCCTCCCCCGTGCATCCGCAATCTCAGTGTCAGGAGATCTCCGAATGAAGCGCCTTGTCATCACCGCCGGCGGTACGGCGGTGGTGCTCGCCCTCGCCGCATGTGGAAGCACCTCGGCGAGCTCGAACAACTCCTCGTCCAGCACCACCGCGAACCGCTCCGGCGGCAACAACGGCGCCGGTGGCTTCGCACGGCGCGGCGCCGCGGGCGAGCTCGCCCAGATCAACGGCACCAGCCTGGTCCTCAGCGCCACCGACGGCACCGACGTCACCGTCGACTACACCAACACCACGACCGTCACCCAGACCAAGACCGGCGTCCTCGCCGACGTCGTCCCCGGCAGCTGCGTGATCGCGACCGGCACCAAGGATGCGAGCGGCACCGTGGTCGTCTCGAGCGTCCGCCTCAGCCAGCCGGTGAACGGCGCCTGCAACGCCGGCCTCGGCAACCGGCCGCCGGGGGCCAGCGGCGCCCCGAACCCGAACGCGACCCCGCAGGCGGTCCCGCGGCGCACCCCCGCCCCCGGCCAGCCCCTCCCCGCCTTCGCGGCGGGCAAGGTGACGGCCGTGAACGGCACCTCCGTCACCCTGCAGCCGGCCACCGGCGCGGCGCAGACCATCACCCTGCCCACCACGGTGACCGTGTCGGAGTCGAACGTCGCCTCCGCCAGCGACCTCGCGGTCGGCGACTGCATCCAGGCCACCGGGCCGAAGGACTCGAGCGGGAAGGTCGCCGCGACCGCCCTCTCGATCGTCCCGGCCGGCCCCTCCGGGTGCTTCACCGGCGGCCGCGGCGGCTTCGGCGGCGGCTTCGGCGGTCGCGGCTTCGGCGGCGGCGCGGGCGCCGGCGCGGGTGGCGCCGCCAACGGCTGACCGGTCGCGGCACGCCGCATTCATCCTCGGTTCATCGAAGGAGCCGTCCCCACGAGGGGGCGGCTCCTTTCGTATCCTCGGAGCTCGCATGCCCGCCGCGAGGTCCGCCGGTCGCCGACCCGACCTGCTCGCACTGATCGTCTACTGCGGGCTCGGCTGCCTGCTCTTCCTCCCCGCGCTGCGCGCGCCGCAGACCCGGATCATCGGCTTCAACGGCGACGCGCAGCAGACGATGTGGTTCCTGCGCTGGACTCCGTGGGCGGTGAGCCACGGCGTCGATCCGCTGCTCACCGGGTACATCAACCATCCGAGCGGCGTGAACCTGATGTGGAACTCGCTCGCCCCGGTGCTCGGGATCGCGCTCTGGCCGGTGTCGGCGACCGCCGGCCTGGTGGTCGCCTACAACCTGCTCCTCGCCGGCGAGGTGGTGCTCTCCGCGTGGTGCGCGTACCTCGCCATCCGCAGGCTCGTCGGCCATCCCCTCGGGGCGGCGCTCGGCGGGCTCATGTACGGATTCTCACCGTACCTCCTGTCCCATGCCCACGGGCACGCGAAGATCACCTTCGCGCTGCTGCCGCCGCTGCTGCTCCTCGCCCTCCACGAGATCCTCGTCACGCAGGGGCGCCGGCCGCACACCGCCGGGGTCGTCCTCGGAGCGCTGCTCACCGTGCAGCTGCTCGTCTACGAGGAGGGGGTGGCGCTCGCGCTGATCGCCGGCGCGGTGGGGACGGCGGTCCTCGCGCTCGCCGCGCGCCCGCAGGTGCGCGGCCGCGCCGCCCATGCGACCCGTGCCCTGTGCTGGTCGGCGGCGACCTTCGCCGTGCTCGCCGCGGCGCCGCTCGCGGTCCAGCTGGCCGGGCCCGACCGCATCACCGCGACCGTCCCGGGCGGCAGCGTGTACGTCACCGACGTCGCCAACCTGGTGGTCCCCACCGACTTCCAGCAGGTCGCGCCGGGTCCGGCGACACGGGTCGCGGATCGCTTCTCCGGCAACGAGGTGGAGAACGGCTCCTACCTGGGCGTCGGGCTGCTGGCGATCGTCGCCCTCGCCGCGGTGTGGCTGCGGGCCCGCCCGGTGGTGCGCTGGGCGCTGCCCACCGCGGCCTGCCTGGCGCTGCTCTCGCTCGGACCGCAGCTCCACGTCGGCGGCCACGTCAGCCGCATCCCCCTGCCCTGGCGGGTGATCGAGGCGACACCTGTGATCGGAAGCGCCCTGCCGGTGCGCCTCTTCGTGTACGTCGACCTGGTCGTGGGGCTGCTCCTCGCCGCGGTGGTGGCCGGCGTCCTCGCGGCACCGCGGCGGCGCCCGCGCGCTCTCGCCGTCGGAGCGCTGGTCGCGCTCTCCGCGGTCACCCTCCTCCCGCGCCTCCCCTTCCCGTCGTCCACGGTGCCGGTGCCCACCTTCTTCAGCGGCTCCGGGGTGGCATCGGTGCCCGAGGGCTCGGTGGCGCTGGTGGCGCCCTTCGCCCACGACGGGCCGACATCGTCGACGATGCTCTGGCAGGCCGAGGCGGAGATGCGCTTCCGCATGCCCGAGGGCTACTTCATCGGGGTCCGCGCCAACGGCGTCCGCGCCGACGGCCCGCGGCCCTCGGCCACCGCCTCGGCGATGCTCGCCATCCAGCGCGGGCGCGACGCCCCGCGGCTCACCCCCGAGCTGCGAAGCCGGCTCCTCGGCGAGCTCGCCGTTTGGCAGGTGGAGACCGTCCTCGTCGGCCCGATGCCCCACCGCGACGGGATGGTCCGCTTCGTCAGCTCGCTGCTGAAGGGACCGCCGCGTCAGATGGGCGGCGTCCTCATCTGGCGGTTGCGCCCGGAGGCGTGAGCCGGAGCGGACCCGTGTCCACGCCGGCTCGGGCGAGGGAGAGTGTCAGGCGACGCCGGCGGCCGCGGGCTCGGCGGCCGGCGCCTTGCCGAAGGCCAGCCGCGCCGGTCTCACCTCGTCGCCGTCGACGGCGAAGAGGCGGAAGCCGATCCGGTAGAGGGTGGCGGCGATCTCCTCCGACACCGGGCCGGAGAGCCGCATCCCGATCTCGCAGCGGGGATGGTCGGCGGCCGCCGTGGCCACGGCGGTGAGGATCCCGTGCAGGGTGGGGTCGATGGCGTGGCGTGGGTCGGTGTCGATCAGCCCGCGCTTCACATAGTCGTCGAGCGGCCGCTGGGTGAGCAGCTGCCGCGGAGGGATGCCGAACATCGCCGCCTGCATCACCCGGACCTCGAGCCAGACGACATCGCTCTCCTCGGCGATCCCCGCGGAGAGCAGCGCTCCGCGCGGGCTGGTGAGGTAGGTGCCGACCTGGACCCGCCCCTCCGCCTGGAGGCTGAGCTCGTGCAGCGCCCGCGCCTCGCGCGGGTCGGAGACATGGCGCACCGCGAGGTAGACACGGCCGGTGTGGCCGCTGCGCCTCGCCGCGGTGACCAGCCCGGCGAGCTGGGCCCGGAGCAGCGCGGGCATGCCCACCGGCACCGAGAGCTGGGGGTAGTGGGTGAGCAGCTGGGTCTGCTGCATCAGCTCGCGGGCCTCGTCGGCCTGGAAGTCGATGGCGCGCACCCCGACCTCGGCGCCGCCGGCGGCGCGGAGCAGCGGCTCGAAGACCTCGGCGATCACCCCCTCGATCCGGCTGAGGTCGAGGGTGTCCAGGTCGCGCTGGGCGAGCAGGGTGTCGATGAGCTCGTTGAGGTGACCGCTGGTCGCGAGGACGTCGTCGACGCTGGTGACCACCCCGGTGGCGCCTCGCTCGAGCACGGTGGCGACGTGCTCCGGGGTGGTGACCCGGCCGAGGATGCGGCAGCCCCCGAGCCGGTCGGCCTCGGCGAGGAGGAAGCCGAGGTCGGGGTTGGCGGCGGCCGGCGCGGTCATCGGCAGCGCCCCCGCGAACACCTCGCCGGAGAGGCCGTCGATGGAGACGGTGTCGCCCTCGGCGATCACCCGGTCGCCGACCGCGAGGCGGCCGCGCTCGGGCTCGATGGTCGCCTCCCCGCAGCCGACGACGCACGGCTTGCCGAGCGCGCGCGCCACCACCGCGGCGTGGCTCGTGGCCCCGCCCGTGGCGGTGACGATGCCGCGTGACGCGATCATCCCGTGGAGGTCGACGGGGCTGGTGATCGGCCGCGCCAGGATCACCTCCTCGCCATGGAGCACCCGCTCCACCGCGCGGTCGGCGTCGAGCACCAGGGTGCCGCTCACCTGGCCGGGCGACGCGCCGATCCCGGTGGTGAGCAGCCGGCCCGCGGCCCGGGCCGCAGGCGCCGCGCCGGTGGCGAACTGGGGACGCTCGAGCTGGCGGATGTGCGCCGCGGTCACCGGCGCCAGCGCGTCGCGGCGCGAGAACCGGGCCTCGCGCACGAAGTCCGCGGCGATCCGGATCGCCGCCTCCGGGGTGCGCTTGGCGCTGCGCACCTGGAGCAGGTAGAGGCGGCCCCGCTCGACGGTGAACTCGATGTCGAGGACGTCGCCGAACATCTCCTCGAGCCGGGTGCACTGGGTGCGCAGCTCGTCGAAGAGCGCTGGCAGCCGCCGGCTCGCCGAGGCGATCTGCTCGGGGGTCGCGGTGCCGGCGACGACGTCCTCGCCCTGGCCACCCTCGAGGTACTCGCCGTAGAGCTCGGGGTCGCCGGTCACCGGGTTGCGGGTGAAGACCACCCCGGAGCCCGACGGGCTGCCGAGGTTGCCGAAGACCATCGACTGCACCACCACCGCGGTGCCGAGGTCGTGGGGGA
>VBHE01000053.1:1694-2407 GCA_005889515.1 Chloroflexota bacterium | reverse complement strand
CGCGGGTCGCCTGGCACCTCCTCCCCCACCTCGTCCATGACCGCGCGCTGGCAGGCGGCCCAGAGCTCGTCGTGGAGGGCGCCGGGGTCGGGGGTGTCGCCCGCATGCGCGACGAGCTCGCGCGCAGCCTCGGCGACGGCATCGCCCGAGGCGCCGAGAACGATCTCCGAGTACATCCGGTGGAAGCGCACGAGGACGTCGGCCATGAAGCGCCGGTCGCCGCTCGCCTCGGCGATCGCCATCGCGGTCTCGCGGTTGATGCCGAGGTTGAGGACGGTGTCCATCATCCCCGGCATCGACACCGGCGCCCCCGAGCGGACCGAGAGCAGCAGCGGCACCGGGCCCGCGCCGAAGCTCTTGCCGGTGTGCCGCTCCAGGGTGGCGAGGTGCTCGAGCACCTCGGTGAACAGCCCCGGGGGGATCGCGCCGTTCGCGGTGACGCTGCGACAGGCGTCGGTGGTGATGATGAACCCGGGCGGGGCGGGGAAGCCCTCGGCGGTGAGCCGCGCGAGCCCCGCCCCCTTGCCGCCGAGGAGGCCCACCTGGCGGTGGTCGGCCTCGCCGAAGGCGAGCACGAACCGCGCCGCCTCGAGCGCGCCCGCACGCGCCCCGTTCCCGACGCGGAGGACGTCGCTCACTCCTTGCGCGCCCGTCCCATGGTGCGGAGCAGGTCCTCGTGGAACTCGAACCAGACGTTGTGGACCGAGTCGACG
>VBHE01000053.1:0-1641 GCA_005889515.1 Chloroflexota bacterium | reverse complement strand
CGCGTAGCGGTCGAAGCGCGGCTCGCGCTGGGAGAGCTCACCGAGGATGTCGCAGAGACGTTGGACGGTGCGGTCGAGCCGGGTGACGACCTTGGCGTCGTACTCCGGGTCGCGGTGGTCGTTGGTCACCCCGCGACCACCGACGTCGACCTGGTGCCAGTTCGCGAGGACGTCGAGGAAGCGCTTGTTGACGGCCTCGAACTTATCGGCGAGCCGGTTGATCGCCTCGTCCCCACGCAGGTCGGCGTAACAGCCGTCGGCGAACTCTGAGACCCTGTCCTGGGCGCTGTCACCGGCGAGCGCCTGCTCGCCGACGAGGACGATGAGGCCGGCCTGCTCGAGCTCGGACATCATCCCCTCGACCTCGCCGAGCGGCAGCCCCGTCGCGGAGCTGACCGAGCCTGCGCTCGCCATCTTCTTGAGGACGATGCTGTTGAGGACCTCGAAGTGGGGCCGGTCGAGAGGAGCGCCGTTCGTCTCCGGACCGGGCAGGACCTCGGTGTACGCCTCGCTCTCCATTTGGGCACCTTGTGAGTCGGTGGACGGAGGGCATCGTCGTCCATCCCGGTGTCGGTGGCGATGGGAGGGCGGGACAAGGTGGACGCGGTCCCCCCCGGGGTCACAACCGCTCCCGACAGGGGCCGAGTGGGTGTCAGCGCACCGGGGCCCTGCTCAGCACGCCGGTGATGTCGTCATGCGGCCGTGGGATGACATGGGCGGAGACGACGCGTCCGACGCGAGCCGCGGCGGCGGCGCCGGCGTCGACGGCGGCCTTGGTGGCCCCGACGTCACCGCGCACGATGATGGTGATGAGACCGCCCCCGGGCTGCTGGCGCGTGATCAGGGAGACGTTGGCCGCCTTCACCATCGCGTCCGCCGCCTCGATGGCCGCCGCCAGGCCCACGGTCTCGACCAGTCCCAGGGCGACGCCATGGTCAGCCATGTGGATGGCGCTCCAATGCGAGACAGCCGGCCGGGAGCGCGGGCCTTGGGGCCCGCGCTCCACGACTGACCCGTTCCTTTACAGCCAGCGGCCCTTGGAGGCGCGCAGATCGGCGTCCTGCGAGAAGGGCAGGTAGCCGGAGCCGGAGAAGATCTTCTGCGGGACCACCACCTGCACGAAGTTGCGCTTGGTGATCTCGTAGTAGTACTGGGAGACGCGCTGATCGATCTCCCAGAAGTCGAACTTGTTGCACACGTCGTCGTAGGCTCCCGCCCTGCGCAGGTGCGGGAGGATCATCTCGATGTAGTAGCTGTAGATGCCGTTGGTGCACAGCTGACGGCGGGACATCTTCGCCGTCTTCTTGTACATCTTGAAGGTGGAGTCCTGGATCTTCGCGATCTCGGGCTGGAGGCTCTCGATCGGCAGGAAGCGGACCTCACCCATCGGGGTGTTCCACTGGTCGCGCGCGAAGACCGCGCCGCCGGTGATGTAGGGAATGTAGTTCTTGGGCAGCGTGAAGGTCGTCGAGATGTCGTTGACCCGGATCTCGCGCAGCCCCATGAGGTTGGGGTCGACGACCACCGCGAGCGTGTACGCGTGGGGAAGACCCTCGCAGATGTCGCTCCAGTGGAAGACGTCCTCGTTGGTGAACAGGTCGCGGATGATCAGCAGCCGGCCGTCGGGCAGTGGATAGGGAC
>VBHE01000052.1:4941-9015 GCA_005889515.1 Chloroflexota bacterium | reverse complement strand
CGCCGCCGGACGATTCGCGATGAGCACCCCGACGACGCTCACCGACGTCTGGCGCGAGCCCTCGCGCGGAACGTTCGCCAATCCCGCGGTGGTGGCGCTGCCCGGCATCGAGCAGCTGCGCACCTTCCTCAGCGGGCGCTCACCGCTCGCCCCGATCGCCCGGCTGGTCGGACGGCGACTCGTCGATGTCGGCGACGGCACCGCGACCTACACGATGCCGGTGACCGACTGGATCCTGGGGCCGACCGGGCGGGTGCACACCGGCATGCTCGTCCTCCTCGCCGACGCGCCCCTGCTCAGCGCCGCGCTCACCACCCTGCCGCCGTATACGCTCTGCACCACCGCGGAGCTGTCGATGACCTTCCTCGGGGAGCCGCCCGCCGGGGGCGCGCTGCTGCGCGCGCGGGCGCGTCTCATCCACGCGGACTCCCGCACCGCGCTGTGCGAGGCCTTCGTCGAGGACGACGCCGGCCGCCTCTGCGCCCACAGCACGTCGCGCTGCACGATCAAGGGCCCGCTGCGTGGGCTCGGCAGCGACGACGCCGCCGCGTTCGACCCCGAGCCCGCCGCCGAGGAGACGGACCCGACCCCTGATCCTCCACTGCGTCCCGCCCGCGGCGAGGTGATCGGCGCCGAGGTGCGCGCCCGGCACACCGGCCTCGAGCTGCTCGCCGCGCAGGTCGCCGGTGACCTCCCCCTGCCCCCGATCCACCACCTCACCGGGATCCGTCCGGTGGCGGTGGAGCACGGCCGGGCGGTGTTCGCGCTTCCCGCGGGCGACTGGCTGCGCAACGAGTTCGGCAACATCTTCGGCGGCGCGATCGGTCTCCTCGCCAAGTCGGCGGTCGCCGGCGCGGTGCAGACCATCGCCCCGGCGGGGACCTCGTACCGCGCCCTCGACGTCAAGGTGAACTACCTGGTGCCGGTGATCGCCGACGGTCGCGACCTGGTGGCGACCGGCGCGGTGGTGCACAGTGGACGGCGTCTCGCGATCGCGACCGCCGAGGTCGTGAACGGCGACGGCGAGCGGGTGGCGATCGCCACCGGGACGACGATGCTGGGATCCTCGCGCGCTGCCGGCGCGGGCTGACGATGGAGCCGCGCCTCACCTGCTCCGGCTGAGAGGGACCGTAGGGGGCAGGGTGTGGTCGACCTTCACGCAGTGAGGGTGAACGCCGCCGACGCGCCCGCCAGCAGGTCTCGACATGATGTGAGGCACGCCCGTGCTGACGAGAGGAGGCCCGCCATGCGCCACAGTGGTTGTGAGATCCGGTCCAGCGGCGCGCGCCCCCCGGCCGTGGAGGCACGGCGGTGACCGTCCTTCGCGACGACGTCATCGGTCTGCTCACAGCCTCTCCCCTCTTCGCGGGGATCGGGCGCGGGGAGCTGCGGCAGATCGCCGATCAGCTCGAGGAGCAGCACTACCTCGCCGGTCACCGCATCCTCACCGAGGGGATGAGCGGCATCGAGTTCTTCCTGGTCGTCGAGGGCGAGGCGGCGGTCGAGTCCGGCGGCCGGACGGTGGCCACGCTCGGCCCGGGCGACTTCTTCGGCGAGGTGGCCGCCCTCGACCACGGCCCGCGCACCGCGACGGTGCGGGCCACCTCGGCGCTGCGCTGCCTCACCCTCCCCAACGGCGCGCTGATGGGCTTCCTCCTCGACCATCCGAGGTTCGCCCTCAACATGCTCCACGCGTCGGTGCGGCGGTTCAAGGCGGCGATGACCTCGGCGCCGGTCGCGGCCGCGGCGGACGGAGGGGGCTGACCATGACCGTGCTCCGCGACGACACCATCGCCCGCCTGCGGCGTTCGCCGCTCTTCCAGAGCCTCGACGACGAGCGGCTCGCCGCGATGTGCGACCGCTTCTCCGAGGGCGTCTTCCGCCCCGGCCACCTCGTGCTCGAGCAGGGGCGTCCCGGCCTGGAGTTCTTCCTCATCCTCGAGGGCACCGCCGAGGTGCTCGTCGACGGCAGGGTGATCGCCACCCTCGGCGCCGACGACTTCTTCGGCGAGGTGGCGGCGCTGCGCGAGGGGACCCACACCGCGAGCGTGCGGGCGACGAGCCAGCTGCGCTGCCTCTACCTCCCCAACGGCAAGCTGCACGGCTTCCTGCTCGAATATCCCGAGCTCTCGGTGACCCTCCTCCACCGGGTGGTGCGCCGCCTTCGCACCGTCGTCACCTCCGCCGAGACCTCGACCGGCTGATCGTCTCGATCAGCCACCGTCTCGGCGCCCGGCGGGGCGCAGGCCGTCGAACACGATCCCGAGCATGCGCTGGGGGGTGCAGGCGGCGGGGAACCGGCGATCGGCGGCCATGCACGTCCCGGCGACGAGGCCGAAGAGCTCCGGCGTGCCGACGTCGTCGCGTACCGCACCCGATCGCTGAGCACGCCCGAGGAGCTCCTCGAGGGCGCCGGCGAGCTCCTGGATGACGGACGAGACGCTCGCCTCGATGTCGATCCCGGCGCGGGAGAGGGCGTCGGCGAGGTCGCGCTTGCTCGTCGCCACCTCGACGAGGTGCTCGAGAAAGCCGAAGAAGGCCTCGCCGGGATCGGCGGCCGCGCCGCGCGAGCGCGCCTCCTCCAGGAGTCGCTCCAGGCGCCGGAGGAGGATCGCCTCGAAGAGCGCCTCCTTGGTGGGGAACTGGCGATAGACGGTGCCCACCCCCACGCCGGCGCGGCGCGCGACCTCGTCGATGGGGACGGACATGCCCTCGCTCGCGAGCACGAGCTCCGCCGCCTCGAGGACGCGCTCCCGGTTCCGGCGCGCATCCGCCCGGAGCGGCCGGGAACGGCGGTCCGCCGCGCGGGGGCCGGGCTCTGCGGGCGTCATGGGCACCTGGGGGTTGACAAGCGGAACCATCGTTCCGTATCTTGATCCGGAACCTACGCTCCGTATACTAGCAGAGAGGGACGCAATGACATCCGCAGCTGGGGTCCTCGACGCGCGCGCCGGCGTCGCGGCAGAACGTGACCCGAACCGTTTCCGGGTCCTCGCCATCGTCGCCATGGCGCAGCTCATGATCGTCCTCGACGCGTCGGTGGTCACCATCGCGCTCCCCTCGGCGCAGCGGGCGCTGGGGATCTCGACCGGCGACCGCCAGTGGGTGCTCACGGCATACACCCTGGCGTTCGGCAGCCTGCTCCTCCTGGGCGGGCGGCTCGCCGACTACCTCGGGCGCAGGCGGGTGTTCGTCGCGAGCCTCCTCGGGTTCGCCGGGGCCTCCGCGCTCGGTGGCCTGTCCCAGAACCCGACGATGCTCTTCAGTGCGCGCGCGCTGCAGGGCGCGCTGGCGGCCGCGATGGCGCCATCGGCGCTGTCGCTCATCACCATCGCCTTCACCGAGCCGCACGAGCGCGCGCGCGCCTTCGGGGTGTACGGAGCGGTCTCGGGCGGCGGCGCCGCCATCGGTCTCGTCGTCGGCGGGTTGCTCACCCAGTACCTGTCATGGCGGTGGACCCTGCTCATCAACGTGCCCATCGCCGTGGTCGGCGGCGCTGCGCCAGGTGCGCGAGAGCCGCGCCGACGGCCGCGCGCGCTACGACCTCAGGGGCACGCTCACCGCGACCGCCGGTCTCCTCCTCCTCGTATACGGATTCACCAGGGCACAGTCCGACGGCTGGAGCTCCCCGATCACCGTCGGCCTGCTCTGCGCCGCCGGCGCTGTGCTCGCCCTCTTCGTGCTCGTCGAGCAGCGCTCGCACCATCCGCTGCTGCCGCTGCGCGTCGTGCTCGACCGCAACCGCGGTGGGGCGTTCGTCGCCTCGCTGCTCGTCGGGATCGCGATGTTCGGCACCTTCCTGCTGCTCACCTACTACCTGCAGGGCACGCTCGGATACTCCGCGCTGCGGACCGGCTTCGCCTTCCTCCCGTTCTCCGGGGGGATCATCGTCGGCGCGGCGCTGGCGAGCCAGGTCCTTCCCCGGCTCGGGCCGCGGGTGCCGATGGCCGGCGGCCTGCTCCTCGGCGCCCTGGGGCTGGCGGTCTTCACCCAGCTCGCTCCAGGCAGCGCCTATGCCACCCACATCCTCCCCGCCGAGATCCTCGTGAGCCTCGGCCTCGGCGTGGCCTTCGT
>VBHE01000052.1:0-4842 GCA_005889515.1 Chloroflexota bacterium | reverse complement strand
AGCGCGGCCGGGTACGTCGCAGCGCATGCGCGTGCCGCGAACGTGGTCGCCGCGGCGGCCGTCCACGGCTACACGACGGCCTTCGCGGTCGGCACCTGCCTGCTGGCGCTGGCCGTCCTCATGACCGTCGGAAGCGTGCAGGCCACCCGCCACGACCTCCCCCCGGCGACCGATCTCGGCGTGGCGGCGTGAGGACTACGCGCCCCCGGCGCGCCCGTCCGCCCTGGCGCGCTCGATCGCGGCGAGCCCGGCGGGGTGCATGCGTCCCTCGGCGATGAGCCGCTCGACGAGCGCGACGTTGCCCGCCGACCACCGGCTCCGCACCCTCCGCGGGGTGAAGCGCTGCGGGTACGTGCGCTCGTCACCGCCGCGCACCAGTCCGTCGATCCAGCCGTGGCAGAGCGCCTCCTCGAGCGCCTGGTCGTAGGTGAGGCTGGTCGGCTCGGTGATCCCCTTCTTCGCCAGAGCCACCCAGACCGCGTCGCACTCGTCGTGATGCTCGCCGAGCCAGGCGCGCCACCCCGCCGCGTCGGCCACGCTGAGCACCGGCGGGTCCTCTGCCATGGCGGGGCAGTATGCCACCCGCCGAATTCCCCGGCCGCCGTCGGTACCATGGCGCGGTGATCGTGCGCCTGGACCGGCCCGACCGTGGGTGAGCGGGTCGAGGACGACCTCCTCGGCGACGAGGTCGTGCGCGATCCCCAGACGTTCTACGGGCGCATCCGCGAGCGCACCCCGGTCCACTGGAACGCCCGGTACCACAGCTGGCTCCTGACCCGCTACGACGACGTCCTCATCGGATACCGCAGTCCCGCGTTCTCGGCCGCGCGGACCGGGCCGCTCGAGGAGCGGCCGGAGATGGCCGAGGCGTCCGCGGTTCTCAGCCGCTGGATGGTGTTCACCGACCCACCCGAGCACACCCGCCTGCGCCGCGCGTGTACGCTCGCCTTCGCTCCGCGCCGTGTCGCCATGCTCCAGCCGCGGATCGCCGCCCTCGTCGACGAGCTCGTGCGACCGCTCCGGCCCGCCACGGAGATCGACCTGGTCGCCGATCTCGCCGCTCCGCTTCCGGCGCTCGTGATCGCCGAGCTGCTCGGTGTCCCCACCAGCGACCGCGCGCTGTTCACCCACTGGTCCGGTGAGCTGATGACGCTGGTGTTCGGGTCGCTCGACCGCGCCGACCGGCACGAGCGTGGACGCGCGGGTCTGCTCGCGCTCCGGGACTACCTGGCGGGTGTCGTCGCGGAACGCGAGCGCCGGCCGCGCGACGACCTCGTCAGCGTCCTGCTCGCCGACGGCACCCTCGAGCGCGACGCGCTGGTGTCGACGTGCATCCTCCTGCTCTTCGCGGGCCACGAGACCACCAGCGGACTGCTGGGGAACTCGTTCCTGGCGCTCCTCTCCCATCCCGACCAGCTTCGCGTGCTCCGCGGGCGCCCGGACACGATCGACCTCGCGATCGAGGAGCTTCTCCGGTACGACGGACCCGCGAAGCTGTCCCCGCGGCGGGTCGCCGAGGACATCCGACTCCACGGCGAGCTGCTGCGTGCCGGCGACCGGGTCCTGCTCGTCAACGCCTCGGCGAACCGCGATCCGAGGCGGTTCGCCGAGCCCGACCGGCTGATGCTGTCGCGCGCCGACAATCCGCACCTCGGGCTCGGCTACGGTGTGCACTACTGCCTCGGCGCGCCGCTCGCCCGGCTGGAGACGAGGATCGCCCTCACCGCGACCCTGCCCCTCCTCCCCCGGCTCGAGCTGCGCTCCGAGCAGGCGACCTGGCACCGCAGCCTTCTCGGCCGCGCGCTGCGGTCGCTGCCGGTCGCCGTCGGAGCCTGAGTAGACTCGCCGCCATGCGGGTCCTCCTGACCGGAGCCAGCGGCTTTCTCGGTGGCGCGGTCACCCGCGAGCTCCTCGGTCGCGGCCACGACGTCGCCGCGCTGGTGCGGCGCCCCGGCTCCCAGCCGCCCGGCACCACCGCGATCGCCGGGGACCTGACCGACGCCGCGGCGCTGCGCGCCGCCGTCGCCACCATGGCGCCGGACTGCGTCGTCCACCTCGCCGCCGAGATCGCCACCCAGAAGGACGCGGCGCGGCTCCGCGAGGTCAACGTCGAGGGGACTCGCCGTCTCGTCGACGCCTGCCGGGAGTCGACGAGGCCGCGGGTGGTGTTCGCCTCGACGGTGGTCACCGGGGACGCACGGGGACGGCTGCTCGAGGAGGACACCCCGCTCCCGGTGGAGACCGAGTACGGCCGCACCAAGCAGGAGGGTGAGCGGCTGGTGCGTGAGAGCGGACTGGACGCGATCGTGATCCGGCCCGGGCACGTGTACGGGCCCGGGGGCTGGTTCGCGAACGAGATCGTGCGCCGGCTCCGCGCGCCGGGACGGCTCGTCGTCGTCGGGCGCGGCGACAACCTCTGGGACGTCGTCCACGTCGACGACGTGGCGACCGCGATCGTCACCGCCGCCGAGGGTGCGCCGGCCGGCGGGCTCTACCACGTCGCCGACGACGAGCCCCTCACCCTGTTCGACTTCGTCGCCACCGCCGCCCGGGCGCTCGGCGTGGGACCGCCGCGCCGCGTCCCCGTCCGGCTCGCCCGCCTGCTGAACGGCCGCGATCCGACCGCCGCCACGGTGCGCTCGGCGCGCACCTCGAACCGCCGGATCAAGGCCGAGCTGGGATGGACGCCCCGCTATCCGTCCGCGTCGGTGGGGGTCCCTGCGGCGATCGCGGCACTGGGGGGTCGCTGATGGCACGGCCGGTCACGCCGGAGGTCGCCTACCGGGCGCTGGAGGGACACGACGGCTGGGTGGTGGAGCGCCACCGCCTGTACCGGGACTTCCGCCTCGGCTCCTTCACCGAGGCCATCTCCCTCGTCGACCGCGTCGCCGAGGTGGCCGAGCGCGCCGGCCACCATCCCAACATCCTCGTGCACGAGTGGTGCTTCGTTCGCCTCGAGCTGTACTCCCACCTCGACGGAACCCTCAGCGATCGCGATGTGGAGCTGGCCATCGCGATCGACGAGATGCTCGACGACGTCAGCGGTTCACGCGCACCTCGTCGAGGTGACGCCAGAAGGCGATGAGCGCGGGGGCGAGGGCGGCGGGACGGCGCACCGCCGTGAACTCACGGCGGGCCGGGCGCAGCGGCAGCGCGACGATGCGGCCTGCGGCGAGGTCGTCGGCGACGACGGTCCGCGAGATCACCGCGTAGCCGAGGCCGCCGAGGACGCCGGCGCGGATGGCCTCCGCCTGGCCGAGCTCGAGGCTGGCGCTCCGCCCATAGGCCCGGCCGAGGACGCGGGCGGCGAGCGCCTCGGTGCCCGACCCCGCCTCGCGCGCGAGGTAGCGGTGCGCCGCGAGCGCCGACGGGGACGGCCGCCGCGTCCCGGCCAGCGGATGGGTCGCGCCGACGACGGCGATCAGGTCGTCCTCCTCGAGCACGAGCATCTCGAGCCCGGCGGTCTCGAACGGGCCCTCGACGACCGCGCAGTCGACGTCGCCGCCGCGCAGCAGGTCGACTGCGGCGGCGGTGTTGGCGAGCCGCAGGCGGAGGTCGAGCCCGGGGTGGGTCGCGGCGAAGCTCGCCAGCCATCCGGGGAGGCGGTGCACCCCGGTGGTGTTGCTCGCGGCGATGGCGAGCGAGCCGGTGCGCAGGCCGCGATGCTCGGCGGCGACCTGCTCGACGTCCTGGGTGGCGCGGAGTGCGATTCCCGCGGCGTGCTCGATCTCCCGTCCGGCCGCGGTGACGCGCACCCCGCGACCCACCCGCTCGAGGAGCTGGAGCCCGAGGGTGCGCTCGAGCAGCCGGAGCTGCTCGCTGACCGCCGCCTGGGAGCGGTGGATCGACTCCGCGGCGCGGGTGACGTGCTCGCGCCGGGCGACGCTGAGAAAGGTGTGGAGCTGCTCCAGGGTCACCCGCGGACGCGGCACATCGTTCGGCATAACCGATGATTATGTTCGAAACAATCAGTTGGACAACGAAGGCGTGCCGCCTCCAGAGTGGCTGGTATGAGCGTCCTCGCCGCCCTCGCCCCCGGGTCTCGACACCGGTGGGCCGCGCCCGCCGGAACGGCGCTCCTCGACTGCCTTCCGGGGCTCGCCCTGTCGAGCGCCTGCGTCGCCGCCGCCTACTCCGCCGCCGCGCTCCTCCCCATGCTCTCGCCGCTCATCTGGGCGGTGTTCATCGGCATGGCGGTCGTCGCCGCGCGACCGCTCGGGGTGCGGTTCCAGCCCGGGGTACGGGTGGCGAGCCGGCGCCTGCTGCGTCTCGGCGTCGCCCTGCTCGGGCTGCGGCTCGGGGTCGGGCAGCTCGTCGGGGTCGGGCTGCCGGGGCTCGCCGTCATCCTCCTGGTCGTCCCCCTCACCATCGGCGGCACCCTCCTCCTCGGGCGCCGCCTGGGTTGCCCGCCGGGCCTGACCCTCCTCGTGGCGACCGGGAGCGCGATCTGCGGCGCCTCCGCGATCGTGGCGATGGACGCCGCCGTCGAGGGGGACGAGGACGACGTCACCGTCGCCGTGGCGACCGTGACCCTCTTCGGGACCGCCGCGCTCGTCGTCCTGCCGATCCTCGACCGGCTCGTCCTGCACCTGCCGGCCGCGACCTTCGGCACCTGGGTGGGCGCCAGCGTCCACGAGGTCGCCCAGGTGGTGAGCGCCGCGACCCCCGCCGGGGCGGCGGCGGTGAAGGTCGCCTCCGTCGTCAAGCTGACCCGCGTCCTCATGCTCGCCCCGCTGGTGCTCGCGGTCAGCCTGCTGCGGCGGCGCGGCGGGACGGTCGAGCGCACCGCCGTCCGCGCCCCGATGCCGCTGTTCGTCGCCGGCTTCCTCATCTGCGTGGCGG
>VBHE01000051.1:1288-6548 GCA_005889515.1 Chloroflexota bacterium | reverse complement strand
CCGATCTCGTCGAGGGCCGCGGAGGCGTCGTCGACGGCGGCGGGCCAGCGCAGGAAGCCGTGGACCATGCCGGCCCGGCGGTGGCGGGCGACGGGGACGCCGGCACCGCGCAGCCGCTCGGCGTAGGCCTCGGCCTCGTCGCGCAGCGGGTCGTGCTCGGCGGTGAGGACATAGGCCGGGGGCAGCCCGGCGAGGTCGGCGGCGCGGAGCGGGGAGGCGTCGGGATGGAGCGGATCGGCCCCGGCGAGGTAGTGGTCCCAGTACCAGCGCATCCCGGCGCGGGTGAGGTAGTAGCCGTCGGCGTTCTCGGTGTACGAGGCGGTGTCCATCGCCCCGTCGGTGATCGGCAGGAGCAGGACCTGGACGCGCAGCGGCGGGGCGCCGCCGGCATCCCGGTCGCGGCGGGCGACGACCGCGGCCAGGTTGCCGCCGGCGCTGTCGCCGGCGACCGCGAGCCGGGCGGGATCGACCCCGACGGCCGCCGCATTGGCCCGGGTCCACGCGAGCCCGGTCAGCGCGTCGTCGACCGCCGCGGGGAAGCGGTGCTCGGGGGCGAGGCGGTAGTCGACGGCGACGACCGCGGCGCCGCTGCGGTTGGCGAGCGTGCGGCAGAGGCGGTCGTGGGTCTCGAGGTCGCAGGTCACCCAGCCGCCGCCGTGGAGGTAGACGACCCCGCCCAGCGGTTCGGTGGGGTCGGCGCCGCGGGGGCGGTGGACGCGCAGCGGGACGCCGCCGGCGGGGGAGGGGGCGCGCACGTCGAGGGTCGCCGAGACCTCCTCGACCGGCCCGCCGAGGCGCTCGGCCGCGGCGCGGTGGAGGGCGCGCGCCTGCAGCGGGGTCATCGCCTCGAGCGGTGGCCCGCCGGCGGCGCGCATCGCCTCGAGGAGGGCGCTCACCTGGGGGTGGAGCGGCACCTCAGTCGCCGGTCTCCGGCGACGGCCCGGCCCGGTCGAGGATGGCGAGCTGGAGCAGAGGGGGGAGCCGGTCGAACGCCTCCTGGGAGACCCGGGTGGTGCGGCGGGGGCGTCCCTCCAGCGAGGCCTCGGCGACGCTCGGGGGCGGCAGGGCGACGCTCGCCCGCGCCGGGGGCGCCGCGGGGGCGGGGCGGGGACGGAGCACGACGAAGAGGAGCACGGCGCCGCCCCCCACCGCGGCGAGCAGCCCGGCCACGCCGGCGAGGAGCAGCCCGGCGGCGTCGTCGCCGTCGTGCTTCGGCTGGGGTGGCACGTAGGCGATCGGCCCCTTGGGGCCGGCGCCGGGGAGGCCGAGGAGGAAGCCCTCGTCGACGGAGTTGATGGCGCGGAGCAGGCGGCTGCGCGCCGCCGACGGATCGGCCGGGGCATGGAGCGGGACCGGCGCCGGCGTGGCCACCACGGCCGCCGCGGGGGCCGGCGCCGCGGGCTTCGCGGACGGAGCCGTCACCGCGGGCTTCGCGGACGGAGCCGTCGCCGCGCTCGCCGGGGCGGTCACCGCCAGCCCTGCTCCGAGCGCGGCCAGCGCCGCGACCGCCCGCCGCGGTCCGATCACCCCGACGCCCGGCGTCGCAGGTCGCGGAGCAGCAGGACCCCCGCCCCGAGCGCGATCAGGGTGCCCACCCCCACCTCCTGGGCCAGCTCCGAGCGGCTGATGTGCCCCTCGAAGGCGGGTCCGACGGCGATCCAGATCCCCACCGCCAGGACCAGCAGCATGAGCGCGGCGCGCCAGCGCATCGGCCTCCTCCCTTCGCCGGGCGTGGTGCCCGTCGCCGAACCATTGTACGGGGGGAAGCGACACCGAGCCTCAGCGCCGCCGTGACCCGGCCGTGATCGACGTCATCGCCGCCGGCCCCATGCTGGCCCGGCGCCGCTCACTCACGAGGACCCATGGACGACTTCCGCGACCCCGAGGACGACACCGTCACGCCCGAAGCCGTCGAGGCCGGCCCGGCCCCGGCTCCCCGCCGCCGCCGCCGTCGCGGCCTCCTCGTCGCCCTCGGCACCGTGGCCACGCTCGTCATCGTCGGCGTCCCCAGCGCCCTCGCCCTCTACCTGAACCTGGCGCGCGGCGCCGGTGACGTCGTCGACCGCATGGTCCCGAACGACGCCGACGTCTACGCCACCGTGTACCTCGACCCCTCGCTCTCCCAGAAGTTGAACCTGCAGGGGCTGATCGGGCACGTCCCGGCGCTCAAGTCCGCGGACCAGCTCCAGGGGAAGATCGACCAGGGGATGGACGTGGCGCTGCAGCCCGAGGGCCTCTCCTTCGCGAAGGACGTGCGGCCCTGGCTCGGGACCCAGGTCGCGCTGGCGATGCGGCTCACCGACGGCACCCCGACGGCGGTGATCATCGCCTCCAGGGACGACACCAGGGCGGCGGCCACCCTGGCGCGCGTCCGCACCACCGACACCGGCAGCGGCGACCACTGGAGCGAGCAGCAGCACGGCGGGATCAGCGTCTGGGTGGGCACGCCCCCCGCCGGCACCGACCTCCCGTCGATCGCCTACGCGTACCTCGATCACACCGCGGTGATCGGCAACTCGGCGGCGATGATCGACTCGGTCATCGACACCGACCAGGGGAGGCGGCCGGCGCTGCGCACCACCGCCGCGTACACCTCGACCCTGCAGCGGCTGCCCGCCGAGCGCGTCGCGCTCGCCTACGCCAGCGGCCCGGGGATCACCGGAGCGCTCCGCAAGGCGCTGAGCGACACCGGGCTCGGCGACCCGAGCGTGCTGAAGCTCTTCGACCAGGGCGCGGGCTCGCTGAGGAGCCTCGGGCTCGCGGTGAGCGCGCAGCACAACGGGCTCGAGGCCGACCTCGCCGAGGTCACCGACACCTCGAAGCTCACCCCCGCCGAGCGCGCGGCGCTCCAGCCGTCGGCCACCAACGCCACCCTCGACTGGATTCCCGCCGACGCCGCCGGGTTCGTCGCCTTCGGCGGGCTGAAGGAGGGCATCCAGTCCCTGATCCAGGGGATGCCCTCCGGAGCGGGTTCCACCGGGCTGGACCTCACCGCGCCGCTCCACGCCCTGGGCCTCAGCGATCCCAAGGGCGTGCTCTCCCACCTCACCGGCGACGTCGCCCTCGAGGTGCGCACCGGCAGCGGCTCCGCCTTCCCGGGAGGCGCGCTCCTCGCCGCCACCGACGACGCCGCGGCGGTGCGGTCCTTCCTCGACGGGCTGGTGGCCGGCTTCGGCGCGCTCGCTCCGATCCACACCGAGACCTACCGAGGCGCGACGATCACCTCGATCCCCATCCCCGGTCTCGGCGACGCCGGGGTCGCCCCCGCCTACACCGTCGCCGACGGCATGGTGGTGATCGGCAGCAGCCCCGCCGAGGTGCGCGCGGTCCTCGACGCCCACGCCACCGGCTCGCGGATCACCGCGACCCCGGGCTTCACCGCCGCGGGTGGCGGGTTCTCGCCCGCCGAGCCGGTGCTCTACCTCGACCTCGACCGCGTCCGCGCAGCGGTGGAGAAGCTCCTTCCCGCCGACCTGGCACACGACTACGACACCCAGGTGAAGCCCAACGTCGCGCCCCTCCACGCCCTGCGCTTCACCGAGCAGAGCTCCGCGGGGCAGGTCACCGAGCAGGTCTTCCTCGCCGCCGGCTGAGCTCCCGCACGATCGACTCTTGCCTGACTCGCACATCGGGGGTACGGTCGTTCTTTACGTCCCCTGTGGAGGGTTGGACATGCACGTGCGGGATGCCATGTCGACCGACGTCCTGGTCGTGGGTCCCCACCACACCCTCGTCGACGCCGCGAGGGTGATGCTGCAGCGGCGGGTGGGGGCCGCGATCGTCGTCGACACGGACCTCGCCGGCCCGGGAATCCTCACCGAGCGCGACGTGATGCGCGCCGTCGCCGAGGGCGTCGACTGCGCATCCACCCTGGTCAGCGAGCACATGACCTACGACGCGCGCACCGCGAGCGCCGCGTGGGACCTCGACACCGCCGCCCAGGAGATGTGCCGCGGCAACTTCCGCCACCTCATCGTCGTCGACGGCGACCAGATGGTCGGGGTGGTCTCGATGCGCGACATCGTCGGCGCCCGGGTGCGCGAGGCCGCAAAGGTCTGACAGGATGCCCTCAATGCAGGGCTTCCCACGCTTCACCGGGCTCTGGGTGCTCACCGCCCTGACCCTGGTGATCGCCGTGTTCGGGATGGTCGTGCAGCTCCAGCAGGGGCAGCACACCGGCGCCGTGCTCTTCGCCGTCTGGGTGGTGGTGATGGGCGGCGGGGTGGTCTCGGTCGCCCTGCTGCGCCGCCGCCTGCGCTGACCGCCGAGGTCAGGGCCCGAGCCGACCCCGTCGCAGCTTGCCGAGCGCGGTGCGGGGCAGGGCGTCGACGATCCGGAGCTCGCGGGGGGCGCGGTGGCGGCCGGCGCGGGCGCCGGCGTGGTCGCGCAGCTCCTCGAGGGTCGGCGGCCGCGCCGGGTCGGCGGGGACGACCACGGCGACGACCCGCTCTCCCCACTCCGGGTCGGGCGCGCCGGTGACGGCGACGTCGGCGACGCCGGGATGCTCGCGGAGGACCGCCTCCAGCGGCCCCGGCCAGACCTTCACCCCGCCGGACACGATCACCTCGGCGATCCGGCCGGCGACGTGGAGCCGTGCGGCGGCGTCGAGGTGGCCGGCGTCGCCGGTCCGCAGCCTGCCGCCGGCGAGCGCCGCCGCGGTCGCCACCGGGTCGCCGCGATAGCCGCGCATCAGCGTCGGACCGCCGAGCGCCACCTCGCCGCCCTCGCCGATCTCGACGGTGACGCCGTCGAGCGGCACCCCGTCGTAGACGACGCCCCCGCAGCTCTCGGTGAGCCCGTAGGTCGAGACGATGGACGGTGCGGAAGCGGCGCAGGTCGACGCCGGCGTCGAGCAGGCGCACCAGCATCGTCGCCGCGATCGAGGTGTAGGCGCAGCCGGTCGTGGCGATCCGTTCCACGTCGAAGCGCTCGTGCACGGTGAGCGGGCAGCCGAGCACCACGCCACGGAGGAGCACGAGCAGGCCGCCGATGTGGGCCGGGGTGAGGCAGCTCAGCCAGCCCTGCTCCGGCTCCGCCCCCAGCGCGGTCGCGGAGGCGGTCACCGCGGCGACGACCGCGGCGCGGTCGAGCTCGACGAGGCGGGGCTCGCCCGAGCTGCCCGAGGTGGCGACCACCGCCGCCACCGCCGGGTCGCAGCCCGCGCCGCCGTCGAGGCGGCGCCCGCCGCCGGGGTCGACGAGGAGGGTGGGCCGCGCCCGCTCCAGCAGCGCGGCGACCGCGACCGGGGGCAGGCGGTGGT
>VBHE01000051.1:0-1117 GCA_005889515.1 Chloroflexota bacterium | reverse complement strand
GCGTTCGAGGACATCCGGTACGAGACCGCCGAGGGCATCGCCCGGATCACCATCTGCCGGCCGGAGGTGCGCAACGCCTTCCGCCCGGCGACCCTCTTCGAGCTCTCCCGCGCCTTCGACATGGCCCGGGACGACCCCGAGGTCGGGGTCGTCGTCCTCACCGGGGAGGGCCCCGACGCCTTCTGCTCCGGTGGTGACCAGCGCATCCGCGGCGACGACGGCTACAAGGACGCCCACGGGATCGGGCGGCTCAACGTCCTCGACCTCCAGGTCCAGATCCGGCGCCTGCCCAAGCCGGTGATCGCGATGGTCGCGGGGTACGCGATCGGCGGCGGTCACGTGCTCCACCTCGTGTGCGACCTCACCATCGCCGCCGACAACGCGCGTTTCGGCCAGACCGGGCCCAAAGTCGGCTCCTTCGACGCCGGCTACGGCTCCGGGCTGCTCGCCCGCACCGTGGGGATGAAGCGGGCGAAGCAGGTGTGGATGCTCTGCGAGCAGTACGACGCCGAGACCGCCGAGCGCTGGGGGCTGGTCAACTGGGTCGTCCCCCTCGCACTTCGACGAGCCGGTCGCGCACCGACGCCGGCGCGAACGGGTCCAACGGCAAGACCGCGGCACCGGAGCGCCAGGCGTCGTCGAGCGCCGCCACGAACTCCTCGCCGGGCGGCATGGCGAGGGCGACGAGCGGTCGGCGGGGCGCGGCTGGCACGCTTAGGCGGTAGGCACATCTGTGCGCGCAACGACATCGAGGCAACGACACCGAGGAGCAGCGGCCGTGAACGTGTGGGTGGAGGCCGCTCGCCCGCGCACCTTGCCGGCTTCGGCGGCGCCGGTCCTCGTCGGGACGGCCGCGGGAGCCATGCACGGCGGCCTGGTCTGGTCGCGGTTCCTGCTCGCTTTGCTCGTCGCACTGGCCGTGCAGGTGGCCGTCAACTACGCCAACGACTACTTCGACGGCGTCCGCGGCGTCGACACCGCCGCCCGGGTCGGCCCCACCCGCCTCGTCGCCTCGGGGCTCGCGTCGCCGCGGGCGGTCGCGACCGCCGCCGCGCTCGCCGTCGCGATCGCCGCGGTCGCGGGGATCGCCCTCGCGGTGGCCGTCGGGCCGGTGCTG
>VBHE01000050.1:4730-7255 GCA_005889515.1 Chloroflexota bacterium | reverse complement strand
CAACACGCTATAACCAACGCTGGCGTACCGGGAATCTTGCGCCGCCGGGCGGACCGCCTCAGCGCCTGCGGACGCTCCAGCCGGTGGCGGGGCTGGCCGCTGCGGCGACGGGCTCCTTCGTCTCCGCCTCCTCGGCGGTCTCGGCCACGTGGAGGGCGGGACGGCCGAAGAGGTAGCCCTGGGCGAGGTCGACGCCGAGGTGGCGCATCGCGGTGGCGAGACCCTCGTCCTCGATCCCCTCGGCGATGACCTGGGCGTCGATCGAGCGGGCGAAGGCGACGACCGCGCAGATGGCGGCACGGGGGCCGCGGTTCCAGCCCTCGATCACCAGGCTGCGCGCCACCTTGACGAACTCGGGCTCGGTGGCGGCGAGCACCTCGAGGGTGGAGTGGCCCTCGCCGACGTCGTCGATGGCGAAGCGGAAGCCGTGCTGGCGGTAGCTGGCGACCACCTGGCGCAGCCGGCCGAGGTCGCCGACGAGCTCGCGCTCGGTGATCTCGAGCACGACCTCTGTGGGCTGCCGTCCCACCGCCTCGAGGACGAGGAGCATCTGGTCCACGCGGTGGAGGGGGTCGAGGAGCGCGGAGATGCCGACGTTGACGAAGAGCGGCATCCCGGGTGGCATCCAGGTGGCGCCGGCGAGGGCGGCGCGGCGGCAGAGCCAGTCGAGGTCGCGGCCGAGGCCCATCCGCTGGGCGCTGCTGAACATCCGCTCGACGCTGATGTCGATGCGCTCGTGGTTGGGGCGGGCGAGCGCCTCGTAAGCGACGATGGCGCCGCCGTCGAGGTCGACCACCGGCTGGTAGGCGGCGATGACGCTGCGCTCCTCGAGCAGCTCGCGGACGATCGACGGCCAGGGGACCGCCTTCGCCTGCCCCCAGTCGGCGCCGGGATTGGCGGCGACCTTCACCCGGTTGCGTCCCGCCGCCTTTGCCTCGAAGAGCGCCTCGTCGGCGCGGCGGACCAGGCTCTCGGCGTCCTCGGCGCCGTCCCAGCGGGCGATGCCCACCGAGACCGTCTGCTCGTCGGTCATCACCATCCGCAGCCGCTCGACGATGGGGAGCGCGTCCTGGAGGCTGCAGCCGCGGAGGATGACGGCGAACTCCTCGCCGCCGTAGCGGGCGATGAAGTCGCTCTCGCGCACCGCCTCGCGCCAGGCCGCGGCGGTGTGGGTGAGCAGGACATCGCCCTCCTGGTGGCCGCGCATGTCGTTGAAGGTCTTGAAGTGGTCGAGGTCGAGCATCGCGATGCAGAGGCTCGAGTGGTCGCGGCGGGCACGGGCGAGCTCGCGGGAGACCTCGTCGTCCCAGGAGCGGCGGTTGGGGATCCGGGTCAGCTGGTCGGTCCGCGACAGGCTGTCGAGCAGCCCGATGCGGTGGCGCAGCTCGTCCATGAGCCGGCGCACCACCACCCCGCCGAGCACGATCGCGCCGCTCCCGATCAGCCAGGTGCTGCGGCCGAGGTCGATCTCCGGGTCGTGGCCGAGGCTGCGGGTCGCCGCGGTCGTGGCGGCGAGCGTGGCGAGCGCCGTCCCGGTGATGGCGAGCATCCACAGGGCGGAGCGGGTGATCCTCGTGCCGACGCTGAAGGCGACCGCGGGCTCCGGCCGTGGCACCGCGGTGGCGAGCAGCGCGAACACCGCCCCGCCGGTGACCAGGTAGCAGTACCAGCGCGCGTGGCCGGTCAGGACCCGCTGGCTCACCGTGCCCTTGCGCGCGCGTGGAGGGAGGCGCCGGGCGCGGGCGAGCACACCACCACCGATCATCGTGACAGCGTGCGCCAGTACGGGCTGCGATCTCCTGCGCTCCGTGCCCCGGTTCGGTCGCAGGATCGACACAACTGTGGTGAAGGGCCCTCCGAGGGCCGCGCTCAGGCGGGTGCGGGCGCGCTCGTGGGCCTGCCCTTGCCCTGCGGGCTCGACTGCGGGGTGGGGTGGGCCTTCGGCGTCGGCGACGGGCTCGGCGACGGCGGGGCCGCGATCGGGCTCGGCGACGGCGCGGTCCCGGTGGGGGACGGCGACGGCGCTGCCGGCTGCGTCGGGTCGGCGCCGGGGATGGGGTCGAACGCCGTCGTCGGGCCACCCGTCACCGGGAGCAGGACAGGGGTCGCTCCCGAGGTGGGCTGGCCCGCTGTCGCGCCGGTACGCGGCAGGGTCGTCGCACGCCCGGGATGATCGGAGGGCGCCGCGCTCGGCGTGGGGGGCGACGGCGGCGCGGTGGAGGCGCCGGCCACGGTGTCGCCGGGGACGTCGACCGAGCCGAGCGCCGGGCCGCCGAAGAGCGGCGGGAGGGCGAGCGGCCTCCCGCTCGCCGGGGCCGCGACCGCGAGGCTGGCGGCGACCATCGCCGCGGTGGCGAGGCTCGCGGCGGCGCCGAGGCGGAACACCGCGCGGCGCGCCACCGGGCGCTCGCCGGTGTTCTGCGCCGAGCCCGCGAAGACCCGGCGTGCCGGGGTCAGCTGGATGCCCTCCGCCCAGAGGCCGCAGAGCGGCGCGGAAGCGTAGAGGCCGGCCTGCATCAGCAGCA
>VBHE01000050.1:0-4608 GCA_005889515.1 Chloroflexota bacterium | reverse complement strand
GCGCTCAGGCAGGCGCGGGCGACCACCCAGGAGAGCGCGAACCAGACCAGGTGCGCGCGCAGCGCCTCGCCCCGGCTGCAGCCCGCGGTCCGCCGCAGCCCCCACTGCGAGCGCACCCCCCCGGTGACGATGAGCAGCGGGGGCACCACCAGGGCGGCGCCGCTCAGCGCCGGCAGCCCGATGTGGGCGCCGAGCGCGGAGGTGACCGCGGCGGTGAGCAGCAGCCCGGTGAAGAGCGCGCCGAGGACCTCGTTGAACCACTGCAGTGCGCCGGTCAGGTAGGCGATCCGCTGCCCGGTGGTGAGGCGCAGTGCCCCGCCGCGCATGCGCAGCAGCGCGCCAGCGTGCTTGCGGAGGATCTGCACGCCACCGAAGGCCCAGCGGAAGCGCTGCTTCTTCAGACCCTCGAAGCTCAGGGGCATCAGCCCGGAGCCGTAGGGGCGGGGGTCGTAGACGCCGCGGTAGCCGAGGCCGAGGAGGCGCAGCGAGGCCTCCGCGTCCTCGGTGATGCACCACTCGTCCCAGCCGCCGATCCGCTCCAGAGCCTCGCGGCGGACCAGCCCCATGGTGCCGCCGAAGATGATCGCGTTGTGCTCCGCGCGGCTCACCATGGAGACGTCGAAGAAGTACTTGTACGAGTAGAAGAGCCCGGCGAGGTAGCGGTCGTCGGACCAGTCGCGGTAGTGCTGCGGGGTCTGCACGAAGGCGACGTCGGGATCGGCGAAGTGGCGCGCGGTGGCGCGCAGGAATCCCGGCTCGACCAGGTAGTCGGCGTCGACGACGGCGATCACGTCGACCCAGCCCGGCAGCCGCCGGGTCGCCTCGTTGAGCGCCCCCGACTTGTACCCGGGCCAGTCGGCGAGGTGGATGAACCGCACTCGCGGGCCGAGCTCGGCGCAGAGCGCCTCGATCGGCCGCCACACCGCCTCGTCGCGGGTGTTGTTGTCGACGACCTGCACCATCCACCGCCCCGGATAGTCCTGGCGCATCACCGCGCGGATGGTCTCGGCGAGGAGCTCCGGAGGCTCGTTGTAGGCGGGGATCTGGACGCACACCCCCGGCCAGACCGCCGGCTCGGGCGCGGCGAGGGCGGCGTCGCGCACCGGGAAGCGGCGGCGCCCGAGGACGTCGAGGAGCTCGACGGCGAACGACATGGTCAGCAGCAGCGAGGCGAGCTGGACGAGCCAGAGGACGCTCCCGAGCACCATCCCGGCGGTGCCGCGGGCGGTGGTCGCGGTGACCAGGAGCGCGTAGAGGACGTACACGGCGGCGGCCTGCGCGAGCGCGGCCAGGGTCACCCGCGCCCAGCCGTGCCAGCAGCCCGACCGCCCGGCGACGAGGGCGAGCACGGGGACGGCGGCGGCGAGGATCGCGCCGAGCGGGCGGCCGGCGGGGTCGCCGGCGATCTGGGCGCCGAGCGCCCCGCCGATCGCGGCGAGGACGATGGCGAGGGGGCCGCCCGCCCGTCCCAGCCGGGGCAGGACGGTCACCACCGCCAGGGTCACCAGGGCGGCAGCGATGCAGGTGCCGACGAGAAGCTCGAGGAGCACGGCGAGAACGTCCTTCCTTGGGGAACCGATGGGCTCGATGCGGGGGCGCCGACCCTGCCGCACATGGTCACAACGTGGCGTTTGGGGCGATCTTGCGTTTCGGGGACCGCCGCGGCGGGAGCGGCATAATGCGGACCGCTCGCCCATCAGCCGAGGTGGAGGCCCCCATGACCCTGATCGAGGAGCTCACCGCGCTCGAGGTCCTGGACTCGCGCGGCAACCCCACCGTCGAGGTCGAGGTGCTGCTCAGCGGCGGCGCGGTGGGACGCGCCCTGGTGCCGAGCGGGGCGAGCACGGGGAGCCACGAGGCGGTCGAGCTGCGCGATGGCGACGCGGGGCGGTACGGCGGCAAGGGGGTGCTCCGGGCGGTCGCCAACGTCGTCGACGTCATCGCCCCCGAGCTGATCGGCACCGATGCCGCCGACCAGGTCGCCCTCGACGCCCAGCTCTGCGCCCTCGACGGAACGCCGAACAAGGGCCGGCTCGGCGCCAACGCCATCCTCGGGGTGAGCCTCGCCTGCGCCCGCGCCGCCGCGGACTCGAGCGGCCTGCCGCTCCACCGCTACCTGGGTGGGGTGAACGCCCACCTGCTCCCGGTGCCGCTCCTCAACGTGCTCAACGGCGGCGTTCACGCCCAGACCAGCGTCGACTTCCAGGAGTTCATGTACGCGCCGCTCGGCCTGCCGACCTTCGCCGAGGCGCTGCGCGCGGGCAGCGAGTGCTTCCAGGCCCTCCGCGGGGTGCTGAGGGGGCGGGGTCTCGCCACCGGGCAGGGCGACGAGGGCGGCTTCGCCCCCAGCCTGCGCCACAACGAGGAGGCCGTCGAGGTGCTCCTCGAGGCGATCGCCGCCGCCGGCTACCGCGCCGGCGAGGACGTCGCCATCGCCCTCGACCCGGCCGCCAGCGAGTTCTACGCCGACGGCCGCTACACCCTGAAGGGAGAGGGCCGCTCCCTTGAGTCCGCCGAGCTGGTCGAGCTCTGGGCCCAGTGGTGCGAGCGCTATCCCATCGTGTCGATCGAGGACGGTATGGCCGAGGACGACTGGGAGGGATGGCGGCTGCTCACCGAGCGGCTCGGCGACCGCATCCAGCTCGTCGGCGACGACATCTTCGTCACCAACGTCGAGCGGTTGAGACTGGGCATCGAGCGAGGCGTTGCCAATTCCGTTCTCGTCAAGGTCAACCAGATCGGCACGCTCACCGAGACGATGGAGACGATCGCCCTGGCGACGCGCAGCGGCTACACCAGCGTGATCAGCCACCGCAGCGGTGAGACCGAGGACACCACCATCGCCGACCTCGCCGTGGCGGTGAACGCGGGGCAGATCAAGACCGGGGCACCGTCCCGCTCGGAGCGGGTGGCGAAGTACAACCAGCTGCTCCGCCTGGAGAACCACCTCGGGAGCGCCGGGCGCTACGCGGGACGCGCCGCCTTCCGGCTGCTCCCGGCGGCGACGACCGCCGCCGCCGGGTAGCCATTCCCGTGTCCCCCTGGGCCGTGGGCCTACGCGGTCCGCGCCCTGCGCCTGCGGATGCTGCGCGAGCGGACGGTGGAGACGAGGTGCGAGAGCACCACGAGGAGGACGATGAGCGCGGCGCCGACGATCGCCCAGATGTTGAGCGAGGTCTCGGTGACCGGGGTCGCCGGAGCGTCGGCCGCGGGGAGCGGCTGGTTGCCGAAGAGCGAGTTGCTCTGGTTCTGGCCGTTCCCGTTGCCGTTCGACGAGCCGCCGGTGGCGGGCGCCTGGGCGTCGCTGCCGGAGCTCGACGAGTCGGTGCTGGAGTTGTCGCTGCCGCCCGAGTTGTCGGTGCTGCCGGAGTTGTCGGCGGAGCCGCCGGAGTTGTCGGTGCTGCTCCCCGAGTTGTCGGTGCTGCCGGAGTTGTCGGTGGAGCCGCCGGCGCACGACGGGTCGGTGCACGAGCCGCCGGAGTTGTCGGTGCCGCTGCCCGAGTTGTCGGTGCCGCTGCCGGAGGTGTCCGGTCCCGGCTGGAACAGCGAGCTCTGGCTGGGGGCGCTCGCCTGGCCCGGGCAGGTCAGCACGCTCGTATCGCAGTAGGGGCCGTTGACCGGCTTGCCCGGCAGCGGGGTGGAGCTCGGCGCCGGGGTCGGCGAGGCGCTCCCGGTCGGCGCCGGGGTGTCGGTCGGCGCGGGGGTCGGGGTCGCCGCCGGGGTCGGCTGCGGCACCGGGGTCGGCGTGGGCGGCGGCGCGGGCGGCGCCGTCGGGCAGCCGAAGAGGAGCGAGCCGAGGCCGGCGGAGCAGGGCGGCGCGGTGGGAGGCGGCGCCGCGGTCGGCGCCGGGGTCGGCGCAACGGTCGGCACCGGCGTCGGGGTCGCCGTGGGAGGCGGCGCCGACGAGGGATGCGGTTGCGAGGACGGATGCGCGCTCGAGGTCGAGCTCCCCGTCGGCGCGGCGCTCGACGCGGGATTCGAGCTGCTCGCCGCGACGAGCCTGGTCATGACGCCGCCCGGGGCGCGGCTGGGACCGGCGACGCCGAGCGTCACCAGGAGACCGAAGCCGAGGCCGCCGGTGAGCAGCAGCGTGCCCATCGACCGCCGCAGAGCGCGCCGTGGCGCCCTCCGCCGAGACACTCCGCCGTCACCGATGCGGTGCATGCCGCTCACCCCTTTCCAGTTGCGTCGTTGGCGCCCTGCCTTCCCTGACGTCGGACCCGCGCGCGGACCCGCGGCGGCTCCCCAGGACGCTCCGGGAGACCACCTCTACACACAACGGGAGAGGAGCTTTTTTCTGTCATCCCGCCGTTCACCCAGGGCCGGGAGGCCCGGACACGGAAGGAGGCGGGTGCGGCCCGGCCGCACCCGCCCCCTCAGAACCGTGGTGACCGGCTAGTCGCCGGAGCTGTTCCGGGCGCTGCCGCCGTGGGCACTGGCGTGACCGCCGCTCCCACCGCGACCGCCGGTGGACCTGCCACCGCGACCGCCGTTGCCGCCGTCGCCCGAGCTGCCGCAGCTCGAGTTGCCGGTGCGAGCACTGTCGACCGCGCCGCGGCTGTTCTTGATGGTGGAGCCGCCCGACCTAGTGTTCTGGTGCGGCTTGCC
>VBHE01000049.1 GCA_005889515.1 Chloroflexota bacterium | reverse complement strand
CGCTTCTGGCTCGACATCGGGCTCGACGGGTTCCGCCTCGACGCGGTCCCCTACCTCTACGCCCGCGAGGGCACCAACTGCGAGAACCTGCCCGAGACCCACGCCTTCCTCGCCGAGCTGCGCGCCACCGTCGACCGCGAGTACGGCGGCGACCGGGTGCTCCTCGCCGAGGCCAACCAGTGGCCCGAGGACGTGGTCGACTACTTCGGCACCGAGGAGGCGCCGGAGTGTCACATGTGCTTCCACTTCCCGCTGATGCCGCGGATGTTCATGGGCCTGCGCCGCGAGCAGCGCTATCCGATCACCGAGATCCTCGACCGCACCCCGCCGATCCCCTCCGGCGCCCAGTGGGGGATCTTCCTGCGCAACCACGACGAGCTGACCCTGGAGATGGTCACCGAGGACGAGCGCGACTACATGTACGCGGAGTACGCGCGCGACCCGCGGATGAAGCTCAACCTCGGCATCCGCCGGCGCCTCGCACCCCTGCTCAACAGCGGCCGGCGCCAGATGGAGCTGTTCTACGGCCTGCTGCTCTCGCTCCCCGGCACCCCGATCCTCTACTACGGGGACGAGATCGGCATGGGCGACAACATCTACCTCGGCGACCGCGACGGGGTGCGCACCCCGATGCAGTGGAGCGCCGACCGCAACGGCGGCTTCAGCCGCGCCGACTTCGCCCGGCTCTACCTGCCCCCGCTCATGGACCCGGTGTACAGCTACCAGGCGGTCAACGTCGAGGCGCAGGAGCGCAACGAGTCCTCGATGCTCCACTGGCTGCGCCGCTTCATGGCCGTGCGCCGCCGCCATCCGGTCTTCGGCGAGGGCGGCTTCGAGGTGCTCGAGGCGAGCAACCCGTCGGTGTTCGCCTTCATGCGCGTCCTCGGCGACAGACGGGTGCTCTGCGTCAACAACCTCTCGCGCTTCGCCCAGCCGGTGGAGCTCGACCTCCGGGTGTACGCGGGGACGACCCCGCTCGAGCTCATCGGCCGCATCCCCTTCCCGCCGATCGGCGAGCTGCCCTACCTGCTCACCATGGGCCCGCACGGCTTCTACTGGTTCTCGCTCGAGGCGCCGGCCTCGTGACCCCCGCCACCCTGCTCGCCCGCCACGGCCTCGAGGAGGCGACCGCCGCCGCCCTCCTCGCCTACGTCCAGCGGCAGCGGTGGTACGGCAGCCGCGGCCGTGCGGTCGCCGGCTTCGAGGTCGAGGACGTCGGCACCCTGCGCGAGTCGGGGCCGGCGGTCCTGCTCGTGCTCGCGACCGTCAGGTACGAGGACGGCGGGCGCGAGCGCTACAGCCTGCCGCTGGGGATCCGCCCCGGGCCCGCCGCCGGGTTCTTCGACCCCGAGCGGGTGGTCCACGAGACCGGCGGCGACGCCGGTCCCATGGCGGTCGTCGACGCCCTCGGCGACCCCGAGTCGAGCGCCGCGCTCTGGGAGCTGATCGGCGCCGGCGCCACCCTGCGGACGGAGGGCGGGGAGGTCCGTTTCCGCGGCGAGCGGATCGCCGGCGGGGTCGACCCCGGCTCGATCCGGCCGCTCGGTCGTGAGCAGAGCAACACCTCGCTGGTGCGCGACGACGCCGAGCTGCTGAAGTGGTTCCGGGTGGTCGAGGACGTCCGCTCGCCGGAGCTGGAGATGACCGAGGCGCTCCATGGGGCCGGCTTCGAGCACGTCCCCGCGCCGCTCGGGGTGGTCGAGTACCTCCGCCCCGGCGCCGAGGCGGTGCTGCTCGCCCTGGTGCAGCCCTACCTCCACAACGGCACCGAGGGCTGGGCGCTCGCCCTCACCTCGCTGCGCGATCTCTACGCCGAGGCCGAGCTGGAGGGCGTGGGCGACGAGGAGAGCGCGGTCCGTCTGGTCGAGGAGCAGGGGGCGACCTTCCTGCCCTCGCGCTCGCCTCCGACCGGGTCCCGGACGCGATGCGCGCCCAGCCGGTGTCCGCGGCGATGCTCGGCTCCTGGGCCGACGCCATGACCCGCGAGCTCGACCAGCTGCTCGGCGGCGCCGGCGCGGCGCTCGAACCGCTGCGCGAGTGCCGCGCCGAGGTGGTCGCGGGCTTCGACGCGCTGCGCGGCCTCGGCGGCGGAGGGCTCGCGATCCGCGTCCACGGCGACTACCACCTCGGCCAGGCGCTCCGCACCGACACCGGCTGGACGGTCCTCGACTTCGAGGGCGAGCCCGCGCTCGGGGTCCCCGAGCGGCGCGCCCTGTCCTCGCCGCTGCGCGACGTCGCCGGCCTGCTCCGCTCGCTCGACTACGCCGCCGCCGCAGCGCTGATGGAGCGCACCGAGCCCGACCCCGAGCGACTCGAGGCGCTGCGCCGCCAGGGCGACGCCTGGGCGGAGGCGAACCGGAGGCTCTTCTGGGGCGCGTACCTGGCCCGCGTGGGCGATCACCCGCTGCTCCCCGGCAGCGCCGAGGACACGCTCGCCCTGCGCCGCGCCTGGGAGCTGCGCAAGGCCGTGTACGAGGTCGGCTACGAGCTCGGCCACCGCCCCGACTGGGTGGGCCTGCCGCTGCGATTCCTGCTCGACGGAGGACGGTCATGACCCCTGCCCGCCGCACCCCCGCCGACGCCCCTCCGTCCGCGCTGCCCGACCTCGGCGACGACGGCGCCCGGCTGATCGCCGGCGAGCACCACGAGCCGCACCGCGTCCTCGGCGCCCACCCCCTCGGCGCGGGGACGGTGGTGCGCGCGATGCACCCCACCGCGCAGCGCTGCACGGTGGTCTGGGAGGGCGGCGAGACCCCGCTGTCCCGGTACGAGGGCGGGCTCTTCCAGGGCCTGGTCCCCAGCGCGGAGCTGCCCGCCTACCGGCTGCGCTTCGAGCAGGACGAGCGCAGCTGGGTGATCGACGATCCGTACCGCTTCCTGCCCTCGCTCGGCGACCTCGACCTCCACCTCATCGGCGAGGGCCAGCACCACGAGCTCTGGCGCCGCCTCGGCGCGAGGGTCATCGAGCACCAGGACGTGAGCGGCACCGCGTTCGCGGTCTGGGCGCCGAACGCACGCAGCGTGCGCCTGGTCGGCGACGCCGGCTTCTGGGACGACCGCGTCCACCCGATGCGCTCGCTCGGGTCCTCGGGGGTCTGGGAGCTCTTCCTCCCCGGGGTGGGGGCCGGGTGCCACTACAAGTTCTCGATCACCACCGCCGACGGGCGGCGCGTGCTGAAGGCCGACCCGCTCGCCCGCGCCGCCGAGACCCCGCCGGCGACGGCGAGCGTTGTCGAGGTCAGCCAGCACTCCTGGAGCGACGACGAGTGGATCGCCGCCCGGGCCGTGGGCGAGCCCGCGGAGCGCCCGATGTCGGTGTACGAGGTGCACCTCGGCTCCTGGCGGCGCCGCGGCGAGGACGGCGAGACGCTGCTCTCCTATCGCGAGGCCGCGGTCGAGCTCGGCGACTACTGCCGTTCGATGGGATTCACCCACGTCGAGCTGCTCCCCATCGCCGAGCATCCCTTCGGCGGGTCCTGGGGGTACCAGGTCAGCGGCTACTACGCCCCGACCTCGCGGCACGGCTCGCCGGACGACCTCCGTGTCATGGTCGAGGGGCTCCACGAGCGCGGGATCGGGGTGATCCTCGACTGGGTGCCCGCCCACTTCCCCCGCGACGAGTGGGCGCTGGCGCGGTTCGACGGCACCGCCCTCTACGAGCACGTCGACCCACGCCGCGGCGAGCACCCCGACTGGGGCACCCTGGTCTTCAACTTCGGGCGCAACGAGGTGCGCAACTTCCTGGTCGCGAACGCCCGCTACTGGATCGAGGAGTTCCACATCGACGGGCTGCGTGTCGACGCGGTGGCGTCGATGCTCTACCTCGACTACTCGCGGCAGCCGGGGGAGTGGATCCCCAACCCCTACGGCGGCCGCGAGAACATCGAGGCGATCGAGTTCCTCCGCGAGGTGAACTCCCTGATCCGCGACCAGTACCCCGGGGTGGTCATGGTCGCCGAGGAGTCGACCGCCTGGCCCGGGGTGAGCCGCCCGACGAGCACCGGCGGGCTGGGCTTCTCCTTCAAGTGGAACATGGGCTGGATGCACGACACCCTCGCGTACATGTCGCGCGACGCGGTGTTCCGCCGCTTCCACCACCACCAGCTCACCTTCGGGCTCTGGTATGCCTTCAGCGAGCGCTTCGTCCTCCCCCTCAGCCACGACGAGGTGGTCCACGGCAAGGGCTCGCTGCTCGGCAAGATGCCCGGCGACCGCTGGCAGCGCTTCGCCAACCTGCGCGCCATGCTCGCCTGGATGTGGGCCCACCCGGGCAAGCAGCTGCTCTTCATGGGAGGCGAGTTCGGCCAGGAGCGGGAGTGGCGGCACGACCACTCCCTCGACTGGCACCTCCTCGAGCAACCCGACCACGCAGGCGTGCAGCATCTCGTCCGCGACCTCAACCGCGTGTACGCCGCCGAGCCCGCGGCGTGGCAGCGGGACGACTCGCCCGAGGGCTTCCGCTGGATCGATGCGGGCAACTCCGACCAGAACGTCCTCTCGTTCGTCCGGGTCGACGCCACCGGCCGGCCCGGCCTGGTCTGCGTCGCCAACCTCTCGCCGGTCGTCCATCACAACTTCCGGGTCGGCCTGCCCCGCCCCGGCCGATGGCTCGAGGTGGTGAACACCGATGCCGAGTCGTACGGCGGGAGCGGCGTCGGCAACCTCGGCAGCGTGGTCGCGGACGCCACCGAGTGGAACGGGCAGCCGCATTCCGCGGCGTTGACCCTGCCTCCGCTGGCGGTGCTGTGGCTCGCGCCGGACAGCTGAGTCGGGCGACCGGGCTGCCGCCACGGAGGGTGTGCGTAACTCGGTAGGCTTGGAGCGTGGTGGATGACGTCCGCTCGAGCATCGGCAGCCTCCGTGACCAGCTCCTCGACGGGCTCCCCGCGCGGGTGCAGGGGATGGCGGAGGAGCTGATCCTCGAGTGGTCGGCGGCGGTCGAGGCGGTGCCCGAGCTCGCCCGGGTGGCCACCGCCGAGGTCATCCGGCTGCTGCGCATGGCCCCCGCCGAGCGCGAGGTGACGCTGCGCCGGCGCTACGCCCGCCTTCACGGCGAGGAGCCGCCGGAGATCGGCCTCCTCGGCGCCCGTGTGCCCTCCCCGAGGAAGGCGACGGGCTGACCCGAGTCCGCGGCCGCGCGCAAGAACCGGCCGCCGGGCAGCGTTGAGGTCGAAGGAGGATGGCCGCCGCATTCCCGCGGTGGCCCTCAGGAAGGGATCTCAGATGAGAACGCAGCCGAGGCTGAGGACGGCCGCCGCCGTCGTGGCGCTGATCGCAGGCTCCTTCGCGCTTGCGCTCGTGGGCCAGTGGGGAAGGGTCGGGGCCGCCTCGGGCGGTGGGGCGACGATCTCCGTCCAGACCATGGACTCCTGCCACCAGATCAAGGGCCAGGCCGAGTACGCCCTGAGCGGCGGCGGCGTGTCGATGACCGCCGCGACCCCCGCGGGCAGCGGGACCGGCAGTGGCAGTGGCTGCCCGGTGCCGACCGGGAGCTGCTCGTCGGGACCCTGCGCGGTCTTCAGCGGGGTGCCGGACGGCACCTACCGGATCGTCACCACCAAGACCCCGCCGCCGAACGCCTCCAATCCCGAGGGCTACGCGCCCTGCGAGGGCGGCAGCGCCTGCCGCTCGCAGGTCGCCGACCTCACCGTCTCCGGAGGCAGCGTCTCAGCGACGGTCACGAACGTCTATCCCGACCAGAAGGTCACCACCTTCCACTTCTCCGGCAGCAGCGGCGACCCGATCGTCTTCCACGACTTCGGCCTCGCCGCGCCGGGCAGCAACGGCGCCCAGTGCGACGGCGACTCCGACGCCGACGACCACAGCACCGGCTCGCCGAGCAGCGACTGCGCCTTCACCCCGGAGAGCGCCGAGTCGTCCGCCTGCCAGCCGTTCCCCTGGAGCTGCACGATGGGCAGCGGCGGCGCCGGCTCGCCGCCCCCGCCGCCGGCCACCCGGCGGCTGACGGTCGGCGTCCCCGCGACCGTCGGCGCCTTCGCCGCCACCCCGGTGACGGTCACGGCGATGAACGGCACCGCGGTCGACCCCACCTACACCGGCACGGTGACGCTCACCGACAGCGGCGACCCGCTCGCCGAGCTCCCGCCCGCCTACACGTTCACCAGCACCGACAAGGGCGTCCACGTCTTCAACGTCACCTTCCGCAAGACCGGGGCGGTGACCCTCAGCGCCTCGGTGAAGGGCAGGTCGAACGGCAGCGGCGGCAGCGGCCCGCTCACCGTCGGGAACGACGACGCGAGCTTCGTCGAGGACCTCTACCACGACATCCTCGGCCGCCTCGGCGCCGACGCCGAGGTCGCCTACTGGGCGGGGCAGCTCGCCCACGGCGAGCCCCGCCAGGCGGTCGCCGCCTTCTTCAGCACCTCGCAGGAGGTCTACGGGCGCAACGTCGACGCCGACTACCAGAAGCTGATCGGCCACGCCGCCGACCCGGGCGGCCGGGCCTACTGGGTCTCCGCGCTCGGCGGCGGCGGCTACGACGAGCAGCTGCTCGCCAGCCTCGGCGGCACCTCCGTGTACTACGCGGGCCACGGCGGGGGCACCGACAAGGGCTTCATCACCGCGCTCTACAGGGATCTGCTCGGACGCACCCCGACCGCCGCGGAGCTGAACGGGTGGCTCGCGGGCGGGCCGATCACCGATCGCGCCGCCGTCGCCCGGGTGGTCGCGTTCTCGCACGAGCACCACCTCGCCGTGCTCTACCTCGGGCGGCCGGCGGAGACCGCGGGCGCCGGGTACTGGGCGACGCAGCTCGACCAGGGCACCCGCGACGAGGTCGGCGTCGCCACCTTCACCAGCAGCAACGAGTACTACGGCAAGCCCGTCACCTACTGAGCCGCGCCGGTCACGCGGCCGGCGCCGGCCCTCGCCTCAATCGGAGCGAGAGGCCGGCGCTGGCGGCGCCGGCGAGGAGCATCGCCAGCCCGGCGAGGAGCGGCGCACCGCCGCCTGTGGCCGGCACCCCGACCGAGGGCGGAGCCGGAGCCGCCGCGCTGGGGCGGCGCTGGACCGCCGAGGCGACGGCACCGGTGATCGGCGGTACCCCGGCCGTCGCGGCCGGAGCCGGCGCCGGAGCGGCCGGGACGGGCGGTGCGGCCAGGGTGAAGACCGCCCGCGCCGGCGGGTCGGGGCTGCGCAGCACCAGGGTGTAGCCGCCGTTCTGGGGCAGGATGCCCGCCGCCTTCGCGGCGGTGACGAGCGTCCCCGGATCGACGAGGACGAGCGCCCGCGCCCCCTCGCCGCTCACCTTGGGCCAGTTCCCGGAGGCGAGGGTGACGTCGGCGGCGCCGGGCACCTCGGCGACGATGTCCCAGGTCCCGGCGCCGTCGAAGCCGGTTCCCC
>VBHE01000048.1 GCA_005889515.1 Chloroflexota bacterium | reverse complement strand
GCGGCCGGGTCCACGTCATCGAGGTCAACCCCCGCGCCTCGCGCACCGTGCCCTTCCTCAGCAAGGTGACCGGGGTGCCGATGGTCGAGATCGCCGTCCGGGTGATGCTCGGTGAGGGGCTTGTGGACTGCGGCTGGCAGGCCGGCGTCGTGCCGGAGCGGCCGCTGGTGGCGGTGAAGGCGCCGGTGTTCTCGATGCTGAAGCTCACCGCCGTCGACAGCGTGCTGAGCCCGGAGATGAAGTCGACCGGCGAGGTGATGGGGATCGACGTGGACCTCGGCGCCGCACTGGAGAAGTCCTTCCTCGCCACCCTCGGAGCGCTCCCCACCGGCGGCGGCGCGCTCTGCAGCATCGCCGACGCCGACAAGCCCGAGGCGCTGCCGGTGCTCGCCCAGCTGAGCCGCCTCGGCTTCACCATCTACGCGACCGAGGGCACCGCCGCCACCCTGCGTGACGCCGGGATCAGCGCCGTCGCCGTCGGCAAGCTCGGCAACGGCCGGCCCAACGTCATCGACGTCATCGAGGACGGCCGGGTGTCGCTGGTCATCAACACCCCGTCGAACATCGAGACCGACGAGCTGCGCTTCGACACCGCCCTCGCCGGCGACGCGCCGCGCAGCGTCAAGGACGGGTACCTCATCCGCCTCGCCGCGGCGCGCCGGCGGATCCCCTGCTGCACCTGGCTCGACACCGCGGCGGCGCTGGTCAACGTGATGAGCCGTCACCGCGCCGGCGAGCAGCTCACCGTCGCCCCGGTGCGCAGCTATCGCGACGGCACCGTCGCCGCGGAGCGGTGAGCACCGCGGCCGCCCCCCTCTCCGACCTCGGCCGCGCCGCCGACGAGCGCGGCGAGGTGACCGCCGTCGAGCACCTCGGCGGCGGGCTGATGGAGCTCGCGGTGCGGCTCCCTCACATCGCCGCGGCCGCGCGTCCCGGCGAGTTCGCCCAGCTCCGCTGCGGCCCGCCGCCGCTGCCGCTGCTGCGCCGCCCCTTCAGCGTCGCCTGGGTCGAGGGCGACATCTGCGGCTTCGTGTTCGAGCCGGTGGGGGAGGGGACCCGCAGGCTCGCGGCGCTCCACCCCGGCGATGAGCTGCCCGCCCTCGGGCCGCTCGGGGTGGGATTCACCGTGCCCGCCGGCGGCCGGGTGCTCTGCGTCGCCGGTGGTCTCGGCTGCGCCCCCTTCCCGCTGGCCGCGCGGCGGGCCCGCGAGGCCGGGTGCGCGGAGGTGCTCGTGCTCCACGGGGCGGCGACCGCGGCGCGGCTGTATCCGGCGGGCCGCTTCTCCCGAGGCGACGCCGGGATCCGGGTCGTCGAGGCCACCGACGACGGCAGCCGCGGCCATCGCGGCTACGTCACCGAGCTCGTCGCCACCGAGCTGGCCGGGGTCGCGGCGGTGTGGGCATGCGGGCCGAACCCGATGCTCGGGGCGCTCGCCGCGGTGCTCGGCGACGCGGGCGCGGCGCTGCCCCCGGTGGTCGAGGTGTCGCTCGAGGCGCCGATGGGGTGCGGCTTCGGCACCTGCCTGGGCTGCGCCCTGCCCGTCCGCGACGGCGGTGGCCGCTTCGCGCTCTGCTGCCGGGAGGGCCCGGTGATGGCCGTCGCCGCGGTCGACTGGGAGGCGCTCGCGCTGCTGCCGCCCGCGCACGTCGCATGACGGTCGACCTGAGCGTCGACCTCGGACGCGGACTGGTGCTGCCCAATCCCGTCGGCGTCGCCAGCGGCACCTTCGGCTACGGCTTCGAGTTCGAGGAGCTCGTCGACATCCAGCGCCTCGGCGCCATCTGGACGAAGGGCACCACCCTGCTCCCCCGGGCCGGCAACCCGCCGCCGCGGGTCGCGGAGACCACCGGCGGGATGCTGAACAGCATCGGCCTCCACAACCCGGGGGTCGAGCACGTCGCCACCGTCTACGCGCCGCGGTTCGCCCGGTGGCGGGTGCCGGTGGTGGTGAACGTCGCCGCCGGCAGCCTCGAGGAGTACGTCGCGGTGGTGCGCCGCCTCGACGGCGTGCCCGGCGTCGCCGGGATCGAGCTGAACATCTCCTGCCCCAACATCGCCCACGGCCTCGACTTCGGCCGCGACCCCGCCGCCGCCGCCCGGGTGGTCGAGGCGACCCGGGCGGTCACCGGCCTCTGCCTGGTGGTGAAGCTCAGCCCCAACGTCACCGGGATCGGCGACGTGGCCCGCGCCGTCTGCGCCGCCGGGGCCGACGCGGTGAGCCTGGTGAACACCTACGTGGGGATGAAGATCCACCTCGGGGTGCGACGGCCGGTCCTGCCCCGGGCGGGCACCGGCGGGCTCAGCGGGCCGGCGATCAAGCCGCTCGCCCTCGCCGCGGTGGCCGCGGTGCGCGCCGCGGTGCGGGTGCCGGTCGTCGGCATCGGGGGGATCGCCTCCGCCGCCGACGCCCTCGAGTTCTTCGTGGCGGGCGCCGACGCTGTCCAGGTCGGGACGGCGAGCTTCGCCGACTGCGGGGCCGCCCTCACCGTGCTCGACGGCTGTGCCGAGTACGCCGCCCGGCACCGGCTCGAGCGGCTCACGGAGCTGCGCTGGACCCCGCCTGCCGATCGCGCGGAGCCATCGGCGGCGCCCACCTCGGTACGATGAGCCCGCCCCCAGGGTCGGACGAGCGGGGCGGCGGGGCGGACAGAGGGATTCCATGCTGATGCGCGAGCGGGTCGCGATCGTGCTCATCACCCTGAGCGTGGTGGCGACGCTGGTGCTCGGCGGCGCTGCCGCCTATGAGCTCGGCCGGAGCAACTCCGACGCGGTGAGCGTCGCCCAGGGCATCCCCGGCACCGGCGGTGCCTCCTCGACTGCGGCGGGTGCGGGCTCGGGCAGCCGGGACACCGCCGCCCTCCCCGCGGCCGGCCAGTCGTCCGCGGCGCAGCCGGGTGCGGCGAGCTCGTCGGGCGGCGGCGGTGGCGGCGTGAACGCGGCCCCGGGCGCCCCCGCGGCGCGCACCGGCACCGGCCCTGTCTCCGGCCCTGCGGCGGGACGGCCCGCCACGGTCGCCGCCGGCGTGGCGAACGGGGTGATCACCGTCGGCGGCATCTTCGACGAGACCGGTCCCTTCGACGCCACCACCCATCGCGACACCGTCCGCGCGTACTTCAACGAGGTGAACGCCGCCGGCGGCGTCAACGGCTACAAGCTCCAGCTCATCGACTGCGACTCCGGGTTCGATCCGACCCGCGCCCACCAGTGCTCCGACCGGCTGGTCAACCAGGGCATCCTGGCGATGGTCGGATCTCTCTCGGTGAGCGGCGAGCAGGCCGAGGTCCCCTACCTCGCGTCGCGCGGCGTCCCGGTGATCGGCGGCCTCGGCGTCCCCGCCGAGTTCCAGTCGCCGCTCTCCTACCCGGTCAGCGTGAACATCCTCGCCGGGGGCGTCGACGCCCTCGCCGCGCACGCCAAGGACCTCGGCATCCAGCACCCGGCGATCCTGGTGATCAACTCGCCGGTGTCGGCGCCGGGGATGCAGGCGCTCATCGAGGCGCTGCACCGCCAGGGCATCCAGGAGAAGAGCGCCGACCTGGTGGAGGCGACCAAGCCCGACTACACCGACATCGCGGTGAAGCTGCGCCTCGAGGGCGCCGACGCCGTGATCGGGGTGCTCGACCCCTTCTCCTACGCGCGGATGTTCCAGGCGTTCGACCGCCAGGGCTACCACCCGAAGATCCTCTGCCCGGGCCTCGACAAGCCGTCGGCGGAGAAGCAGTACGGGCCGGCGGTCTACGGCGCGGAGTCGCTGACCTGGTACCTCGAGCCCGACGAGCACCTGAGCTCGCCGGCGATGAGCGAGTACCTGAACACCGTCCAGCACTACTACCCGAACCAGGTCGCCGGTCTCGACGTCTACACGGAAGGCGGCTGGATCGCCGCCAAGGTGTTCGTCGAGGCGCTCCGCCGGATCCACGGCCCGGTGACCCCCGCGTCGCTGGTCACCGCGCTGAACGGCATCCGCAACTTCGACACCGGGCTGACTGTGCCGCTCAGCTACTCCGCGGGTCCGTCGCACGACCCCAACCACTGCGTGCAGTGGATCCGCAACCAGCAGGGGACGTGGCACACGTACTCGGGCTGGAACTGCTTCTGAGCCGTGGGCCCTGGGGGAGCGTCCCTAGAATCAGCCCTTCCGCCCCCTTAGCTCATCGGTAGAGCAGCCGGCTATGCGGAGTCACGATCGCCAGCACCTGCTGAACGGCAGCGGTGACGGCGCCGACCGCCCGGGTCACCGCCTCGTCGAGCGGCGTCGTCTCGGGGGGCGCCGCAGGAGGCGGCGCGGCCAGGGCGGGTGGTGGCGCGGCGACTTTCGGACTGACGACGGAGCTGACCGGAGCAGGCTCGGAAGGCGCCGACGCCGGCTGGGGAACGGAGGCGACGGCCGCAGGGGCCGGCTGCTCCACGACGGGGGCGGGCGCCGGGGCCGGGACGCTCGCGACGGGCGGCGTCCCCGTCGGGGGACTCTTCGCGCACCCTGTCACACACCCGGACGGCTGGCTCGCGGCGGTCGGACGCAAGGGCGGCGACTGCGCGAGCAACACCACGAGGGCGGCAAGGACTCCCACGATCGTGGCGAGAGCGACGCCGACGATGACTCGTCCGTCTCGGTCCATTCCTTCCCTCCTCCCATATCCCTCGACCCTGGTGAGCGTAGCGCTCCCCGGGCGGCATGTCCACGCTCGTTCGGGTAGGGTCGGGTGCCGTCGTTCGCTGAAGGAGGCGTCGTCATGGATCTTGGACTCGGCGGGAAGGTGGCGCTGGTCACGGCGGCGAGCCGGGGCATCGGCAGGGCGGTCGCAGGCGCCGACGTGGCGATCTGCGCGCGCGGCAGGGATGCGCTCGACGAGGCGGTGGCGGCGCTCCGCGGCCACGGCGTCGAGGCGGTCGGCATCCCCGCGGACGTCGCCACCGCGGAGGGGGTCACCGACGTCGTCGACGCCACCGTCGAGCGCTTCCGCCGCATCGACGTTCTGGTCAACAACGCCGGGGAGGCCTGGTCCGGGCGAATGCTCGAGACCAGCGACGAGCAGTGGGCGTCGTGCCTCGACATCAACCTGTACAGCGCGGTGCGGTTCACCCGCGCGGTGGTCCCGCACATGCGTCGCCAGGGTGGAGGGCGCATCGTCAACATCTCGACGGTGGGGGCGCACTCGCCGATCGGCGGGCTTGTCGACTACGAGGCGGCCAAGGCCGCGCTGCTCACCTTCTCCAAGACCATGGCGGGCGAGCTCGCCGCGGACAACATCCTGGTCAACTCGGTGTGCCCGGCGCTGATCCACACCCCGCTGTGGGACCGGCTCGCGGACGGGATGATCCCCGCGATGGGGGCGACGCGCGAGGAGGTGTTCCACCGGCTCGCAACCCAGTTCCTCCCGGTCGGGCGCTTCGCGACCCCGGACGAGGTGTCGGGCCTCGTGGTGTTCCTGGCGTCGAGCCGGGCGACCTTCATCGCCGGCGTCGCCTACGACGTGGACGGCGGATGCACCCGCTCGATCCTGTAGGCCGGTGCTCGGCCCGGGGACGAGCGCTAGGTCCGGGCCAGTCGAAGCGTCGCGACGCCCGCGATGAGCGCCACCGCGAGGGCGGTGATCCAGACCGCCATGGTCTCGGCACCGGTGAGCGGGCACGACCCCGGGTCGATCACCAGGTTGCCGTTGGTGTCGATCTGGGCGCCGGCGAGCTTCCAGAACCCCGTGCACTCGCCGCCGATGGTGTGGCGCACCAGCGCCGGCGCGAGCAGCCAGGCGACCGAGCCCGCGGCGAGCGCGACGACGGCGGCCCAGCGAGCGCGGGTCAGCATCGACGCGCTCACCTCGTCCTGCCCCCGTCCATCCTCCGCCGCGGCAGGCGAGAGCGTACCATCGCCCCGCAGCGCATGAGTCACGGCGAATACGATTGCCGGCGTGACCGCGAGCGCACAACGTGAGGCGGCCCGGAGCGAGCTCGCGAGCGTCTGCTCGGAGCTGAACACCCTGGCTCTCGAGCTCGGCACCGCACCACCGAACCCGCGGCGGTGGCGGTGGCGGCCATCGGCGAGCGCGGTGATGAGCGCCCTCGGCGTCCTCCTCATCGCCGGCGGCCTCGCCTTCGCCGGACGTCCGCTGATCGCGATGCTCGAGCGCGGCCACGCCGACCAGTCCGCGCTCGCGCAGTGGCGGCAAAGCGGGTCGCGGGCCGTCGCCGGGAGCGCACCCCCGGCCGCCGCGGCGGCGCCGGCGGTGCCGCGGACCGGCGCCTGCGGGGGCGCGTCGGCGGCGGACGCCTACGCCCTGGTGACCTTCCCCAGCCTCGCCCGGTACGGCTACTCGGCCGTCGCCGGGGACGGCGGCTGGGACCTGCTGCTCCAGCGTTCGATGGTCCACTTCCGCGGCTCCGCCGCACCCGGCGCCACCGGCAACGACATCATCGCCTTCCACCGCGAGCCCGGCTTCGAGCACATCGACCTGCTCGCCGTCGGCGACACCGTGGAGGTGCAGGACCGGGGCTGCCGGCTCTGGCGCTACACCGTCCGCCGCCGCTCGGTGCTGGCGCCCGAGCGGGTCGACCAGCTCGCCGCGACCCCGGACGCGGAGCTGACGCTGATCACCTGCGACCCGTGGTTCCGCGACGACAACCGGATCGTCTGGCAGGCGACGCTGAGCGACCCTGCGGCCTCGCGGGGATCCTGAGGCTAGCGAGGGGGGCGCCGGCGCCGGGCCCGGACGCAGAGCACGACGCCGGCGAGCGCGGCGCCCAGGCCACCACCGACACCGGCCGAATCGGAGAGCACCCCGGTGTGCGGGGTCGGCGCGCCCGTCCCCGGGGGCGCGGCGGGGGCCGGGGCGGTCGCCGCCGGCGGCGCCGAGGAGCCGGTGGCGCCCATCCCGCCCATAGCGCCCGGGCTCATCGACCCCATTCCCGTGGGCGCGGGGGTGGCGGCGGTCGCGGGCGGGGCCGGGGCCGGGGCCGCCGCGGCGACGTTGGTCGGCGCTCCCCAGACGATGCCCTGGTCGCCCAGGCTGAAGCTGAAGCCCGCCCGATCGGCGCCCACCGCGACGACGACCAGGTAGGCGTGACCCGCGGGCAGGGTCACGTTGTTCCCGTAGTGGAGGTCGGCGGCGCCCTGGCCCACGCCCTGCATGACCGCGACCGGGACGGTCTGAGGAGCGCCGTTCGCGGTGGTGTCGGTGAGCGTGATCGCCGGCGAGGCGTTCTGCACCACCTGGCCTCCGTCCTTCGAGCAGATGTGCACCTCGAGGTGCCGGACGGACGCGGGCGGGCCGCCGGGGTTCGACATCGCCCCGCCGAGCATGATCTCGCCGCTGGTCGGGTGCTTCGACGCCGCCTCCGACTGCGAGTACATCGTCTCCATCGGCCCGACGTCCAGGGCGACGAGGTTGTGCGCGGTGGTCGCCTGGAGCGCGGCCGCCGGGATCGCGCAGCCGCCGCCCGCCGAGCTCGCCTGGGTGGAGGTGACGACGGCGGTCCCGCCGACCGCGAGGAGCGCGCCCACCAGCGCCGGCAGCTTCACCGATCCGCTCATCGTCCTTCCTCCTCCTCCTCCTCCTCCTCCTCCTCGAGCCGGGGCGGCCCGAGCATATCGGCTCGGGGCGCCGGTCAGCCGGCGGCCGGAGGCTTGGGCGGGGTGCCATTGCCCGAACGGCGGCGGCGGCGCCCCGGGGGGCCGCCGTGCCCGTTGCCCGCGGCGCCGTTGCCGTTGCCCGACCTGTCCTCGGGCCGGTACTCCTTGTGCTGGTGGTAGCGATGCTCGCCCTCCTTGATCCGGAGGTGCTCGATGACCACGACCCCGGCCACGGCGAACAGGATCGTCGGGATCAGGGCGAAGATGACCGCGTCCATGCCTGTGCTGCTACCTCCCCGTGGCGGTCGGCTCCGGGGTGATGCCCGCGAGGCGGCACTCGGGCTGGACCAGACGGGCCAGGCGGTCGTCGGCGGCGTACTCGGCGCGGCACCAGGTCCGGGCCTCGTCGCCACAGCGGTGGATCACCCCGCCCCCCATGGTGCTCGGCTCGAGGACGTTGACGCAGCCGTTCCCGGAGGGACCGTAATCGCCCGGATGAGTCTGCGCCCACGCGAGCGCGCCCGCCAGCCCCACGACGGTCACCCCACCCGCGGCGGCGAGGAGCACCCGGCGGCGGCGGGTCAGCGGGCTGGGAGCGCGAAAGGGCATGTTGGGCACGGCCTCATGATGCAGGATGGGCACACGGAGGACCCCTGATGACCGCCGACCTCGTCGCCCGCGCGACCACCCTCCTCGAGCTCCACCGCCCGGGACGGCCGCTCGTCCTCGTCAACGCCTGGGACGCGGGCTCGGCCCGGGTGGTCGAGGCCGCAGGAGCCCCCGCGGTCGCGACCGGCAGCGCCGGGGTCGCCTTCGCCCTCGGCCGTCCCGACGGCGAGCGCCTCTCGCGGGCCGAGATGCTCGCGGTCGTGAGCTCGGTGGCCGCCGCGGTGGCCCTGCCGGTGACCGCCGACGTCGAGGCGGGCTACGGCGCCACCCCCGCCGACGTCGCCGAGACGATCGGGATGGTGCTCGCCGCGGGCGCGGTGGGCGTCAACCTCGAGGACGTCGACCCCACCGGCGCCCACGACGCGCTCGTCGACCTCGACGATCAGCTCGCCCGCATCCGCGCCGCCCGGGAGGGTGCCGAGCACGAGGGCGTGCACCTGGTCGTCAACGCGCGCTGCGACGTGTACCTCGCCCGGATCGGCGCCGCCGAAGCGCGGCTCGCGACCGCGATCGAGCGCGCCAACGCGTACCTCGCCGCCGGCGCCGACTGCGCCTTCGTCCCCGCGGTCACCGACGCGCCAACCATCGCCGCGCTCGTCGCCGGGATCCGTGGACCGGTCAACGTCCTCGCCGCCCCCGGCAGCCCGCCGGTCGCCGAGCTCGCCGGGCTCGGGGTGGCGCGCATCAGCGTGGGCTCGTGGCCGGCGCGCGCGGCGATCACCCTGCTCTCACGGGTCGCCCACGAGGTGCTCGAAAGTGGCACCTACGACGCGCTCGCGGGCGCGCTGACATACCCCGAGGTGCAGCGACTCTTCGCCACCTGATCGCCCTCCGCGGCGGGCTTGCGGCGGTACCCTCGACGCATACTCTCGGACGTGGGTGGCCCGGATCAGGAGCGAGCAGGGTTGAGGGAACCGATGGACCCCGCGCTGGAGGAGCGGATCCGCAGCCGCGCGTATCAGATCTGGGAGGAGGAGGGACGCCCCACCGGCCGGGACGTCGAGCACTGGATCCGCGCCGTTCTCGAGCTCGCTCGGGACGGGACGGTGCGGTTGCTCCCCGACGGCGTCCTCCAGACCGACGGCAACAATCAGCGGAGGAACGGCGCGAAGTAGCGGCGCGCAAGGTGCGCCGCACGCGCACCCCGATCGTGCGGGGCGCGCGCGCGGCGCGGCGAGCGATGACCCGTCAGCTGGCCAGTCGCTCGGGGATGTGCGGTTCGATGGCGGCGCCGTAGCGCAGCCGGCAACGGGCGCAGACCGCGATGTGGGTGGTGACCCGCCGCAGCTGATGCGGCCGCATCGCGTCGGGATCCTCCATGAGCCGCGCGGTGGTGCGGCAGGCGGCGATCCCCGGCTGCGCCCCCTCGAGGCGCAGGAACTCGACCTTGAAGC
>VBHE01000047.1 GCA_005889515.1 Chloroflexota bacterium | reverse complement strand
CCCTTCATCCTCATCACCGACCGCAAGGTGAAGACGGTGGCGGAGCTGCTGCCCGTGCTCGAGCGGGTGGTGCAGACCCGCCGGCCGCTGCTCATCATCGCCGAGGACGTCGAGGGGGAGGCGCTCGCCACCCTGATCGTCAACAAGCTGCGGGGCACGATGACCACCGTCGCGGTGAAGGCCCCCGGGTTTGGCGACCGCCGCAAGGCGATGCTCGAGGACCTCGCCGTCCTCACCGGCGGCACCGTGGTCACCGAGGACCGCGGCTTCAAGCTCGAGAACACGACCGTCGACATGCTCGGCCGCGCCCGCCGCGCGGCGGTGACCAAGGACACCACCACCGTCATCGAGGGCGCCGGCGACTCCACGTCGATCCAGGCCCGCGTCGCCGAGATCCGCGCCCAGGCCGAGGAGTCCACCTCGCAGTGGGACAAGGAGAAGCTCGAGGAGCGGGTCGCGCGCCTCAGCGGCGGGGTCGCGGTGATCCGCGTCGGCGCCGCCACCGAGGTGGAGCTCAAGGAGCGCAAGTCGCGGATCGAGGACGCGCTCGCCGCCACCCGCGCCGCGATCGAGGAGGGGATCGTCGTCGGCGGCGGCGTCGCCCTGCTCCGCGCCGACGCCGCGGTCGCCGCCCTCGAGGCTCAGGGCGACGAGCTCACCGGCATCCGGATCATCCGCCAGGTGCTCACCGCACCGCTGCGGGTCATCGCCGACAACGCCGGGCTCGAGGGCGCGGTCGTCGTCCACAAGGTCGCCGAGCTCTCCGGCAACCAGGGCTTCGACGCGGCGACCCTGGAGTACGGCGACCTCGTCGAGCGCGGCATCGTCGATCCCACCAAGGTGGTGCGCAGCGCGCTGGTGAACGCGGCGTCGATCTCGATCATGGTGCTCACCACCGAGGTGCTCATCGCCGACGCGCCGACGCCCGAGCCCTCTCTGGAGATGCCCGGCGGTGGCCACGGTCACGGCGGCGATCCCATGGGTGGAATGGGTGGCATGGGCGGGATGATGGGCGGCATGGGCGGGATGGGCGGCATGGGCGGGATGGACGACATGGACTTCTAGTCGGGCCCGGGGCGGTCCTCGAGGCCGCCCCGCCCGGCGTGGTTCCCCGCTGCGCTACCGTGGCGCCGTGACCGCATCCGCGATGCCCGGCAACCTCCTCGACGGCCTCAACGAGCAGCAGCGGCGCGCCGTGGAGGCGCCCGACGGACCGCTGCTCATCTTCGCCGGCGCGGGCAGCGGCAAGACCCGGGTGCTCACCTGCCGCATCGCCCACCTCGTCGCCACCGGCAGGGCGAAGCCGTCGGAGATCCTCGCCGTCACCTTCACGAACAAGGCGGCGCGGGAGATGCGCACCCGCATCGAGGAGCTGGTCGGTGAGGGCACCTCGGGGATGTGGCTGGGCACCTTCCACGCCATCGGCGCCCGCCTGCTCCGCCGCGACGGGGAGAGCATCGGCGTTCCGGCCAGCTTCGTCATCTACGACGAGGCCGACCGGACGGTCGCGCTCCGCCGCGCCTCGGAGGCCGCCGGGGTCGATCCCAAGCGTTACCCTCCCACCCAGATCGGCCACGCCATCAGCGCCGCCAAGAACGAGCTCCTCGACGCGGCCGGCTACGCCGCCTCCCCCGACGCCCGCGGCTACCTCGGCGCCCAGGTGGCGAAGGTCTTCACCACCTACGAGCGTGAGATGAGCGCCGCCGGCGCCCTCGACTTCGACGACCTGCTGCTGCGGTCGGTGCAAATGCTCCGCGACGTCGAGCCGCTCCGCGACCACTACAACGAGCGCTTCCGCCACGTCCTCGTCGACGAGTACCAGGACACCAACCACGCCCAGTACGTGATGGTCGCGCTGCTGACGGAGCAGCGGCGCAACCTCACGGTGGTCGGGGACGACGATCAGTGCCTCCTCGAGGGCACGCCGGTGGCCATGGCCGACGGCAGCCTGCGTTCGATCGAGGAGGTGCGGGTCGGCGACGCCGTCCGCTCGTGCTACGGGAGCGGCGACTTCCGCCCCGCCACGGTGGTGCGCACCGCCCGGCGCGAGGCCGCCGAGGGGATCAGGATCACCACCCGAGGTGGCCGGACCCTGGTCAGCACTCCGGAGCACACCCACTTCGCCGGGTACCGACTGGGGATCTCTCCCCAGTACCACTTCGTGTATCTGATGCAGAAGTCCGGGGTGGGCTACCGTCTGGGCACCTCGCAGGTGTACACCCGTGGTCAGGTGGAGCCGGTCGTGGGCTTCGTCCAGCGAGCGCGGCAGGAGCACGCCGATGCGCTCTGGGTGGTCGGCACGCATCCTTCGGAGAACGCCGCACGCGCCGACGAGTACGTCTCCTCGCTCCGGGGAAAGTCGACGAACGGGCTGTGTCACGACGGTGCATGGATCGCGCAGGTCTTCGCCTCGGTCGACAGCGCGGCAGGCGCCGAACGCCTTCTCGCCGACCGGGGCCTGTCGATCCGCCATCCTCACTACCGGCCGAGGAGCAGAAACTCCTCCCGTCGTAATGTGGCGGTCAGCCTCTGTGGGGATCGGCGTGGCGCCACCCCGATGCATCGCATCTCGATGGTGGGCAATGACGACGCGGGTCGTGAGGCGCTCGAGGCGCTCGGGCTCTCGCTTCGCCCGGCCAAGTCCGGGAGCTCCAGCTGGCGCTTCGAGACCTGCTCCCGGAGCTTCGCCCAGGTCATGGCCACTGCGGAGCGCATCGGCGGGACCCTGGACGCTGAGATCGTGATGACCGCGCGTCTGGGTACGAATGGTGCCGACGTCATCGGCGCCAACTCGCTCCCGTTCATCCCCGCCGCGGGGGTCCAGCCCGGGATGGTGATGTTCGACGAGGAGGGTGGGTACGACATCGTCGACACCGTCGAGCGGGTCAGGCTCGAGCCGGCGGTCCACGACATCGACGTCGAGCCGACCCACAACTTCGTGGCCGGGGGCATCGTCACCCACAACTCCATCTACGGGTGGCGAGGCGCCGACGTGCGCAACATCCTCGACTTCAGAACTACCGCTCCACGCAGAACATCCTGGCCGCGGCGAACGCCGTCGTGTCCCGCAACTCGGGCCGGACGCCCAAGAAGCTGTGGTCGGACGCTGGCGACGGCCCGCCGATCACCGGCTACGTCGCGGACAGCGAGCACGACGAGGCGGCCTTCGTGGCCGAGGAGGTGGACCGGCTCACCGACGCCGGCGAGGCGACCCCAGGGCAGGTGGCGGTCTTCTACCGCACCAACGCCCAGTCCCGGGCGTTCGAGGAGGTCTTCATTCGGTCCGGGTTGCCCTACAAGGTGGTCGGCGGCGCTCGTAGAACCGGACGCCGCGAGGTCCGTGACCTGCTCGCCTACCTGCGGCTGATCGCCAACCCCCGCGACGCCGTGTCCTTCGGACGCATCGTCAACGTGCCCCGGCGCAAGATCGGCGACAAGACGGTCGCCGAGGTCGAGCGGCTGGCGCGACGGCGCGGGGTCACGCCCTTCGAGGCGGTGGCCTCGCTGCTGCCGGACGCCGAGGGGATCAACGCCGGGGCGGCGGCGGCGCTCGAGGCCTTCCACCGGCTCATCGAGGGGCTGCGCGCGGCGTCGACCGCGCTGCCGCTCCCCCAGCTCGTCGAGCGCGTCCTCACCGACACCGGCTATCGCGACCACCTCCGCGACGGCACCCCCGAGGGCGAGGAGCGCTGGGCGAACGTCACCGAGCTCACCGGCCTCGCCGCCGAGCACGCCGAGCTCGAGCCGCCCACCGGGCTCACCCGCTTCCTCGAGCAGGTGGCGCTGGTGAGCGACGTCGACAGCCTCGACGGCGGCGGTGCCGGGGTCACCCTGATCACCCTCCACCAGGTCAAGGGGCTGGAGTTCCCGGTGGTGTTCATCGCCGGGCTCGAGGAGGGGCTGCTCCCCCACATCCGCGCCCTCGAGGCGGGGGAGAGCGGCATCGCCGAGGAGCGCCGCCTCACCTACGTGGGGATCACCCGCGCGCAGCGGCGGCTCTACCTCCTCCACGCCTTCCGCCGCCACCTCTACGGCGCCCCGCAGCTCGCCGCCGCCTCCCGCTTCCTCGACGAGCTGCCCAAGGAGCTGCTCGACATCCCCGGGCGCCCCGGCGCGGGAGTGCCGGTCAACCCGCGGGTCCCGGGGGCGGTGCGCGCCGCCGTGCACGCCCACGCGGTGCGCCCCAATCCTGTCGAGGTCGCCCCGCAGCGCTTCCGCGACGGGATGCGGGTCGGCCACGCCCGGTACGGACAGGGCACCATCCTGAAGAGCACCATGACCCGCGGCGGGGAGGAGGTGGTGATCCGCTTCGATACCAGTGGTGTCAAGATCTTCGCCGTCGCCGACGCCGCGTTGGAGATGCTGGGCTGATGGCCGCGTCGATCACCTGGTCCGAGGGCGGGGCCCCACAGGCCATCGAGGCCGGCGAGGTGCTGATCGCGCAACTCTTCGCCGTCCTCGCCGTGGCCGCGACCCGTCGCGCCCGGACCAAGCCGCAGCGCGCGGTCGCCGCGTGGCTCGCCTGGCATGACGTCTGCGTCTACGGCCGCGACGTCGAGCGCATCGCCCTCGACGAGATCCCCTGGGATGGGGACCCGGAGGAGAAGCGCGCGTTCCTCATCGGCGTCGTCGACAGCCTCGAGGGACGCGCCTGGGTGGGTCTCTTCCCGGTGCGTCCCAAGGTGGAGAAGCTCGAGGAGCTCATCCGCCGGCTCCGCTCCGCGCTCGACGTCCACGACCCCGCACCCTCGGTCGAGAACCAGGACGAGGTCGCGCCCCCGGCGCGCCTGTATGGCCGCTGCCTGCTCCACGTCGTGCCGCTCCACCGCTACGGCTGCATCGTCTGCAACCACGACGAGCTCTACGGCGCGCTGAGCACGCCGCAGTGCGTGCTCGCGGGGAAGCTGCTCTCCGCGACCGACCCCACGGAGCGCTCGGAGGCGGCCCGCCTCCTCGCCGCCGAGGCGACCCGGGAGCCCTCGCGGATCACCCTGTGCGCGCTCGCCCACGTGCACTCCCTCGCCGTCGAGCGGGAGCCACCGGGGCTGCTCCGCACCTACATGCTCTCGACCGTCGGGGTGTGTGCCCGGCAGGCGGGTGACGCCCTCGACCTGCGCCACGTCGCGCCGCTCGCCGGCGTGCTCTCGGTGCTCGACGGCTGGGACGCCGCCCAGGCCCACAGCATCCTCGATGCGGTGGAGCGGGAGGAACCGGCGGCCACGCTCGGCGACGCCTAGTGGCGCCCGAGGAGGCCCGCGCCCGCCACGCCGAGCTGGTGCGCACCATCGAGCACCACGCCCACCGCTACTACGTGCTCGACTCGCCGGAGATCGAGGACTCCGAGTACGACGCGCTCTTCCGTGACCTGGCGAACCTCGAGGAGCTGCATCCGGAGCTGCAGACTCCGGACTCGCCGACCCAGCGGGTGGGGGCGGCGCCGGTCGAGGCCTTCGCCAAGGCGCCGCACCGCACCCCGATGCTCTCGCTCGCGAACGCCTTCGGCGTCGAGGAGGTCGAGGAGTTCGTCCGCCGGGTGGAGCGCGCCGTCGGCGCCGTCGACGCCTACGTCTGCGAGCTGAAGATCGACGGGCTGGCGGTCTCGCTCAGCTACAAGGACGGCCAGCTCCTGCGCGGCGCCACCCGCGGCAACGGTCTCGAGGGCGAGGACGTCACCGCCCAGCTGCGCACCGTGCGCACCATCCCGACCCGGCTCCTCGCCGGGGTCGGCGGGGTGCCTGCGGAGATCGAGGTCCGCGGCGAGGTGTTCCTGCCGAAGGGCGCCTTCGCCCGCCTCAACGAGGACCTCGACGAGCGGGGGAAGCCGCGCTACGCCAATCCGCGCAACGCCGCCGCGGGGTCGGTCCGCCAGCTCGACCCGCGGATCACCGCGCGGCGCGGCCTGCGCGCGTTCATGTACGCGATCGATCCTCCCGGCGAGGCCGGCACCCAGGCGGGGGTGCTCGACGCCCTCGACCGCCTCGGCCTGCCCACCAACCCGCACCGCCGCGTCGTCTCGAACGTCGAGGGCATCGCGGGCTACGTCGAGGAGTGGCGCGACCGGCGCCACGACCTCGACTACGACACCGACGGGGTGGTGATCAAGGTCGCTCCGCTCGCGCTCCAGGAGGAGCTCGGCGCGGTGGCGCGCTCGCCCCGCTGGGCGATCGCCTACAAGTTCCCCCCCGAGGAGGTCGAGACCGTCGTGCTCGACATCATCGTCTCGGTGGGACGCACCGGCGCGGCGACGCCGGTGGCGGTGCTCGAGCCTGCGCTGGTGGCGGGGACGACGGTGCGCCGTGCCACCCTCCACAACGAGGACGAGGTGGCGCGCAAGGACATCCGCATCGGCGACACCGTCCTGCTCCACAAGGCTGGGGACGTCATCCCCGAGGTGGAGCGTCCGCTGTTGGAGAAGCGGCCGGAGGGAGCGGCGCCGTGGCGGATGCCCGACCGCTGCCCCTCCTGCGACACCGAGCTCGTCCGCGAGGAGGGCGAGGTGGTGCGCCGCTGCGTCAACCCGCTCTGCCCCGCGCAGCGCCGCGAGAGGTTGCGCCACTTCGCGTCGCGCGCCTCGCTGAACATCGAGGGGCTCGGCGAGGCGATCATCGACCAGCTCGTCGACGGTGGGCACGTCGCCGACGCCGCCGACATCTTCCGGCTCGACAAGGCGACCCTGCTCACCCTCGACGGCTTCGCCGACAAGTCCGCCGACAACCTGCTCCGCGCCATCGACGAGCGGCGGCACGTGTCGCTCGGCAGGCTGATCAACGCGCTCGGCATCCGCCACGTCGGCGAGCACACCGCCTTCACCCTGGCGGCGCACTTCGGCACCCTCGACGCGCTCACCGCCGCCGGCGAGGAGGAGCTGCTCGCGGTCGAGGGCGTCGGCCCGGTGGTGGCGCGCAGCGTCGCCGGATGGTTCGCCTCCGAGCCCGGCCGCGAGCTGCTGCGCCGGCTGGCCGAGGTGGGGGTCGAGGCGGAGCAGACCGAGGCGTCGACCGGTCCCTGGACGGGACAGACCTGGGTGCTCACCGGCGGCCTCGACGGGCTCACCCGCCCCGAGGCGGAGGCGCGGATCCGCGCCCTCGGCGGGACCCCGGGATCGAGCGTCAGCCGCAAGACCCACGCCGTCGTCGCCGGCGCCGCGCCGGGGAGCAAGCTGGAGAAGGCGCAGCGGCTGGGGGTCCGGGTGCTCGACGAGGCCCAGTTCCTGGCGGAGCTGGAAGCCGCCGGCGGCTGAGGCCACGGCACAGTACAGTGGATCCATGGCCACCACCACGGCGCGTGCCGCCCGGCTGCTCGACAACCCCGAGCTGCTCCGCCAGCGGCTGAAGGAGGCGCCGGACGGTCCCGGGGTCTACCTGATGCGCGACCTCGAGGCGCGGGTCGTCTATGTGGGCAAGGCGGCGAGCCTGCGCAACCGGCTCCGCTCCTACTTCAGCGGGGTCGAGTCCCACCCGCTGCGCACCCGCCAGCTGGTGGAGCGGATCTTCGACTTCGCGGTGGTCCTCTGCAGCAGCGAGCGCGAGGCCCTGCTCCTCGAGAACGAGTTCATCAAGCGCTACCGCCCGCGCTTCAACGTTCGCCTCAAGGATGACAAGAACTACCTCTACCTGAAGATCCCCGCTCCCGGCGCTCCCGACGCCCTGGCCCCCGGGACGGCGAGGGAGGGGGCGAGGACCCCGCGCGGCGGCGCCGAGGCGGTGCGGCGGGCGGCGATGTTCCCCCGTCCCTACTACACCCGGCGGATGGCCCGCGACGGAGCGCGCTACTTCGGCCCCTACACCAGCGCCCAGTCGCTGCGGACGACGGTGAAGTCGCTGCGCACTCGACTACCACATCAAGCGCTGCAGCGGCCCCTGCGCCGGGAACATCGACGCCGACAGCTACGCCCGGTTGCTCGACGAGGTGCAGCTCTTCATGGAGGGTCACTCCGAGGTGCTCACCGCCCAGCTGAAGGCGCAGATGCGCGAGTCGGCGGAGCGGCTCGACTACGAGGCGGCGGCGCGCGCCCGCGACCGGCTCCGTGCCATCGACCGCATCCGCGAGCGCCAGAGGATGGTGCGCGGCGCCCGCGACGACCGCGACGTGGTCGGGATCGCCCTCGAAGGCAACCGTGGGATGGTGACCGTCCTCGCGGTGCGCGAGGGCAAGGTGGCGGTGATGGAGAACCACGCCATCGAGGGCGTCGCCGGGCTCGGCTCCGCCGACGCGCTCGAGAGCTTCCTCGGCCTGTACTACGGCGACGCGTCGAGCCTCCCGCGCACCCTGGTGGTCGCGGAGTGCCCGCCCGGCCACGCCGTGCTCCAGGAGTTCCTCAGCGAGCAGCGCGGTGGTCCCGTCGAGGTGCGCGTCCCCCAGCGGGGCGCCGCCCGCGAGCTTGTCGACCAGGCCACGCGGACCGCGGAGACGGCGCTCCGCCAGGAGCGGATCGAGGCCGACTTCGACGCCGAGCGCACCGGGGGGCTCCTCGCCGACCTGCAGGCCCGGCTCGACCTCCCCGACCTGCCACGGCGCATCGAGTGCTACGACATCAGCAACACCATGGGCACCAACTCGGTGGGCTCGATGGTGGTGTTCGAGGACGGCCGGCCGCGTCCCGACCACTACCGCCACTTCGGGATCAAGACGGTCGAGGGCGCCAACGACTTCGCCTCGATGGAGGAGACCCTGCGCAGGCGGATCGGCCGCCACCCCGGACGCGCCGGTGGCGCCGAGGACGTCCCCGTCGACGACCCGGCCGGGAGCAACGGCGGCGGCCGGGTGGCCGAGCCGGCGGGGGAGGCGGAGGGGCTCGCGGTCGCCGACGCCGCCCCTCCCGAGCGCCCGGGGCGGCCCCGCCGGCGGGCGGACGCCGCGGACGAGAGCTTCGGCGTGCTTCCCGACCTCATCCTCATCGACGGCGGCAAGGGCCAGCTCGGCGCCG
>VBHE01000046.1:21241-25798 GCA_005889515.1 Chloroflexota bacterium | reverse complement strand
CGGTTCTCGAAGCGCTGCCGTTCCGCCTCCGCACGCAGGCGTTCCTGCTCCGCCTGTGCCTCGAGGCGCTCGGCGATCTCGTTGCGGAGCTCGAGGTTCACCCGCTCGGCCTTCGCCCGCTCGTCGTCGAAGTCCTCGAGGATGTTGAGCATGGCCCGCTGAATGTCCTGCTCCCAGGACGTGGAGGTCATGGGCTCCCCCGGCCGTCCTGGGCGAGGAGGTGGCTCAGCTCCGCGATCTCCTTCTTGAGCTCGATCATCTTGAGCTCGCGGCCCACGGTGAGCCGCTGGAACCGCTCGAGCTCGGCCAGTCTCTCGAGCTCCCTCGACCGCTGCTCGGCGATCTCGGCCTCGGCCCGCTTCTGAGCGGTGACGTCACGGGCGGCGGCGAAGACTCCGAGCACCGTGCCGAGGGTGTCGCGATACACCGAGGCGTTGTAGAGGACGGGTCACCGAGCCCTCGGCGAAGACCCGCCGATAGCCGCGGCGCGCGTTCTCCGGGTCGGTGAAGTAGTCGGAGAAGTCGGTGCCGATGAGCCGCTCGCGGGGCACGCCGGTGGCCTTGATGGTGGCCTCGTTGACATCGGTGATCTTGCCGTCGACGCTGATGGTGACCAGCGGGTCGAGGCTCGCCTCGATGAGGCTGCGGGCGTACTGGGAGGCCTGCTTCTGGGCGGTGACGTCGCGCACCGCGGCGGTGACGAGCAGCCCCTCCTCGGTGGTGATCGACGAGAGCGAGATCTCGGCGGGGAACTCGCTGCCGTCCTTGCGCCTCCCCGACAGGTTGAGCCCGACCCCCATCGGCCGCACCTGGGGGTTGGCGAAGTACTTGTCGCGGTGCTGGGGGTGGATCCCTTCGAGGCGCTGGGGGACGAGGGTCTCGATCGGACGGCGGAGGAGCTCGTGGCGGTCGTAGCCGAAGAGCGCCTCGGCCTGGTGGTTGACGAAGGCGATGGTGCCGTCGCGGTGCACCCCGACCATGGCGTCGGGGGCCGCCTCGAGCAGCCCCTCGAACTTGGCCTGGGTCTTCTTGCGCTCGGTGATGTCCCGGGCGATCGACGACGCCCCCACGGCCCGGCCACCGGGGCCGTGGACGGGGGACACCGTCAGGGACACCGGGACCGTGCGGCCGTCCTTCCTGACCCGCACCGTCTCGTGGTGCTCGACGCGCCCACCGGCGCGGATCCGCCCGAGGATGGCGTCCATCTCTCCGAGCCGGTCCGCGGGCATGATCAGCGAGACCGATCGGCCGATGGCCTCCTGCGCCGTGTAGCCGTACATCGCCTCGGCGGCCGCGTTCCAGCTGGTGATCCGGCCGTCGAGGGTCTTGCTGATGATGGCGTCGTCGGAACAGTCGACGATGGCCGCGAGAAGGGACTGGCGGGCATCGGGCGCGCCGCTCGTGGCGAGTCTCTCCGAGGGACGGGTGGGTTGGCGCGTCGCCGACTATACGTGGGCCACCGAAACGGTGACAAGGCACATGGTGCAGACGCACCAGCACGCTGGTGCATCCGCGCTGGGCGGCGCGGGGATGGCCCGCCGGCACCCGCGCTTCAGCGGCTCAGCCGGCGCTCCAGCTCGGACTTGCGCATCCTCGAGCAGCCGCGCACCCCGCGGCTCCGTGCCTCGTTGCGCAGCTGGGCGACGGTGCGGCCGCCCGAGCCGCGGTGCGAGCGCAGCCCGCCGCGACGGCCGGAGGAGATGTCCTCGATCGAGGTCCGGCTCGTGGTCCTCGTCTCGCCCGCGCGCGCCCGCTCCTTGTTGGTGGTGCGTGCGGCGATCTCCGACGCGGTGTCCTCCTTGCGGCCGCGCTCGAGGAGGCCCTCCTTGATGTGCTCGTACTGCCGTTCGCGCTTCGGGCTCCAGCTCTGTTGTGGCATCGTCGATCTCCCTCTCCTCAGTCCTTCGGGTCGCCGGTCACCTTGCCGCCGATCTCCTTCACCTTGCCGGCGATGCGGTTCTCGTCACCCATGGCCCTTTCTCCTCTGCTGAGTACGGTGGTGGTGGTGGTGTGAGCAGGCGCCGCACCATCAGGGTCGCCGCCGTGGTCGCCGCGGCGCCGCCGGCGTCGCGGGCGACGCGCAGATACCACCGGTTGCGCCTGTCCTGCTCCTCGGCGAGTGCCTTCGCGATCTCCCGGCTCATCGCCTGCAGCGCCCGCTGACGCCGCTCGGAGATGCTCTCGGCGGTCCGCGCCAGCAGCCGGTCGGCGCCCCGCGCGACCGGCAGGGCGCGATCCCGCGCCGGGCTCGGCAGCCTCCTCACCGGTGACGCCAGCCGGGCCGCGGGCGCGCCGGCCCGCACCTTGAGCGCGACGACTCCGGTCACCACGCCGCCGGTGACCGCCACCGCGCCCACCGCGTAGGGAACCGTGCGCCGCCACTCCAGGCGGCGGATCCGGTTGCGGACCCGGCTCCTGATATCGATCTTCTGCTCGAGCGCCAGGACGGTCTCGTCCATCCGGCGCCGGGTGCCCTCTATGGCCTCCCTGAGCTCATCCGGGTCCTGGCCCATGCCACGTCCTCCTTCAGGGTCTCGATGGTCTGCTCGGGCTTGGGCGGCATCGCCACCTCGCGGTCCTCCCTGGACGAGGTTGCGATGACAGCAACACTATCAGACTTAGACCCATCATGGTTGTATATGACCACGGCTACGCTACCCGCGGAGGACGGTGAGGCGGAGGTGCGGGACATGTTGTCGATCGGCGAGCTGTGGCGGTATCCCGTCAAGTCGATGCTCGGAGAGCGCGTCGAGACGGTCTCGATCGAGGAGAGCGGGGTTACGGGGGACCGGGCGTACGCTCTGCTCGACGTCGCCAGCGGCCTGATCGTGAGCGCCAAGCGGCCGGCCCACTTCGGCCGCATGCTCGACTGGCGGGCGACGACGGTCGGCGAGGGCGACGGTTCGCCCCGGGTGACGGTGACCCTCCCCGACGGCTCCGCGGTCGCGATCGACGATCCCGAGGCCGCGCCGTTGTTCAGCGCCGTGCTCGGCCGCGAGGTCCGGGTCGTCTCGACGGCGCCGGACGGGGCCCTCTACGGGATGACGTTCCCCGACATCGAGGGCGCGGCGCCGATGGAGTTCGCGGAGATGACCGAGGTCGAGGTGCGCGACCCGGAGGGTCCGGTCTCGGGGATCGCGGTCGGGCTCTTCGCCCCCGGGACCTTCCAGGACGTCAGCCCGCTCCACGTCGTCGCCGCCAGCACCCTGGCGGCGCTCGACCGCAGCGAGCCGTCGACCGCGTGGGACGTGCGCCGCTTCCGTCCGAACATCGTCATCGCCGGCGAGACCTCCGACCCCTTCGTCGAGAACAGCTGGATGAGCTGCGAGGTCGCCATCGGCGACGAGGTGGTCGTCCAGCTCGGCCCGTCGACGCCGCGCTGTGTGATGACGACGCTGCCGCAGCAGGGGCTGCCTCGCGACCTCGGCGTGCTGCGCACCCTGGCCCGCGAGAACCGCCAGGAGATCCCCGAGTACGGGCAGTGGGCGTGTCTCGGCACCTACGCGTCGGTGCTGCGCGGCGGCACCGTCCGCACCGGCGACCGCGTCGAGATCGGCGCCCCGGTGACCTGACCCGCTCATGGACCGCGACTGGGCGCAGAGCTTCGTCGACGAGTGGGTGCGGGCGTGGAACGACCACGACGTCGAGCGGGTCCTCGAGCACTTCCACGACGACGCCGTCTTCACCTCGCCGGTCGCCGCCCTGCTCGTCGAGGGAAGCGGGGGCGTGATCCGTGGCAGGGCGGCGCTGCGCCACTACTGGAGCGAGGGGCTGCGCCGCATCCCCGACCTCCACTTCGAGGTGGTCGGCGTCTACGTCGGGGTCCGCACCGTGGTCATCAACTACCGCAACCAGCGCGGCGGCATGGTCAGCGAGGTCCTGACCTTCGACGGCGAGCTGGCCGTCGAAGGCCACGGGACCTATATGGGCGGCGGGGAGAACCCGTCCGGCGCGAGGACCGACTAGGCGTACACCGCGCCGTGCTCGGCGCGCTCGACGAGCGACGCCGGAGGGGTGAAGCGCTCACCGTAGCGGGCGGCGAGCTCGCGCGCGCGGGCGGCGAACCCGGCGACCCCGCCCTGGTACTGGTTGATGTACTGCACGACGCCGCCGGTCCAGGCGGGGAAGCCGATCCCGAAGATCGACCCGATGTTGGCGTCGGGCACCGAGGTGATCACACCCTCGTCCATGCAGCGGACGGTCTCGAGCGCCTCGGCGAAGAGCATCCGCTCCTGGATGTCGCGGAAGGAGACACTGCTGTCGTTGGGCGCGAAGTGCTCGTACAGCCCCGGCCAGATCGTCCGCCCACCGTCGGCGGGGTAGTCGTAGAAGCCGCCACCGGTGGAGCGGCCCTTGCGGCCGAGCTCCACCATGCGGTCGATCACCACCTCGGCGGGGTGCCCGTGATAGGCGACCCCGGCGCGCTCCGCAGCCACCCGGGCCTCGTTGCGGAGCTTCTGCGGCAGGGTGAGGGTGAGCTCGTCCATGAGCTGCAGCGGTCCGACCGGGTAGCCGGCCTGGGTCGCGGCGCGCTCGGCCGACACCGGGTTCACGCCC
>VBHE01000046.1:15937-21221 GCA_005889515.1 Chloroflexota bacterium | reverse complement strand
TGGTGAAGAAGCCGCGGCTGTCGTTGACGACGATCGGGGTCTTGCCGAGCTGGAGAACCACGTCGAAGGCGCGCGCCAGCGCGGCGTCCGACGTCTGGGTGCCGCGGATGATCTCGACGAGCGGCATCTTGTCGACCGGCGAGAAGAAGTGGAGGCCGACGAAGTCCTCGGGACGCGAGACCCCGGTCGCCAGCTCGCTGATCGGCAGCGACGAGGTGTTCGAGGTGAGCAGCGCCCCGGGGGAGACCAGGTCCTCGACCTCGCGGACCACCCGGTGCTTGAGCTCGACGCTCTCGAACACCGCCTCGATGACGAGGTCGCAGCCCTCCGTGGCGGCGGCGTCGTCGGTCGGCATGATGCGCGCGAGGATGCGATCGCTCTCCTCCGCGGTCATCCGTCCGCGCGACACCGCCTTGCCGAGGATGCCGGCGCTGTACGCCTTGCCCTTCTCCGCCGCCTCGACGGAGACGTCCTTGAGGACCACCTCGATGCCGCGCCGCGCGCACGCGTAGGCGATCCCCGCGCCCATCATCCCGGCGCCGAGCACGGCGACCCGGGTCGCCTTCCACGCGGGAACGCCCTTGGGGCGCGCGCCGCCGTGGTTGATGTGGTTCAGGTCGAACCAGAACGCCTGGATCATGTTCTTCGACGTCTGCCCGGTCACCAGGTCGACGAAGTAGCGGGTCTCGATGGTGAACGCGTTGTCGACGTCGACCTGCAGGCCCTCGATCGCCGCGCAGAGGATGTGGTGGGGGGCCGGGTAGGGCGCACCCTTCAGCTCCTTGCGCAGGTTCGCGGGGAAGGCGGGGAGGTTGGCGGCGAACGCCGGCGTCGACGGAGTCCCGCCGGGGACCTTGTATCCGCGGACGTCGTACGGCTGGACCGCCTTCGGGTTGGCGGCGATCCAGCGCCTGGCGGCGGCGATCAGCTCGTCGCGGGCGACGACCTCGTGGATGATCCCCAGCTGCAGCGCGTCGGCGGGAGCGAGCTGCTGGCCCTGGAGGAGCAGCTTGAGCAGCGCCTCGGCGGCGCCGAGCAGGCGGACGCTGCGGACGACTCCGCCGGCGCCGGGGAGGAGCCCGAGGGTCACCTCGGGGAAGCCGACCCGCAGCCTGGGGTCGTCGGCGACGACGCGGTGGTGGCAGGCGAGCGCGATCTCGAAGCCGCCGCCGAGCGCGGTCCCGTTGACCGCGGCGACGACCGGGCGCCCGAGGGTCTCGAGCCGGCGCAGCTGCGACTTGATCACGGTCACGTTCTCACGCACCGCGTCCGCCTGGTCGCGCGTCGCCTGGATGAGCAGACGCAGGTCGCCACCCGCGAAGAAGGTCTTCTTCGCCGAGGTGAGGACGACCCCGGTGATGCCGTCGCGCTCGGCCTCGAGGCGGTCGAGGGTCGCGCCCATCGAGCTCACGTAGAGCTCGTTCATGGTGTTCGCGGACTGGGTGGGATCGTCGACGGTGAGGACGACGACGCCGTCGCCGTCCTGCTCCCAGCGGATCATGTTCTCAGCACTCATGACTCTCTCCTGCCGCCTCAGACCCGCTCGATGACGGTGGCGATGCCCATGCCGCCGCCGACGCAGAGCGTCGCCAGGCCATAGCGGCGGTCGCGCCGCTCGAGCTCGTCGATGAGCGTGCCCAGGATCATCGCCCCGGTGGCGCCGAGGGGATGCCCCATGGCGATGGCGCCGCCGTTGACGTTGACCTTCTCGGGCGGCAGCTCCATGTCCTTCATGAAGCGCAGCACCACCGCGGCGAACGCCTCGTTGATCTCCACCAGGTCCATGTCGCCGATGCCGAGCCCCGCCTTGGCGAGCGCCTTGCGCGACGCGGGCGTCGGCCCGGTGAGCATGATCGTCGGATCGGCGCCGCTCAGCGCGGTGGCGAGGATCCGGGCCCGGGGCTTCAGCCCGAGCTCGGCGCCGACCTTCTCGCTGCCGACGAGCACGAGCGAGGCGCCGTCGACGATGCCCGACGAGTTGCCCGGGGTGTGCACGTGGTCGATGCGCTCGACCCAGTGGTACTTCTGGAGGGCGACGGCGTCGAAGCCCCCCATCTCGCCCATCATCGCGAAGGACGGGTCGGATGTGCTCGTCCTTCTCGAGGACGATCTCGCCGTTGAGGTCGCGCACCGGCACCACCGAGCCGTTGAAGAGCCCTTCGGCCCATGCGCTCGCTGCGCGCTTCTGCGACTCCAGCGCGTAGCGGTCGACGTCCTCGCGGGTGAATCCCTCGATGGTGGCGATGAGGTCGGCGCCGATCCCCTGGGGGACGAAGCCGGTCGCGTAGTTCGTCTCGGGGTCCATCGCCCAGGCGCCACCGTCGCTGCCCATCGGGACCCGCGACATCGACTCGACGCCACCGGCGAGGACCAGGTCCTCCCAGCCGGAGCGCACCTTCTGCGCGGCGACGTTGACCGCCTCGAGCCCGGAGGCGCAGAAGCGGTTGAGCTGGACGCCGGCGACGGTCTCGGGCAGCCCGGCCATGAGCGCCGCGGTCTTGGCGATGTCCATGCCCTGGTCGCCGAGCGGGCTCACGCATCCGAGGACGAGGTCGTCGACCCGGTTGGTGTCGAGCTCGGGATGGCGGGTGCGCATCTCCTCGATGAGCCCGACCACGAGCGAGACCGGCTTGGTGGTGTGCAGCGAGCCGCTGCTCTTGCCGCGTCCGCGCGGCGTTCGGATGGCCTCGTAGACGAACGCGTCTGCGGTCACGGTGCTTCTCCTCGATCCCGGCGTCCTCCTCGAGCCCCTCCCGAGCTCCCCGTGCCCGCCCCGGCGGGGCCGGCGCTCCCCGACCCCGCCGTACCCAGGCGGAGCGGAGCGCCGCCACCCAGACCCGGGTGCTCGAGGCCGCCCTCGAGGTCCTGCTCGAGCGCGGCTACGGCGGCCTCACCACCACCCGGGTCGCCGGACGCGCCGGGATGTCGCGCGGCGCCCTCCTCCACCAGTACCCGACCAAGGAGGCGCTGGTGGTCGCCGCCGTCGACCACGTCTCCCGGTGCTGGGGCGACGAGCTGCGCACCCAGGCGACCGCCCTCCCCGCCGCCGGCGACCGCCTGCTGCGGGTGCACGAGCTGCTGTGGGCCGCCCTCTCCGGCCCGATCTTCTACTCGGCGCTCGACCTCTGGGTCGCGGGCCGCACCGACCCGGTGCTCCGCGAGACCCTGCTCCCCTTCGAGCGCGCGTTCATCCGCGGCACCCGCGCACTCGTCGCCGAGATGTACGGCCCCGAGCTCGCGTCGCGCCCGCGCGCCCGCGAGGCGATCGACATCGTCATGCACACGATGCGCGGCGCTGCGCTCGCCCTGCTGCTCCGTCCCGAGCGCTCCGCGGCGATCGACCTGCGCCTGCTCACCGACATCGTCGTCGGCCTTCTCGCCGAGGGCGAGCCGCCGGCGTAGCCGGCCTTCGCATCCACGAGCCTTCGCCGGGTGTATATTGAGAACTGCTCAACAAAAGGAGGCGGACGGACACCTCGACGATGCGAACCACCAGCCCTCCGGTCCGGGTGCGGCTCAGCAAGGAGGCACGGCGTGCCCAGCTGCTCGAGCTCGGGGTGCAGATGCTCGCCAGCCGCCGGCTCGACGAGCTCTCCACCGACGACCTCGCCGCCGCCGCCGGGATCTCGAGCGGGCTGCTCTTCCACTACTTCCCCACCAAGCACGAGTTCCACGTCGCCGTCGCCCGCACCGCAGCCGAGCAGCTCCGGGCGCGGGTGCTGCGCGACGATCCCGATGCCGACCAGACGGCGCGGCTGCGGAGAAACCTCGAGGCGTACGTCGACTACGTCGCCGAGCACCACGGCGCCTACGTCTGGCTGGTGCGCGGCTCCGCCGGCGGCGACCCGGACATGACCGCCGTCTACGACGAGACCCGCGAGGCGTTCACCTCCTGGCTCGTCGACGCCATCGGCTCGGTCCGGGGCCCGGTGACACCGGCGGTCGCCCTCGCGGTCCGCGGCTGGCAGGCCTTCGCCGAGGAGGTGGTGCTGGTCTGGATGGAGGGCAGCGACCTCACCCGTGCCGACCTCCTCGACATGCTCGAGCGGAGCTTCTACCGGCTCCTCGGCCTCGGCTGATCGCCACCCTCCGGGTCCGCCGTCCCGGCCGGGCCCGCGCCGAGGACGGTCGCGGCGATCCAGCGGACGATGTCGGGCGCGAGCGCCGTGAGCGGGCCCTCCGGGCCGCGACCGGCGCGCCCGGCGCCGTCGCCTATCTCGCCGCCCGGTTCAACGGGCTGCCCGCGCCGCGCACCTGCTGAGACGCGGTCAGACGAGCGCGTCGGGCACCTCGACGCCGAGGTGGCGGAGGAGCGCGGCGAGCTTGGCGTCGAGCTCCCGGCCCACCGCCGCGACCTCGGGGATCCCGAAGCTCGCGAAGAGGGCGCTCGGCTGGTCGACCGAGAAGCGGGTGGTGCCCGCGGCGTCCTCCCAGAGGACGGTGCGCAGCGGCGCGTGGAGCATCACCTCGGGGGAGTGGCGGAACATCCGCTCGGCGGTGGTGTGGTTGCCCATCAGGTACTCGGTGCACGCGGTGCTGTGGCCGGCGAGGCGCATCAGCGGGTCGACCGGGATCCGTCCGTAGATCAGGAACCCGTGCGGCGCGCTCGCGGCGACCATCTCGAGCACCTCGTCCCAGGAGGCGTTGCTCGCCGCCAGCGCCGCGAGCCGCTCCGCGGGCATCGCCGGCACCGCCTCCTCGTAGCGCGCCTGGAAGTCGGAGAAGGGCGCGCCGACGTCGAACGGGGGCTCTCCTTCATCGCGTGGGATCCAGCCGACGGCTTGACGGCCGCGGCCGGAGGGACCATCGTGCATCGCGGAGGGCACGCAACGACGGCGAGAGGGACTCGATGTGTTCGGCATCCTGCACGTGATCGACCCCTGGCGCCGCCGTCGCGAGCGGCGGCTGGCCCGTGCTCAAGGAGGCGTCGGCGATGAGCTACGAGAAGAAGGAGGACCTGGAGGTGCTGGTGGTGCCGGAGCCCGAGTGGGAGCTGGTTCCCACGGAGCCGGCGCCCTCCGAGCCCGAGCCGACGCCGGAGCCGGTGCCGGCGGGCCACGGCGGCTGACCAGCTACGTCGTCGGCTTTCGGGACTGGGTGGTCGTGCTCGACGACGAGGGCCACCCCATCCTCGGCTCGTGCGCCCGGCCGGTGATGTGGACCACGCGCACCCTGATCGCCCGGCACCTCACCGAGAAGGGACAGGTCCGCAATGACCACTCCGCTCCCGGCCGGGGGTGCGAGTGCGGCGTCTACGCCGTTCACGAGGTGACCAGCAGCTGGC
>VBHE01000046.1:15213-15855 GCA_005889515.1 Chloroflexota bacterium | reverse complement strand
CGTCGCCCTCGCCCGTCCGGAGCAGCCGCTCTGGGCCTTCAGCGACTACCGCGCCTACACCCACTTCCCCCTCTACCAGGACCACCGCCGCGCGCAGACGTCGCCGGTGGACGCCGAGCAGCTCGCCGAGCGCTACGGGGTTCCGCTCGTCGACCTCGAGCACCTGACGATGGTCGCCCTCGAGCACGGCGACCGGCTCTGGCCATAGCTCAGGGCGCATGGCCGCGGCCGAGCAGCGACCGCGCCACCACGAGCTTGGCGATGTTCGCCGTGCCGTCGCCGATCTCCAGGCCGATGAGGTCGCGGAGGCGCTGCCCGTGCGGGGTCTCCGCGGAGTAGCCGAGGTGCCCGAAGGTGAGCAGCACCTGATGGGCGGCCTCGACGGAGACCTTCGGCGCCCACCACTTCGCCATGTTCGCCTCCTCGGTGTGGGGCAGGCCGCGATCCTTGCGCCACAGCGCCTCGTAGCTGAGCAGGCGGGCAGCATGGAGGTAGGTGGTGTGCTCGACGAGCGGGAAGGCGACGCCCTGGAAGCGCCCGATGGGCTGCCCGAACGCCTCCCGGGTGCGGGCGTACTCGACGGCCTCGTCGACGGCCGCCTGGGCGCAGCCGATGCACATCAGCGCGATCAGGGCACGGGAA
>VBHE01000046.1:0-15204 GCA_005889515.1 Chloroflexota bacterium | reverse complement strand
ACCGACCATCTGCGACTCGTCCACGGGCAGCCCGTCGAAGTGGAGTGAGCCGCGTCCGACCGCGTGGCTGCCGAGGTCGTCGAACGCGCCGCGGGCGACGTGCGCCGGGTCGAGCTCGACGTAGAAGGCGCTCACCCCCCCGGCGCCGCCGCCGCCGGTCCGCGCGAACACCAGCGCGGTGTGTGCGAGGACGCCGAAGCTCACCGACGTCTTCTCACCGACGAGCCGCCAGCCGCTCCCGTGGCGCTCCGCGCGCAGGGTGAGATGGGCCGCGTCGGACCCGTGATCGGGCTCGGTGAGGCAGAGCGCGGGGACGTGCTCGGCCGCGACGATGGGAGGGATGAAGCGCCGGCGCTGCTCGTCGCCGGCGTTGGCGATGAGGATGTCGGTGACCAGCGCCGCGTTGAGCACGTAGTAGGCGGCGTTGAAGTCGGCGCGGGCGACCTCCTCACAGGCGATGCCGGTGGTCAGGCAGTCGGCGCCCTGGCCGCCGTGCTCGTGCGGTGCGCGCAGCCCGGTGAGCCCCATCGCCGCGAGCTCCCGGCGCAGCTCCGGGCGGGCCGTGCCGAGGCGGTCGTCCTCCTGGTAGTGCGGAGCCAGCCGCTGGGTGGCGAATCGCCGCAGCTCACGACGGAAGGACTCCCGCTCCTCGTCGAGCCCGAACTCCATGCACGCTCACCTCCGGAGTTTGCGCCGCTCCTGCGGGCGGGCGACAGTGTAGGCGGAGGGGCGCTCCGCCGTTCAGGTGTAGATGCGCTCATCTTCGGGTATTCCGGAGATGGCGCCGATTCCGCCCGCGGGACGGCGACCGGGCCACCCGGCGCGGGAGGAGAACCGGAAGATGCGTGACGCCCTCATCGTCGACGCCGTCCGCAGCCCGATCGGGCGCGGCAAGCCGGGGGGCGCGCTGAGCGGCCTCCACCCCGTCGACCTGCTCGCCCAGACCCTGCAGGCGCTCGTCGAGCGGACGGGGATCGACCCCGCGGTGGTCGACGACGTCATCGTCGGCGCGGTGGGACAGGCCGGCGAGCAGTCCCTGAACATCGCCCGCAACGCGCTGCTCGCGGCGGGCTTCCCGGAGTCGGTCCCGGGGACGACGGTCGACCGGCAGTGCGGTTCCTCGCAGCAGGCGGCCCACTTCGCCGCCCAGGGGGTCATCTCCGGGGCCTACGACGTCGTCATCGCCGCCGGCATCGAGTCCATGAGCCACGTCCCCATGGGCTCGCAGGTGGCCGGGTTCGACCCCTTCGGCCCGATGCTCGCGGCGCGCTATCCCGACGGCCTCGTCCCCCAGGGCATCTCCGCCGAGCTGATCGCGGCGCGCTGGGGCCTCGGCCGCGACCAGGTCGACGAGCTCGGGCTGCGCAGCCACCGGCTGGCCGCCGCGGCGGTCGACGCGGGGCGCTTCGATCGTGAGATCGCCCCCATCACGACCGGCGTGAACGGCGCGTCGACGACGGTGCGGGCCGACGAGGGCATCCGCCGAGACACCACCGCCGAGCGCCTCGCGACGCTGCGGCCCGCCTTCCAGAGCGACGCCTACTCGGAGCGCTTCCCCCAGATCGGCTGGGTGGTCACCGCCGGCAACTCCTCCCAGATCAGCGACGGCGCCGCCGCGGTGCTGATCGTCTCGCCGCAGGCCGCCGAGCGGCTGGGGCTGCGGCCGCGCGCTCGCTTCCACAGCTTCGCGGTCGTCGGCGACGACCCGGTGATGATGCTGACCGGGGTGATCCCCGCCACCCGCCGGGTCCTCGACCGGGCCGGGCTGCGCCTCGACGACATCGACGTGGTGGAGATCAACGAGGCCTTCGCCTCGGTCGTGCTCGCCTGGCAGCAGGAGCTCGACGCCGACCTCGCGAGGGTCAACGTGAACGGCGGCGCGATCGCCCTCGGCCATCCGCTCGGCGCCAGCGGCGCCCGGCTCCTGACCACCCTGGTCAACGCTCTCGAGCAGCGCGGCGGCCGCCTCGGCCTGCAGACGATGTGCGAGGGCGGCGGGATGGCCAACGCCACGATCATCGAGCGCGTCTGACCGGCTACGCTGCGGGTTCCGCCCCCCGGCGCGGCCGGTGGGGCCGAACCCGGCAGTGGAGGGCGTCGCCGTGGCGGGGACGGTCGTCAGCGAACGGATCGACGGCGCGATCGCGCTCCTCACCCTCAACCGCCCCGCGTCGCTGAACGCGATGACCCTCGAGCTGGTGCGCGACCTCGACGCCGCGCTCGCGGCCCTGGCCGCCGACGCGTCCTGCCGGGTGGCCGTCCTCACCGGCGCCGGGCGCGGCTTCTGCTCCGGTCACGACCTCGGCGAGCTCCGCGACGCCGGCGGCGTCGAGCCCATGATCGCCGAGCAGGAGCTCTTCGCCTCGCTGGTGACCCGCATGCGGTCGCTGCCCCAGCCGATCATCGCCGCGGTCAACGGCCCCGCCGCCGGCGGCGGGCTGGCGCTGGCGCTCGCCGCCGACACCCGGGTGTGCAGCGCCTCGGCGCGCTTCAACGCCGCCTTCGTCCGCATCGGCCTGTCCGGCTGCGACATGGGGGTGAGCTGGCTGCTCCCCCGCCTGGTCGGCCCCACCCTGGCGTTCGAGATGATGCTCACCGGGCGGCTGATCGACGCCGACGAGGCGCTCGCCCGCGGCCTGGTGCTCCGAGTCCTCCCCGACGGCGAGGTGGTCGGGGCGGCGCTCGAGATCGCCCGGGCGGTCTGTGCGAACACCCCGCTGGGGGTTCGCCTCACCAAGCAGACGATGTGGGCGAATCTCGAGGCGCCGAACCTCGAGAACGCGGTCGCGCTCGAGAACCGCACCCAGGAGCTCTGCGTGCAGTCCGACGGCTTCCGGCAGGCGGTGACCGCCTTCATGGAGCGCCGCACCGGGGCCGCCGGCCGGTGAGCGAGCGGCGGGTCGCGCTCGTCACCGGGGGCAGCCGCGGCATCGGCCGGGCGATCGCCCTCGGCCTCGCCGAGGACGGGGTCGACGTCGCCATCAGCTATCGCCGCGACGCCGATGCCGCCGCCGAGACCGCCGCGGGCGCCGAGGCGTTGGGGGTGCGCGGCCGCGCCTACCCGGCGACCCTCGGGGCGCCGGAGGCCGCCGAGGCGCTCGCCGCCGCAGTGCTCGACGACCTCGGCCGCGTCGACATCCTCGTGAGCAACGCGGGCGTCGCCAGTCGTGGCCTGCGGGTCACCGCCACCGACCACGCCGAGCTCGAGCGGGTGATCGGCACCCACGCCATGGCCGCCCATCACCTCTGCGGGCTGCTGGTGCCGCAGATGCGCGGACGTACGCGCGGCGACGTCGTCGTCGTCAGCAGCATCGCGACCCGGCTGCTCGCCGCGGGCGGGGCGCCGTACAGCATGGCGAAGGCGGCGCTCGAGGCGCTGGCGCTGACCCTCGCGAAGGAGGAGCGGGAGTCGGGGATCCGGGTGAACATCGTCGCGCCCGGGCTCGTCGACACCGAGATGGGCCGGCGGCTCGTCCGCGCCACCGAGGGGGTCGAGGACATCCGCACCCTCGACGCGCGCTCTCCCTTCGGCCGGGTGTGCACGCCCGAGGACGTCGCCTCGGTGGTGCGCTTCCTCGTATCCGACCGGTGCGCATCATCAGTCGCGGATTCCGGGGCCGGCGCGACCGGACCGAGGGCGGGCGGCTGCCGCCGGGTCAGTACCTCGTGCGCGACTTCCCCGTCCTCTCCGCCGGGCCCACCCCGCGAACGAAGCTCACCGACTGGAGCTTCTCGATCACCGGGGAGGTCGACGAGCCGAAGACCTGGACATGGGAGCAGTTCCGGTCACTTCCGACCGAGACCCTCACCCGCGACATCCACTGCGTCACCAAGTGGTCGAAGCTCGACACCGCGTGGGAGGGCGTCTCCGTCGACACCCTGCTCGAGGGCGTCGAGACCGCCGCCGAGTACGTGATGGCGTTCTCCGACGGCGACTACACCACCAACCTGCCGCTCGAGGACCTCACCGGCGGGAGGGCATGGGTGGCGTTCGCCTACGACGGCGCACCGCTCGAGCCCCAGCACGGCGGCCCGGCGCGGCTCCTCGTCCCCCACCTGTACCTCTGGAAGAGCGCGAAGTGGGTGCGCGGGCTGCGGCTGATGAACGACGACGAGCCCGGGTTCTGGGAGACCTACGGCTACCACATGTACGGTGACCCGTGGCGCGAGCAGCGATACAGCGGCGACTGACCTGGCGGGTCGCCCGGGTCGCCGAGGTCGTCGACGAGACCCCGCGGGTGCGCAGCCTCGCGCTCTCCGTGCCCGACTGGCCGGGGCACCGCGCCGGGCAGCACGTCGACGTCCGGCTCACCGCCGAGGACGGGTACGTGGCCGAGCGGAGCTACTCGATCGCCTCCGCCCCCGACGACGGCGAGCGGCTGATGCTCACCGTCGAGCGCATCGACGACGGCGAGGTCTCGCCGTACCTCACCGAGGAGCTGCAACCGGGCGATCCGGTGGAGCTGCGCGGTCCGATCGGGGGCTACTTCGCCTGGACGGTCGACGACGGCGGGCCGCTGCTGCTCGTCGCCGGCGGCTCGGGGGTCTGCCCGCTGATGGCGATGATCCGCCACCGCGCCGCCCGCGCGAGCATGGTCCCGGCCCGGCTGCTGTACTCGTCGCGGACGCTCGACGACGTCATCTACCGCGACGAGCTCGACCGCGACGGCGGCGACGGCAGCGGCCTCGAGGTGGTGCACACCCTGACCCGAGGCCATCCGCCGGGATGGACGGGGCGAAGCCGGCGCATCGACGCCGAGATGCTCGCCGAGCTCGCGTGGCCGCCGGAGCGGCGGCCGCTGGCATACGTCTGCGGTCCCACCCCGCTCGTCGAGTCCGTGGCGAGCGCCCTGGTCGCGCTCGGCCACGACCCGGACCGGGTGAGGACGGAGCGATTCGGACCCACAGGAAATTGAGGTGACCATGGACGAGACCGAGCTGAGGCTCGACGGCAACGCCGTCGCCGGCATCCTCCAGGAGATGTTCGTGCCCGAGCTCACCGCCGCCCGCGGCCGCTGCGTCGGCTGCGGCGAGGTGGGGGAGATGGGCGCCCAGCACCTGTACATGTACCCGCACGCGCCCGGCGCCGTGCTCCGCTGCCGGTTCTGCGAGGGCGTGCTCGCGGTGATGGTCCGCGGTGGCGGCCGGGTGCGGATGGCGCTGCACGGCCTGGTGTGGCTGGAGGTCCCGCAGCCCGCCGCCCCCGCCTGACGTCAGTCGGCGGCGGACACCTTGCCGCTGCGCTCGGCGACGATCTCCTTCTGCACCGCCTGCGGCACCGGCTGGTAGTGGTCGAAGACCATCGAGTACTGGGCGCGGCCCTGCGACATGCTGCGCAGCGGGGTGGAGTAGCCGAAGAGCTCGCTGAGCGGCACCAGGGCGGTCACCACCCGGGTGGCCCCGCGCAGCTCGCTGCCCTGCACCAGACCGCGCCGGCTGCTGAGGTCGCCGACCACCGGTCCGAAGTAGTCGTCCGGGGTCACCACCTCGACCTTCATGATCGGCTCGAGGATGCACGGCTTCGCCTTGCGCATCCCGTCCTTGAAGCCCATCGAGCCGGCGATGCTGAAGGCCATCTCGTTGGAGTCGACGTCGTGGTACGAGCCGTCGACCAGGGTGACCGTGACGCCCACCACGGGGAAGGCGGCGAGCACGCCGTTGACCAGGGTGTTCTGGATTCCCTTGCCGACGGCGGGCACGTACTCCTTGGGAATGGTGCCGCCGACGATCCGGCTGATGAACTCGAAGCCCTTCCCGGCCTCGTTCGGCTCGACCTCGAGCTCGACGTGGCCGTACTGGCCACGGCCGCCGGTCTGGCGGACGAAGCGGCCGGTGCCGTGGGCAGCCTGGGTGATGGTCTCGCGGTAGGCGACCTGGGGCGCGCCGACGTTGACCTCGGCCTTGAACTCCCGGCGCAGGCGGTCGACGATGATCTCCAGGTGGAGCTCGCCCATGCCGCTGATCACGGTCTGGCCGGTCTCCTCGTCGGTGCGCGCCCGGAAGGTCGGATCCTCCTCCATCAGCTTGCCCAGGGCGACACCGAGCCTGTCCTGGTTGGCCTTGTCGACGGGCTCGACCGCCTGGCTGATGACCGGCTCGCTGACGTTGATCGACTGCAGCACCACGGGCGCGTCCGCCTCGCAGAGGCCGATGACCGCGCCGATGTCGCCGGCGCAGAGCTCCTCGACGTCCTCGCGGATGTTGGCGTGGAGCTTGACGATGCGGCCCACCCGCTCGCGCTGGCCCTTGGTGCTGTTGAGGATGTGATTGCCCTTGCGCAGGGTGCCGCTGTAGATGCGGACGAAGGTGAGCTTGCCGACGAAGGGATCGGTGACCACCTTGAAGGCGAGCGCGGCGAGCGGAGCGCCGGCGTCCACGCTGCGCACCACCTCCTCCTCGCTGTCCGGGAGGGTGCCGCGGACCTCGGGCTTGTCGAGCGGGCTGGGCAGGTAGGCGACGACCGCGTCGAGCATCGGCTGGACGCCCTTGTTCTTGAGCGCGGAACCACAGATGACCGGGAAGATCTCGGCGCGCAGGGTGCCCACGCGCAGCGCCGCCCGGATCTCGTCCGCGCTGATCTCCTCCTCGAGAAGCGCCTTCTCCAACAGCGCCTCGTCGTAGTCGTAGGCCGCCTCGAGCAGGTGCTCACGCCACCTGGCGACGTCGGCGGCGATCTCGGCGGGCACCTCGCTGCGCTCGACCACGGTGCCCATGTCGTCGGCGTACACCAGCGCCGCGCCGGTGACCAGGTCGACGATGCCGCGGAAGCCGTCCTCGGCGCCGATCGGAAGCTGGACCGGCACCGGGCGCGCGCCGAGGCGCTCGCGGATGGACTCGACGGCGGCGGAGAAGTCCGCGCCCACGCGGTCCATCTTGTTGATGAAGCAGATGCGGGGAACCGAGTAGCGGTCGGCCTGGCGCCAGACCGTCTCCGACTGCGGCTGGACGCCGGCGACGGCGTCGAAGACCGCGACGGCGCCGTCGAGGACGCGCAGGCTGCGCTCGACCTCGATGGTGAAGTCGACGTGGCCCGGGGTGTCGATGATGTTGACCTGGTGGCCGTCCCACTCCGCCGCGGTCGCGGCGCTGGTGATGGTGATGCCCAGCTCCTGCTCCTGCACCATGTGGTCCATGGTCGCGGCGCCGTCGTGCACCTCACCGATCTTGTGGATACGGCCGGTGTAGAAGAGCACCCGCTCGGTGACCGTCGTCTTGCCGGCGTCGATGTGCGCCATGATCCCGATGTTGCGGGCCAGGCGGAGGTCGGACAGACGGGTGGCCATGAGTTGCTGCTCCAGGAGGGGTGGACGGGAAGGGCGGGCGCCGCGGGTGCGACCCGCACCGATCGCCGCTGGGGGAACGCTAGCCCGCCGGACGAACTTGCGGTGGCGCGCGTCACTCCCTCAGAGATGAGGTGTGACGCCATCGTTCCCCGGGGCGGCCGTCTCCAACCCTGCGTGAGGGCCGCTATCCTCCGCTCTCGCAGTGCTCCCGATTCGCGACATCAACCCCACCCGCCGCTTCGCCTGGGTCACGCTCGGGCTGATCCTCGCCAACGTGGCGGTGTTCCTCCTCTGGCAGCCGACCCTGAAGAGCAGTGGGGCGCAGCAGTCGCAGGCGGCGCAGCAGGCCTTCTTCTTCTGCCACGCCGAGATCCCCTACGAGGTGACCCATCACACCAGCCTCGCCGAGGGAGGGGCCGGCGCGGAGCAGGCGATCGAGCACGACTACGGCGCGGATCCCGAGGAGGCGGCCGCGCTCCAGGCGGCGCTTGCCCAGACGTGCCCGAACAAGAGCTGGCTGCTCTCGATCCTCGTCGCCATGTTCCTCCACGGCGGCTGGCTCCACATCGCCGGGAACATGCTCTATCTCTGGATCTTCGGGAACAACGTCGAGGACCGGCTCGGCCGGCTGCGCTTCATCCTCTTCTACCTCATCGGCGGCCTCGCCGCCGCCGGCCTCGAGCTCGCCGTCTCCCCGAGCTCTGCGATCCCCAGCCTGGGCGCGTCCGGCGCGATCGCGGCCATCCTGGGCTCCTACCTGGTGATGTTCCCGCGGGCGCGGGTGGTCACCCTGCTCTTCTTCGTCCTCCCCGTGGAGCTCCCCGCCATCATCGTCCTCGGCGGGTGGTTCGTCCTCCAGCTCTTCAGCGGCGTCGGCCAGCTGGGCACCCACGTGAACGGCAGCGGCGTCGCCTACTGGGCGCACATCGGAGGGTTCGCCTTCGGGTACCTGGCGACGCGTCTGCTCGGGCTCCGGCCGCCTCGTGCGGCGCCCCCGCCACCCCCTCCGCCTCCGGCCGGCTGGAGCCACTGACGCTCCGTCAGGTGCACTCCGCGCGCCAGGCGCGCACCGCCTCGCCGATCTCCTGGGGCGAGTCCTCCTGCACGAAGTGGACGCCGCGGACGGTGACCTCGCGCTGGTTGGGGAACGTCCGGCAGAGCTCGCGCATGGGCCCTGTGAGGATCGCGCCGGGGTCGGCGTCGACGAAGAGCTTGGGGACGGTGCTGTGGCGCAGCCACTCGGAATAGCGGGCGACGATCTCCACGACGTCCGCCGGCTCGCCGTCGATGGGCAGCTCGCGCGGCCAGGTCAGGGTGGGGCGGCGCGACTCCCCCGGCTCGGCGAACGGCCGGCGGTAGGCGGTCATCTCCTCGACGGTCAGCGGCCGCAGGATCGACCCGGGGAGGACGCGCTCCACGAAGACATTCTTCTCGAGGACCATCTCCTCGCCCGCGGGCGAGCGGAAGCCCCGGAAGACCCTGGCGACCGGGCGCTCCGGCTCGCGCTCGTTCGCGGCGAACTCGGCCCAGCTCATCGGCGCGACGATCGCCTCCATGTATGCGATCCCGCGGACGGCGTCGGGGTGGCGCGACGCCCAGTCGAAGCCGAGCGCCGAGCCCCAGTCGTGCACGACGAGGGTGACGTCCCGCTCGACGCCGAGCTGCTCGAGGAGCGCGTCGAGATACCGGCGGTGCTCGACGTAGCGGTAGCTGCCCGGTCCGCTGTCCGGCAGCTTCGCCGAATCCCCCATGCCGATCAGGTCGGGGGCGATGCAGCGTCCCACGGACTCGAGGTGGGGGATGACGTTGCGCCAGAGGTACGACGAGGTGGGATTCCCGTGCAGAAACACGATCGGATCACCGGTGCCGGTCTCGACGTAGGCCATCTCGGATCCGAGCACCGTGGCCGTCCGCTTCGCGTACCGCGTCTCGGCAGGGCTCATCGCGTCTCCTCCCTTCGTGGTGGTGCGGACAGGGGTGCGAGTAGGCTGTCGACGAAGCCGCGCAGCTCGGTCGCGTCGGTGCAGATGCGCGAGTAGGCCGCGAATCCCTGGGTGGCGACGGCGAGGAGGTGCGCGGCGGCGTCGACGTCGACGTAGGGCGCGAGCCGGCCGGCCGCCCGGCTGTTCACGAGCGCCTGCCGGAAGCCGCGCCGCTGCCGGTCGACGTGGGCGCGCACCCGCGCCCGGACCTCCTCGTCCCGGGGCGCGACCTCGGTCATCGAGTTCGCCATCAGGCAGCCCTCGGAGGGCAGGCCGCGACGGACGTTGAGATCGATGAGCGTCTCGAAGTAGTCCCGGATCGCGTCGACGGTCGCGCCCTCGGCCTCGACCCTGCCGAACGCCCAGCCGACGAAGCTGTCCGCGTAGCGGTCGAGGGCGCTCAGGAACAGGCCCCGCTTGTCGGTGAAGTCGCCGTAGAGACCGGCGCGGTTGGCGCCGGTGGCGTCGACGAGGTCCTGGACCGAGGTGGCCTCGTACCCACGCCGCCAGAAGAGGCCGGTGGCGCGCTGGAGCACGTCGTCGCGGGGGACGGTTCGCTTGCGAGGCATGCCGTGTTGATATCAGAACGATCGTTCTGTAGTCAAGGCTCCGCGGTTCTCAGCCGCCTCTCAACGTGGTCACCGCGGGTGAGCACCGGCACCCGCGGCCGAGGAGGTGTGGATGGGGCTCACCCCCCGCCCCACACCTCCTCGGCGGTCTCGACCACCAGGCGCAGCTTGGCGACCTGGTCGTCGGGGGTCAGCGCGTTGCCCTCGACGGTCGAGGAGAAGCCGCACTGCGGCGAGAGGCAGAGCCGGTCGATGTCGCAGATCCGGGCGGCCTCCTCGATCCGGCGCATCAGGGTGTCGCGGCTCTCGAGCGCCGGGCGCTTGGTGGTCACCAGCCCGAGCACCACCACCTTGTCGCGGGGGACGAAGCGCAGCGGTTCGAAGCCGCCGGAGCGCGCGTCGTCGTACTCGAGGAAGAAGCCGTCGACGTCGAGCCCGCCGAAGACCGCCTCGGCGACGTGGTCGTAGCCCCCCTCGGCCACCCAGGAGGAGCGGAAGTTCCCGCGACACATGTGGGTGGTGACGGTCAGCCCCTCCGGCCGCCCGGCGAGGGCGCGGTTGATGGTGGCGACGTAGGTCTCGTGCTGGCGCTCCGGATCCCCTCCGAGCGCGGCGACGTGCGCCCGCTGCCGGGGGTCGTTGAGGTACGCGAGGCTGGTGTCGTCGAGCTGCAGGTAGCGGCAGCCGAGGACGGCGAGCCGGCGCACCTCCTCCGCGTAGGCGGTGGCGAGATCCGTCCAGAACTGGTCGAGCTCCGGGTACACGGCGGGGTCGATCGCCGCCCGGCCGCCGCGGTAGTGGACCATGCTCGGCGAGGGGATGGTGAGCTTCGGCGTCGCCGACCCCACGGCGTCGCGGAGGAAGGCGAGGTCGTCCCCGAAGATCGTCCGCTCGAGCGTGATCGGCCCGTCGACACGGATCGAGGGCGGCGCGAACTCCAGGCGCCCGGTCTCGTTGACGAACTCCACGCGCAGCGAGGCGTCGTCGACCCGGGTCACCCCGCCGAGCGCGTAGATGAAGTCCATGTGCCAGGACGCGCGCCGGAACTCGCCGTCGGTGGCGCTGCGCAGGCCGGCGTCCTCCTGCATCCGCACCGCGTCGCGGATGGCCGCATCCTCGACGCGACGCAGCGCGGCGGCATCGATGCGACCCGCGGCGCGGTCCCGGTGGCGTGTCGCGGCGGGTCATCACCCAAGCCTAGCGTGGTAGCGTCGCGAACCCGGATGACCACCCTCCACCTGCTCCGTCACGCCAAGTCGAGCTGGGCGGACGAGGAGCTCTCCGACCACGACCGCCCGCTCGCCCCGCGCGGCCGGCGCGCGGCGACCGCGATGGCGGAGCTTCTCCGCGAGCGCGGGGTCGCGCCGGAGCTCGTGCTCTGCTCCTCCGCCCGCCGCGCTCGCGAGACCCTCGACCTGGTCGGGCCGGCGCTCGCCCCGGGGGCGAGGGTCCTCGTCGAGGACGGGCTGTACGGCGCCTCGGCGGAGGAGCTGCTCGAGCGCCTCCGCCGCGTCCCCGCCCCCACCGCCTCGGTGATGCTCGTGGGTCACAACCCCTCGATGCAGGACCTCGCGCTCGCCCTGGCCGCGCCCGGGGCCGAGACCGAGCGGCTGCGGGCGAAGTTCCCCACCGGGGCGCTCGCCACCCTGCGGATCCCCGCCGGCGGGTGGGCGGACCTCCGCCGCCGGGGCGCCGAGCTCGTCGACCTGGTTCTCCCCCGCGAGCTCTGACGGGCGGGACGCCCCCTCAGAGGCAGTTCCAGCCCGTGTAGGTGTGCCAGACGCCCTGCTGGTTGCGGATCCACTGCATGCAGTGGTTGGGGTCGTGGGCGCCGGGTCCGAAGGAGAGGGGCACGGTGAGGCCGGTCTCGAAGTTGTGGATCCGGTTCGCCGAGTCCACCAACGTCTTCGCCGTGACCGGGGCCGGGCCGAGCCGTCGCAGCGCCTCGACGAAGAGCTTGGCGCTGACCCAGGTCTCCTCCGCGTAGACGTCGAGGTCGTCGACCTCGTTGGGGAAGTAGCGCTCCATCGCGGCGTGGTACTCGCGGATCGCGGGGACGTCCATGTGCTCGTCGGGCTCGAGGAAGGCGGTTCCCGACTCCGCGCCGTAGACGGCGGTGCCGTACTGCTTCTCCGCCGACTTCTTGTCGAGGCCGACACCCATGAAGGGGGGATGGAAGTTCTGGCGGTCGAGCGCCTGGAAGAAGCGCGCGTAGGAGAAGGGGTCGAGGCCGGCCATGATCGAGTCCGCGCCCTCGAGCCGGATCTTCACCGCGAGGTCGGTGTAGTCCGGCTTGGTGGCGTCGACGAAGTCGATGCTCTTCTCGTGGATCCCGTGGCGGTGCAGGGCATCGGTGAAGGCCTGCGCTGCGGGCGCGGTGAACGGGGTGTTGATGATCACCACCGCCGGGGCGCGGATGCCGAGCTCGGCGGCGTGGATGCAGAAGAGCTCGACGGCGCGCCCCAGGTTGACGCCCACCGGGTAGGAGAGCGGCGACGTGAACTCGGCGCCGATGCCCAGCCCGCCGAAGATGGGGATGCCCCGCTGGGTGAGGTACTGGGTCTCGGCCTGCTCGCTGCTCGGCGACAGCCAGCCGACCATGGCGAGGATCCCCGAGTTCGCGAGCCGCTCCGAGCACTGGTGGCCGCGGGTGGGGTCGAAGGCGGAGTCGCAGTCGACCAGGTGGAGGTGGTGGCCGTTGACCCCGCCGGCGGCGTTCACCTGGTCGAAGTAGGCACGCACCGTGTCGCGTCCGACGCTGGCGTCGACCGGGCCGGTCTCCTCGTAGATGCCGCCCACGGTGATGTCCCCGCCGGGGAGCGCGGCCGCTGCCGCGGCGGCGGCCGCGTCGGCGCGCGGGCCCGTGGGGGCGCCCGCGGCGGCCGCGGCGCCGTGGACGGTGGCGGGCGCGGTCGCGGCGCCGGTGCCGCTCCCGGGGCCGGTGGTCCCGGTGGGGGGGAGGGCCGCGTCCCCGGGGTCGGCGCCGCCGCTCGCCGGGCTCGCGGCGCCGGGCGCCGCCAGGGCGACGCCGGTCCGCTGGGTGGGGGGATGGGCGAACTGGTAGGCGACCATCGACCCCAGGCCGACGGTCACGACCACGGCGGCGATCACGAAGACCAGCGCCACCCTGTCGCGCATCCCCATCGGGAGCTCCCTCCGTGCCCGCGCCCGCGACAGGATACCCGACACGCCTGACGGGCACCGAGGGGAGCTTGACAAGGGCTCGTCCCGGTTGCTCCCCTGACCCGCCAGCCGACCATGGACTTCAGCCTGCCCCCGCACCTCCCCCAGGTCCTCGCCGACCTCGACGCCTTCATCGAGGCGGAGATCTCCCCGCTCGCGGCCGAGCACCCCGAGTACTTCGACCACCGTCGCGAGCACGCCCGCACCGACTGGGAGAGGGGAGGGCTGCCCCGCGAGGAGTGGGAGGCGCTGCTCGGGGAGATGCGGCGCCGCGCCGACGCCGCGGGGTTCCTCCGCTACGGGCTGCCCGGTGCGATCGGCGGGCGGGACGGCAGCAACCTCGACATGGCGGTGATCCGCGAGCACCTCGCCCACCGCGGCCTCGGCCTCCACAACGACCTGCAGAACGAGTCGTCGGTGGTCGGGAACTTCCCGCTGGTGATCATGATGGAGGCGTTCGGAACGGCGGCCCAGCGCGCCGAGTTCTCCGAGGCGATGATCACCGGGGAGCGGCGGCTGGCCTTCGGCCTCACCGAGCCGAACCACGGCTCCGACGCCACCTGGCTCGAGACCACCGCGGTGCGCGACGGCGACGGCTGGGTCGTCAACGGGGCGAAGCGCTTCAACACCGCGGTCCACACCGCGACCCACGACCTCGTCTTCGCGCGCACCTCGGGCACCCCCGGCGACGCCCGCGGGATCACCGCCTTCATCGTGCCCACCGACGCCGCGGGGTTCGCGGTGCCCTTCTACTGGTGGACCTTCAACATGCCCACCGACCACGCCGAGGTGACCCTCACCGACGTGCGCGTCGGCGGCGACGCGGTGCTCGGCGAGGTCGACGCCGGTCTCGACCTCGCCCAGGTGTTCATGCACGAGAACCGCATCCGCCAGGCCGCGAGCGGCGTCGGCGCGGCGCAGTACTGCATCGACCGCGCCGTCGCCCACGCCCGCAGCCGGGTCGCCTTCGGACGGCCGCTCGCCGTGAACCAGGCCATCCAGTGGCCGCTGGTCGAGCTCCAGACCGAGTGTGAGATGGTGCGCTGGCTCGTGTACCGCACCGCCTGGCATATGGACCTCGCCCACCACCTCGAGGTCTCCGACCGGGTGTCGATGGCGAACTACCGAGCCAACCGGCTGGTGTGCGAGGCGGCGGACCGGGCGATGCAGGTGTTCGGTGGCACCGGCTACTCCCGCCACGAGCCCTTCGAGCACATCTACCGGCACCACCGCCGCTACCGCATCACCGAGGGCTCGGAGGAGATCCAGATGCGCCGCGTCGCCCAGCGCCTGTTCGGCTTCGGCGGCGGGTGAGCGGAGTGACCGCCCCCGCCGATGCGGCGCAGGCGCTCGCCGACCGGCTCGCCGACGTGGTCGCTGCGGCGGTGGGGGAGAGGGTGACGGTCGGCGGCCTGCGGCGGCTCTCCGGGGGCACGAGCCGGGAGACCTGGTCCTTCGACGCGGCCGCCGGCGCGCGGCGGTGGCCGCTGGTGTTGCGTCGCGACGCGCCGGGGGTGGCGTCGACGACGATGGCGGTCGAGGCCCGCTGTCTCGAGGCGGCGGCGCGGGCCGGCGTCCCGGTGCCCCGGGTGCTCGCCGCGAGCGACGACCCGGCGGAGCTCGGCGCCGCCTTCCTGCTCATGGAGCGGGTCGACGGGGAGACGATCCCCCGGCGGATCCTCCGCGACGACGGCTTCGCGGACGCGCGCCTTCGGCTCGCCGGCCAGTGCGCCGCGGCGCTCGCGGGGATCCACACCGTCGACGGCTCGGCGCTCGGGGGGCTGGAGGACGAGGATCCCCTGGCGCGATGGCGCCGCACCCTCGACGAGCTCGGCAGCCCCCATCCGGCGTTCGAGCTCGCCTTCCGGTGGCTCGAGGCCCACCGGCCGCCCCGGCGGCGCGGCGTCCTGGTGCACGGCGACTTCCGCGTCGGCAACCTCGTCGTCGGCCCCGACGGCCTGCGTGCGGTGCTCGACTGGGAGCTCGCCCACGTCGGCGACCCCCTCGAGGACCTCGGCTGGTTCTGTGTCCGTGCCTGGCGTTTCGGGAACGACCACCTCCCCGCCGGCGGGGTGGACACCTACGACACGCTGGTGCGCACCTACGAGGCGGCGAGCGGCATCGAGGTCGACCGCGAGGCGCTGCTCTGGTGGGAGACGATGGGCACCCTGACCTGGGGGATCCTCT
>VBHE01000045.1 GCA_005889515.1 Chloroflexota bacterium | reverse complement strand
GCCAGCGCCGGGCGCCCGGATGGGAGCTGCTCCGCGCCGTGCCGCGCTACCTGCGGCCGTCGCACCATCCCGTCTTCGAGGCGACGCCGGAGCGGGCGTTGGAGTACCTGGCGTCCTCGCCGGCGGCGCTGGCGGCGCGGGGGTAGGTCTCTCTCTTCTGGTCTGTTCTGTGGGGCGTGCGCGGCGGTTCTGAGCACCTCGCGGTGCGTTGTGGTCCCTTTGGCTCGACGAGGCGTGATCTGCGGGTGCGCGCGGCGGTGATCACGGACCTGCTCTGCTCCTGGGCCTTTTCCAGTGACCTCCGGTGACCCTGCCCACCTCCTTCCCGTCGCGGCCGACGAAGCGCAGGTCGCCCTCGGGGGTGCGGTGGATGTCGAACTCTCCGTCGTGGTGGCGGGTGTGGTGTCCCTTGCACAACGCAGCCAGGTTCCAGAGCTCGGTGGGACCCCCGCCCGCCCAGTGGTGGATGTGGTGGGCCTCGCAGCGCGCCGCCGGCCTCGGGCAGCCGGGGTAGACGCAGATCCCGTCCCGGCTGCGCACCTTGAGCTTCATCGCGGGCGGGACGGCGGGCTTCTCGCGACCCACCGCGATCGGCACCCCGTCGCGCTCGATCAGGGTCTTGACGGTGGAATCGCACCCCAGCCGGCGCAGGGTGGGGGTGGAGAGCGCCGGCCCGTCCTCGATGTGGCCGCGACCGGCGGGGTTGGCGCCGGTGAGGACGTCGTAGTCGACGTGCACGACCATCTGCACCGGCGGCGAGGACGCACGATCGGCACGGGGCTCACCGAGCACCGCCTCGGTGCAGAGCAACACCAGGGCGTCGGCCTTGCGAGCGTGGATGGGATCGTCGGCGGGGTCGAGGTCGACGAGGTGGTGGTCGGACCGCAGAGTGTCGAGCCGGCGCCCGGCGCTGTCGATGGCGATCTGGATCATCGCCCCCTCGTCGGGGGGGAGGGCTCCGGAGATCCGGAAGAAGTTCTCCTCGTCGTACCACGTGTGCAGCCGTCGCTGCGCCCGGTGGGCGCGATCGCGCTCGGGCCCGACCCGCTCAGCGCTCCGCGCCTCCCGACAGCGCCGGGCCACCTCGGCGGACGACGACTCGACCGCCATGCGGATCCATCCCGTCTGATCGTCAGGGGCCACGACGGGAGCCAGGAGTCGCACCTTGTCGACGGAGAGCTCGCCTGCGGAGAACGCCTCTCCGACCTCGGGCAGCTCCCGTGCAGCTTGCGCGGCGACCATCAGGGCCTTCGCGTTCTGGGGGTTGAACCCGAGGTTGCAGGTGACCCAGTCCGCACAGTCGCGCATCCCCTTGCCGCACCACCCGTTGTGGTCGTCGTAGACCGCGAGATCCCTCGCGAGCTCCGCGGTCTGGGCATGGATGCCCGCCGCACGCTCACGGATCCTCTCCTGGAGAGCGTCCAGATCGACGTCGGGCTGGGGAGCGATCATCACAAAGGAGTATATCGGAACAGACGTTCGCAGTCAACCCGAAACCCCAGTCCCCACAAGGCAGATCAGCCAATCACCAGTGCGCGCCGCGCCCCGCCCCACACAGCGCCGCAGACCACCCTTCCCCTTGTCGAACAAAGTCCACTGCGATGATCCCCAGTGCGCCAGTTCGTGCCAGGCGCGCCAGTAACCCATGCTGCCACCATCGGCACCGAGGAGCCTCCCAGCCGGGTGGAGCCTGACCCCAAAGTCCACCGGCCTCGTGCCTTTGTGTTGATCTGTCGACTAGCCCGGGGAGGTTCCTCGGTGCCCGTCGGCGGGACGGGACGTGACCTGATAGGAGCCTGTCTCAGAGGCCCGTCGCAGTGCCGTCCGCCCGCCCCACCGACGCACCAACCCCAGCCCTAGCTCGGAGATGAGGATTGGCCGCCAACAGGATGACAGACCCGGACCACAGCGTCACCGTCGGCGTGGATACCCACCTCGACACCCACGTCGCCGCCGCCTTCAACCACCTGGGACAGCCCTTGGGTCACCTCGAGATCCCCACCACCCCGGCCGGATACCGACGTCTCCTCGGCTGGGCGCAGAGCTTGGGGTCGGCAGTCACCTTCGGCATCGAGGGGACGGGGTCCTTCGGAGCCGGGCTGGCTCGGTACCTGCGGGCTGCAGGGTGCACCGTCATCGAGGTCAGCCGGCCGAATCGTCAAACCCGCCGATCGCGCGGCAAGTCCGATCCCCTCGACGCCGTCGCCGCCGCCCGAGCCGTCCTCGCCGGCGAGGCCGCGGGCCTCGCCAAATCGGATGAGGACCGGGTGGGGATGATCCGCTCACTTCGGATCGCCCGACGCTCCGCGGTGAAGATGCGCACCCAGATCGCCAACCAGATGGACGCCCTGGTCCTCACCGCTTCCACCGACCTTCGCGAGCGCCTCCGCCACCTCAGCCACGACGCCCTCGTCACCCTCGCCGCCGGGTTCCGTCCTGGAGCGGTCACCACCCCGGCAGCGGCCACCAAGCTTGCCCTCCGCGGCCTCGCCGAGCGCCACCGGCTCCTCGCCGCTGAGCTCGACCAGCTCGACGTCGAGCTGCGCCGTCTCACCGTCGAAGCCGCGCCCGCTCTCCTGGCCATCCATGGTGTCGGCCCTGACGTGGCCGGCGCCCTGCTCCTGGCCGCTGGCGACAACCCCCACCGGCTTCGCTCCGAGGCAGCCTTCGCCAGCCTCTGCGGGGTCGCGCCGCTGCCGGCCAGCTCGGGGAAGACCCACCGACACCGACTCAACCGCGGCGGTGATCGTCAGGCCAACAACGCCCTCTGGCGGATCGTCTTCGTCCGCCTCGCCCACGACCCCCGGACACGCACGCACGTCGAGCGACGCACTGCGGAGGGACTCTCGCGGCGCGACATCGTGCGGTGCCTCAAACGCTACGTCGCCCGCGAGGTGTTCCTGGCCCTCAGACCCCTGACCGCTCCGACCCCTGTCGCCTCTTGACAAGACATAGGAGCATCAAAACAACCGCGGCGCACAACCCGTCCGTGCGATGCCGCACAGAAACGTGCTCGGAAGACCCGAGAACGCGCTCTACTCCGCCTCCACGTCCGCCGACGAATCCCGCAACACCCGCCTCAACACCCCGGGTAGAGGCAGGTTCTGCAGCGGAGCCCCGACCACCCCACGAACCCCCTCCAGCAGTCCCTCGATGTGGCCGATGTTGCGGTTCATCTCCTCGGCGACGGACAGCAGGCGGTCCAACACCGAGAGCGTCTGAGCGAGCCGGCCGCCGACCAGGTCGGTGAGGGTGGCCGCGACGTCCTCCGCGGTGGCGCTGAGCTTCGCCACCCGGGTGATGGTGTCGCCGAGGCGCTCGACGTCGACCTCGACCTCGAGGCGGTCGATCATCGACGCCGCCTTCTCGGCCGACGCGGCGAGGCGATCGAGCCGGGCGACGGTCTCGCGAACGCGCTCGGGGTCGACCTCGGTGACCAGGACCTCGAGCAGGGTCGCGGCGCGCTCGAGGGCGAGGGCGAGCCGCTCGATCCGGGCCGGCGCCTCGAGGGCCCGGCGGAGATTGACCTCGGCGTTGAGGAGATCGAGCACCGCCCAGGGGAGGCGGAACAGGCCGCTGATCGCGTCCTGGAGCGTGGGTGGCTCGGGTGGCGGTGGCGGCGGGGGCGGGGGCGGCGCCGGCCGCCTGCGGGTCGTCGCCGGACGCCGCGTGGAGGTCGAGCGCGACCGGGGTCCGTCCGCGCCTGGTGCCATGTCGCGGAGCATGCCACGACCGGAGGTCGAGGAGGCGCATCATCTCTCCTGCGATGAGTGACGAGGGGGCCGACGGACCGCGCCACGAGCGCACTCTCCCGGGCGCCGGCGCCATCTCCTGGCTGCTGCGGCCGGACCAGCGGGTGCGCGCCGTCGCCGGCCAGCTCGACGCGGTGCGGGTGCTCACCGAGGCGGGGGTGCTGCGCCCCTCGCGCCCCGACCGCCTCGTCGCCGCGCTGCTCTCGCTGGTGCGCTGGGGGTTCACCCCCGCCGCCGGCTACGCGACCTCGGCGGCGCGCTACCCGGACGAGCCGGCGATCATCGACGAGAACGGCACCCTGACCTTCGGCGAGCTCGACCGGCGCACCGGCGCGATCGCGCGCGGGCTGCAGGAGGCGGGCGTTGGCGAGGGAGACCGGGTTGCGCTGCTCTGCCGCAACCACCGCGGCTTCGTCGAGGCGCTGGTCGCGCTCTCCAAGCTGGGCGCGGACTCGCTGCTGCTCAACACCTCCTTCGCCGGGCCGCAGCTCGCCGGGGTGATGCGCACCGAGCGGGCGCGGGTGATCATCCACGACGAGGAGTTCACCGCGCTGCTCCGTGAGGGGGCCCGGCGGCGCAAGCGCTTCATCGCCTGGCACGACAGCGAACCGCCGAAGAGCACGCCGACGCTCGACCGCCTCGCCGAGCGCCACCAGGGCGAGACGGTGGCGCCGCCGTCGCGCACCGGGCGGATCGTCATCCTCACGTCCGGTACCACCGGGGCGCCCAAGGGCGCGTCGCGCGGCGGCCCGGGAGGAATCGATCCGGCGATCGCCTTCCTCTCCCGCATCCCGCTGCGCGCCCGCCAGACCACCCTGGTCGCGGCGCCGCTGTTCCACGCATGGGGATTCGCCAACCTGCTGCTCGCCTCGCTGCTCTCGACGACGGTCGTGCTCCAACGGCGCTTCGACCCCGCGGCCACGCTCGCCGCGCTGTCCCAGCATCGCGCGAACGCGCTCGTCGCCGTGCCGGTGATGCTCCAGCGCATTCTCGACCTCCCCGACCACGTGCGCACCAGCAGGCGACCGGCGTCGCTGCGGGTGGTCGCGGTGAGCGGCTCGGCGCTCCCGGGGCCGCTGGCGATTCGCTTCATGGACGAGTTCGGCGACGTCGTCTACAACCTCTACGGCTCGACCGAGGTGGCCTGGGCGGCGATCGCCACCCCCGCCGACACCCGCCAGGCCCCCGGCACCGCCGGCAGGCCGCCGCGGGGCACGGCGGTGAGGATCGTCGACGCCCACGGCGACGAGCTTCCCACAGGCCGGACCGGCCGCATCTTCGTCGGCAACGACATGGTCTTCGAGGGCTACACCAGCGGCGCCGACAAGGAGCGGATCGGGACGCTGGTGAGCAGCGGCGACGTCGGCCGCTTCATGATCGTCTCGGGCGGCGAGAACGTCTTTCCCGCCGAGGTCGAGGAGCTTCTCACCGGCCATCCCGCGGTGGCGGACGTCGCCGTGGTCGGCGTCGCCGACGAGGAGTTCGGCCAGCGCCTCGCTGCGTTCGTCGTGCGTCGAGGCGGCGCCGCGATCGACGCCGCCGGGGTGCGCACCTACGTCCGCGACCACCTCGCCCGGTACAAGGTGCCCCGCGACGTGACCTTCCTCGACGCCCTCCCCCGCAACGCCACCGGCAAGGTGCTCAAGCGCGAGCTCCCCGTGAACGCCGGCGCCGCGGCCCCACCGACAGCCTGAGCGCACGCCGGCGCACCTCCTCGAGCCCGGACTGGAGGTTGCGCCGCACCACCGGCGCGGCGACCCGGTCGGCGACCCAGCCGAGCAGGCCCGGGGACTGGTAGGCGAAGCGCAGGGTCACCCGGGTGCGGGCCGGACCGGCGTCGCGCAGCCGCCAGCGACCGCGCTGGCCGATCCCGAGCACGCTGGTCCAGGCGAGGTCGCACCCCTCGTCCCACTCGACCATCTCGATCAGCCCGCCGACGTCGGCGGAGCCCACGCGCATGCGCATCGAGTAGCGCGCTCCGGCCCCGGTCGCGGGTCCGCCGGCGTGGTCGAAACGGCTGATGCCGCGGATCAGCTGGGGCCACTGCGCGGGGTCGGCGACGGCGGCCCACACCGCGTCCCGGGGCGCGGCGATCTCGGTGGTGAGCTCGATGCGCATCAGCCGACCAGCGGGAACCGGCGCTCGGCGGCGAGCCGGCTCAGCGCCTCCTGCATCTCGGTGACGACCGACTCGTAGACGTCGTCCACCTGCGGGTCGGGGCCGAACCACTGCTCGAGGTCGATCGGCGGCAGGCACTGGATGGTGATCTTCGCGGGGAACGGAAGGTGGCTGAGCAGGTCGCCGACGTTCAGGCCCCAGGGCACCGCGAGCGAGATCGGCAACGTCTTCATGCGGAAGGCGCGGTCGATGCGCAGCAACCGCGCCAGCGCCTCACCGCGGCCGAGGAAGAGCGCGGTCTCCTGCCCGCCGATGCTGACCACCGGGACGATCGGCACCCGCTCCTCGAGAGCGAGACGGAGGAAGCCGCGACGTCCGCCGAAGTCGATGCGCGCCGACTGCCAGCTGGGACGCGAGACCTCCCAGTCGCCGCCGGGATAGACGAGCACCGCCGCCCCGCTGCGCAGCGCTCTGCGGGCGTTCTCGGGCGAGGCGGCGACGGTGCCGAAGCGGCGAAGCATCGCCCCGATCCCGGGATAGCTCACGACCAGGTTGTGGGCGAGCTGGTGGAACCGGCGCTCGACCCCGAACCAGGCGCTGAAGGCGAGGGTGAAGATCAGCGTGTCCGGGCTGGCGTTGCCACCGGAGTGGTTGCCGACGAGGAGCACCGGGCCCTGCTCGGGGATGTGCTCGAGCCCCCGCACCTCGGCGCGGTGCCAGATGGTGGCGAGCAGCCAGAGGCCGGGGAGGTTGTCGCGGATGTAGTCGGGGTCGCGGTCGTCGAGGTCGGCGGTCGGGACCGACCCCCGCACCAGCCGCGCCAGCGAGCCGATCACCGCAGGAAGCTGGGCTCGATCCGCCCCCGCCGGCGCGCCGACTCCATGCGCCGGGCCACCACCGCCTCGACGACTCGGGGCAGGTGACGCGCGATGGCCAGCGAGAGCGCGGTCGTCCGACTGGTGGTGAGCTCGCGGGGACGGTGGCTGCAGGCCCGCACCAGGGCCGCCGCCGCCTGCTCGACGGTGTCGGCGTTCACGAGGCCCTCGAGGGCGATGCCCTGCGCCGCCGGGCCCTCGTGGATGGGGGTGCGGACGTAGCCGGGGTAGACGGTGGTCACGGTCACCCGGCCACGGTACTCGAGGCGCACCGAGTCCGAGTAGGCGGCGAGGCCGCGCTTGCTCGCCGAGTACGCGGCGGCGTAGGGCATGGCGACGATCGCCAGACCGGAGGCGACGTTGACGATGTGGCCGCGGCTGCGCAGCAGGTGTGGCATCGCCGCCGCGGTCGTGGTCCAGGCGCCGAGGAGGTTGATCTCCAGGGTGGCGCGGGCGTGCGCGTCAGGGGCGGCGCCGGCGTCCTGGGCGGTGCCGATCCCGGCGTTGTTCACCAGAACGTCGATCCCCCCGAGGCGCTGTGCCGCCTCGTCGATCGCCGCGTGCATCGCCTCGGGGTCGCGCACGTCGGCGGCGATCACCTCGCCGTCACCGCGCAGATCGATGCCGCAGACGGCCGCGCCGCGGGCCCGGAGCGCCGCCGTCGTGGCCGCGCCGATGCCGCCCTGGGCGCCGGTGATCACCACCCGCATCGTGTCGAGGTCGCGGCCGCTCAGGACGGCGCCATCGTTCCCAGCGCGCCGCGGCGCCGTGGCGCTTGCGGCCGTCCGGGCGGGCCGCTCGAGCGGCCCAGCGAGACCGCTCCGGCGACGAGCACCGTCAGCCAGGCCGCGGTCACCAGGCCGAGCGCGCTGTAGGCCACCGCCGCCGGCCAGGTGGCGCCGCCGTGGGCCTCGCGCATCAGCACCTTGGAGGCGGGGAGGAAGGGCTCGGTGCGCTGCGCCGCGAGCGGGATCGCCGCCTGGCCGTACTCGGGATCCGAGGGCATCGCGACCGGCGCGGCCATCACCAGCGAGCCCTTGCCGAAGAGCAGGATGGTCTTCCAGCTGCCGCCGGAGGGCACCGGCGAGCGCGCGATCCAGCGCCCCGGCGCAACCTCGTCCAGCGGCGCGGTGGCCATGCCGCCGCCCTGCCAGGCCTTGACCCAGAAGAAGTCGGCGCCGCGCACCGTCGCGGCGGGAGTGGCGTCGACCTCGACGTCGACGTCCTGCACGAGCGCGCCGCCGCCGAAGCGATCGAGGGTGGGCCGGGGCGGACCGACCGGGGTGGTGTGCACCGAGAGCGTCACCGGCGCCGAGTCGCGGGGCAGGGGCACGACCAGCATCGCCAGGGCGCAGGCGCCGGCGAGGACGGCGACCGGGCCGGAGACCAGGGGCCGCCGCCAGGCGACCGCCCCGGCGACGGCGGCGCCGAGCACCGCACCGGCGACCGCGATCACCGCCGCGGCCCAGATGCCGTGGAGCATCTGCGGCTGCCAGGGCTCGCGCCCCCAGACGTGGCTGAAGCCCCACTCGGTGGCCAGCCCGACGGTGCCGGCGAGGGTGCCGGCCGCGAGCGCCGAGACGAGCCCCGACCGGCGGGCGGTGACCGCGTAGCCCGCCTCGACGCAGAGGGCGATGCCGAGGTACAGGGGGATGTGCGGCACCGTGTGCCCGAGGACCGGTCCGACCACGAGGGCCACGACACCGCGCACGGCGAGGAAGATCACCGTGGCGCGCACCGCGGCCCAGGGGCCGAGCGCCGCGCGGGCGGCGACCATCGGCAGGGTGGCGCCCAGCCCGATGAGCACCGGCTGGTAGAGCGCCTGCCACTGGGGAACGCCGTCATCGAACTCCAGCTGCATGGCGCTGAAGGCGATCAGGAGGCCCGCGGCGGCGGCGTACCAGAGCGCGGAGCGCCAGCGCGGGTTCCCGGCCCCGCGGCCTGCCTCGCCGAGCAGCAGCCAGGCGGCCACCGGCGAGAGCACCGCCGACCCGATCATGAGCAGGTGGGTCGGACCCCACATGGTCACGTCGACGCCGTAGTTGGCGTGCCAGAGGTCGTCGAGAGGGAAGCCGGTGACGCCGCCGGCGCCGATCACGAGCAGACCCACGCCGCCCCGGGGAAGGCGCAGCCGCCCCAGCGACCAGGCGGTGGAGGCGCGGTCGAGGGTGGCCATCGCGACGCTCACCGCCCCGGCGGTGCCGAGGCCGGCGAGGCCGATGAGGATGAGGACGTGGGCGGGGGTGAACAGCTGGGTGTCGCGGCCGAGGTCGATGTGCCAGGCGACATCCCAGAAGAATCCGAGGCCGGCGCTGAGCAGGGCCCAGCCGTGGAGGAGGACGCCGCCGGCGCACCAGCCCGGGAGCCCGGTGACCCGCTGCAGCGACGACGAGGCG
>VBHE01000132.1:4120-12487 GCA_005889515.1 Chloroflexota bacterium | reverse complement strand
AGCACCTCCGTGGACAGGTCCTCCTCCCGGTTGGCATAGACCAGGCACATGTACTTCACCGCGGACCTCCGTGCGCAGGCGCTCTCCGCCTGACCACCACTGGTCGAACGGGGACGGCCGGAATCGACCGGAACCTCAGGCCTGGTCGTGGACGTAGGTGCCCGGGGCGGCCTCCATCGGTGGATGCCGCCTGCTGCCGAGCCCCTCGGGGGCCGGCCGCCTCGGGCCGCCGTGCGGGCGCAGCCACTCCAGCCAGTGGCCCCACCAGCTGTCGCGGTGCTCGGTGGCGGCGGCCCGCCAGGCGTCGGGGTCCGGTCCCGGGGTGGGGCCGGTGAAGTAGCTCGCCTTGGGGTTGCCGGGCGGGTTGACCAGGGCCTGGATGTGGCCGCTGTTGCTGAGCACGAAGCTGCTCTCGCCGCCGAGCAGCCCGGTCGCGCGGTAGCAGGCGCGCCACGGGGTGATGTGGTCGGTCACCCCGGCGAGCACGTAAGCGGGCGCGGTGATCGCGCCGAGGTCGATGGGGGTGCCGAGCACCTCGAGCTCGCCGGGCCGGGTGAGCGCGTTGTCGAGGAGGATGCGGATGAACTGCGCGTGCAGCGCCGCGGGCAGGTTGGTGGTGTCGTTGTTCCAGGCGAGGATGTCGAACGCCGGCGGCGGGTTGCCCATCAGGTAGTTGTTGACCCAGTAGTTCCAGACCAGGTCGTTGGGGCGCATCCAGGCGAACACCCGCGACATCTCCCTGCCGGAGAGCACGCCCCTGCGCTGTGACTGGCGGATCGCCGCCGTGCCGACGCGCTCGCTCGAGAAGATCCCCGCGGTCGACGGCACGCTCATGTCGAGCATCGTCACCGGCAGGGTGACGCTGTGCACCCGCGGGTCGCGCGCCGCCGCCATGTGGGCGAGGGTGACCGAGGTGGTGATGCCGCCCGCGCAGAGGCCCATGACGTTGACGTCGTCCCAGCCGGTGATCTCGCAGGCGGCGCCGATGGAGTCGATGCAGCCCTGCACGTAGGTGTCGAGGTCCCAGTCGCGATGCTCGGGCCCGGGGTTGCGCCAGCTGATGCTGAAGAACTGGACGCCGTGGGCGACCGCGTTCTCGATGAAGCTGCGGCCCGGCGCCAGGTCCATGATGTAGTACTTGTTGATCTGCGGCGGGATCATCACCACCGGCCGCGCGCCGACCTCGACGGTGGTCGGGGTGAACTGGATCAGCTCGCACACCTCGCTGCGGAAGACGACCGCGCCGCGGCTCAGGGCGACGTTCTCGCCGAGCACGAAGGGGGTGCGGTCGACCTGCGAGGGCATGCCGCCGTTGTGGCGGACGTCGTGGACGAGGTTGCGGGCGCCGCGCACGAGGCTGCGACCCCCGGTCTCGAATCCGCGCTTCAGCGCCGCCGGGTTGCCGGGGAGCGCGTTGGTGGGGGCGACCGTCTCGGTGAGCATGCTGGCGGCGAAGCGCGCCCGTTCCGTGGTCCGCCAGTCGAGCCCGGCGCCGTCGACGAGCCGGTCGACGCTGCGGCTCCAGGCGAGGTACCCCTGCATCACCCGCCGGTAGGCGGGGTTCTCCCTCCAGGTCGGGTCGGCGAAGCGGCGGTCGCCGCGTGCGGGCTCGATCGCGGAGCGGCCGGCGACGACGCCGGCGAGCTCGCGACCGAGGGTGATCCCCTCCCGGGCGACGGTGCCCGGCTGGGTGCCGAGGCGGAGCGCGAGGCGGCGCAGCGAGCGGAGCTGCTCGCGGCGGTCGATCCCGAGGAAGGGGTTGGCGCCGAGGATCGACTCGCTGGCGCGCTCCTCGACGGACTCCGCCACGGGCGTCGGGCTCTGGGACCCGGGCGCGGCGGCGCGCGCCGTCCGGGCGCCCTCGGCCGGGGCGGACGCCCGCGCCTTCCCGTTCTGGCTTCGCGTCCTGCGCCGGGTGGCGGTGCCGCCGTCCATCAGCCTGCCCTCCGCTGGTCCAGCCTGTTGCCGGAGGGGCACTACGATACCCGCATGCGGTTCGGGATCTTCTACGAGCACCAGCTGCCGCGGCCGTGGGAGGAGGGGGCGGAGGAGAGGCTCCTCAATGACGCCCTCGAGCAGGTGGAGCTCGCCGACCGCATCGGCATCGACCACGTCTGGGAGGTCGAGCACCACTTCCTCGAGGAGTACTCGCACTCCTCGGCGCCCGAGGTCTTCCTCGCCGCCGCCAGCCAGCGCACCCGGCGCATCCGCCTCGGCCACGGCATCGTCCAGCTGCCCCCGGGCTTCAACCACCCGGCGCGGGTGGCGGAGCTCATCGCCACCCTCGACCTGCTCAGCGGTGGCCGCGTCGACTTCGGCACCGGCGAGTCGAGCTCGCAGATGGAGCTGGGCGGCTTCGGCGTCGACCGCGAGTCGAAGCGCGCCCAGTGGACCGAGGCGCTCGACGTGGTCACCCGGATGATGGTCGAGGAGCCCTTCGCCGGGCATCGCGGCCGCTTCCTCTCGGTGCCGCCGCGCAACGTCGTGCCCAAGCCCAAGCAGAAGCCGCACCCTCCGCTCTGGGTTGCCTGCAGCCGCCGCGACACCATCCTGCTCGCCGCCCGCCGCGGGATCGGCGCCCTCGCCTTCTCCTTCGTCGAGCCCGAGGAGGCGCGCCGCTGGGTCGACGACTACCACGCCATCCTCGCCTCCGACGAGTGCGTGCCCGCCGGCTTCGCGGTCAACCCCAACGTCGCCGTGGTGCTGCCCTTCATGTGCCACCAGGACGAGCAGACGGCGATCGAGCGGGGAATCGACGGCGCCCACTTCTTCGGCTACTCGCTCGCCCACTACTACGTCTTCGGCGACCACCGCCCGGCGCGGACCAGCGTCTGGGACGAGTTCGGCAGCAACCGCGGCCGCCGCGGCTTCACCCGGGAGATCGTCAACGCCGAGGACGCGCCGCTCGGGATGAAGCTGCTGGAGCGGGGGATGGGATCGCTCCGTGGCGCCATCGGGACCCCGGCGCAGGTCCGCGGGCTGCTCGAGCGCTACCAGGCCGCGGGCGTCAACCAGGTGATCCTCGTCTCCCAGTCGGGGCGCAACCGCCACGAGCACATCTGCGAGTCCCTCGAGCTCTTCGGGCGCGAGGTGCTTCCCGGGTTCGCGGAGGAGGCCGACGCCGAGGATGCGAGACGGCGCGAGCGGCTCGCCGAGCACTGCGAGCGTGCGCTGGCGCGGCGTCCGCCGCCGCGACCCCCGGAGTCGGTCGACCCCGCCTACGTGGTGAGCACCACCGGCGAGCCGTGGTCGCACGCCACCGCGTCCGTCGACGGCCGGACCCACCTGCGCCGGGCGGCGGCGAGGGCGGGGCGCTCGGCGACCCGGGCGGCGCTCTCCCGCGCGGTCCGGGGGCGGAGCGACGCCGCGCTGAGCCGGACCGCCGGCTCGCCCGCCGGCCTCTGGATGCTCTTCAACGGCATGGCGCGCAACTTCCGTCCCGAGCACGCCGGCGGCTTCCACGGCGACATCCAGTACGTGCTCGACGGCGCCGACGGGGCCCGGCCCTGGTTCGTGCGCGTCGCCGGCGGCGCCGCCCGGGCCCACCGCGGGCTGGCCCCCGCGCCGGCGATCACCTTCCGCATGCCGGTCGCCGTCTTCGTCCGCATCGCCGCCGGCGAGCTGAGCTCGAACCGGGCGCTGGTCGACGGCCAGCTCGGGATCGACGGCGACTTCCCCCTCGCCCAACGGCTCCCGGAGATGTTCGGCGACGCGTCGCCCTACTGACCGAGCGGGCGGATGTCCGCGGTGGCGCTCGGCGACGGCGACGGCGACGGCGACGGGGAGCCCGGCGGCGACGCGGAGGGCGAGGGCGGGACGAATCCGCGCGGCGGCGGCGGCAGCCCCGCCTTGCGGGCGAACGAGCTCAGGGTGTCGTAGCCGCTCACCTCGATGCGGCGCAGCAGGAAGGGCTGTGAGGCGTACTGGCGCGTCCCCGGCTCGGTGGTGCTCGCGTCGCGGAAACCCGCCTGCCGCACCATCCCGATGACCCGGGCGGTGAAGATCCCGTAGGGATAGGCGAAGTCGAGGACCTGCTGTCCGGTGAGCGCCTGGAGCACCGTGCGCGACCGGGAGATCTCGTCCGTCGCCACCGACGCCGCCACCGCCGCGAGGTCGACGTGGTGCATGGTGTGGGCCCCGATCGTCATCCCCGCGGCGACCACGCCGTGCAGCTGGGCGAGGCTCAGGTAGCTCGATCGTCCCAGGAATCCCGGCACCACGAAGGCGGTGGCGGAGAAGCCGTACGACTGGAGCACCGGCACCGCCCGGAAGGCGAAGTCGTCGTGGCCGTCGTCGAAGGTGAGCACCACCGGACGCGCGGGCAGCGGCGGGCCGCCGCTCAGTGCCCGCATGACGTCGTCGAGGGAGACGGTGTGCGCCCCGTCGGCGGCGAGCAGACCCATCTGCTGCTCGAGGTTCGCCGGGGTGACCGAGAGGCGGAAGCCCTCGCGGTCGCTCGCCCGTGGATTGCCGCGGATGTAGTGGTAGAGGAGGATCGGGACGTTCACCAAGGGCCCGGCGCGCGGCGGCGGCGGCGCGGCGCCACCCTGGCTGTGCCCCGGGGCTGCGTCCTGGGGAGGGGCTGTGGCGGGCCGGGCGCTCGAGGTGGCGGTGACGTCCTCCGGGTCGGCCGCGCCGTCGGACTCGGGGGTCGCGTCCGGGGTGACCGGAGCGTCCGCGGGCTCCCGCCTGGTGGAGGCGACCAGGGGATGCCGGGCGGCCGGTCCCGAGCCGCTCGCGGCGACGGCGGCCACGGCGATCGAGGCGCCGCCCAGGGCCACCGCGCAGAGCACCGCGAGCCGCCGTCGCGACCGGGCGCGGTGGCGGCGGCGCGGCGGTCAACTCCGGCCCCGGCGCCCGATCGAGGGTGGCTTGCCGATAGGGGGTGGGTGGGTGGGGGATATGATGGGTGCGACCGCGACGTCCGGGAGATGGTGGCGCCGGGCGGCGGGGCCGCCGTGGAGTGGAGGAGCGGGCTCACATGAGCGTTCCGGGTGCGGGTCTGCGCGCGCTCACCGTCGCTCTGCCCCGCTGGCGCCTCGGCCGCGCCGAGTGGTCGCGGGCCTGGGGCCGGCGAGCGGGGCCGGGGTCCCGCCCGGTCGCCGGGCACGACGAGGACAGCCTCACCCTCGCCGCGGACGCCCTGGACCGGCTCCCGACCGCCGGGGCCGGCGCGCTCTACGTGGCGGGCACGACCGCGCCCGACGCCGAGCGCGCCACCAGCTCGGTGCTCTGCGCCGTCCTCGACCTCGGCCCCGGCCTGCTCACCGCCGACCTCGGCGGCTCGCTCCGCTCCGGCGCCGCCGCGGCGCTCATCGCCGCCGACCGGGTCCGCGCCCACGGCGCAGAGGTGCTCGTCGCCGCCGCCGACCGTCGCGACGCCGAGCCCGGGAGCGACCTCGAGCCCGTCCTCGGCGACGCCGGCGCCGCCGCCCGGCTGGGGCCCGCGGCCGCGAGCGACCTCGCCGAGCTGCTCGGCTCCGCCTCGGTGGCGGGCGACCTCCCCGACGCCTGGCGCCCCAGTGGCGAGGAGGACGTTCGCCGGGCCGACCCCGCCTTCGCCCCCCGCCTGACCCTGGGGCCGGGAGTGCGCGCCGCGGTGGAGCGGGTCTGCGCGGAGGCCGGGATCGATCCCGGCCATCTGAGCGCGGTGGCCGCGGGCACCGCCGAGCAGCGGCTGCTCGCCCAGGCGGTCGAGGCCGCCGGGGTGCCCGCCGGGGCGACCGAGGCGTCGGTTCGCGCGCTCGCGGCCGCCGGCGACTGCGGCAGCGCGTCCCCCTGGGTGGCGTTCGCCGCCGCCCTCGACCGGGCCGCGCCCGGCGACCTCGTGGTCCAGGTGGCGACCGCCGGCGGGGGCGCCGATGCGCTGCTGTGGCGGGTGGCGGCCGGGGTCGAGGCCTGGCGGGCCGGCGGTGGGAGCGGGCTCGAGGCCCCCGGGGGCGAGGAGATCCCGTCCTATGCTCGCTTCCTGCGGCTGCGCGGCCGCCTCGGCGCGGAGCCGCTCAACCCCTACTCCTCGACGGCCCTGCTCTGGCGCGAGGGCGGCGACGAGCTGCGGCTGGTCGGCAGCGAGTGCCCCGCCTGCGGCTGGTTCGCCTATCCGCGCCGCCCCCTGTGCACCTCCTGCGGCGGTCGCGAGCTCGTCGAGCGGCGGCTGGCCCGCCGCGGCCGGGTGGTCACCTGGACCGAGGACCACGTCTTCCCGAGCCCGGAGCCGCCGACGGTGATGGCGGTCGCCGAGATGGAGGGCGGGGGACGCTTCTTCGGCCAGCTGGCCGCGGCCCCGCCCGGGCCGGTCCACGCCGGGATGCCGGTGCGCCTGGTGCTCCGCCGCCTCCACGACGGCGGTGGTCTCGCCCACTACTTCTGGAAGCTGCTCCCGACGGAGGAAGCATCGTGAGCGGACGCCTGGCCCGCGAGGTGGCGGTCGTCGGCGTCGGCGAGACGCGCTTCGGCGAGCTCTTCGACCGCGGGTACCACGAGCTGGTCTGCGAGGCCGGGCTCGCCGCCCTCGACGACGCCGGGGTCGCGCGTGACGAGGTCGAGGCCGCCTGGCTGGGCACCGCCACTCCGGGGGTGAGCGCGCTCGCCGGCGACGCCGGCACCGACCTCGCCGAGCCCCTCGGCCTTCGCGGCATTCCTGCCACCCGTGTCGCCAACTACTGCACCACCGGGATGGAGGCGGTGCGCGCCGCGGCGCTCGCCATCGGCTCGGGGATGTACGACACCGCGCTGGTGGTCGGCGCCGAGAAGATGCGCGACGTGCCCGCGCGCGGCTCGCTGCTCGCCCGGCACATCCTCGAGACCCATCCGCTCCTCGCCAAGGGGCGCACTGCCCCGGGGCAGTTCGCGCTCCTCGGGACGCGCTACCTCGAGGTCCACGGGTACGACCGCGAGGTGCTCGCCGCCGTCGCCCTCAAGAACCACGAGAACGGCGCGCGCAACCCCCGGGCACACTTCCGCAAGGCGATCACCGAGGAGCAGTGGGCCAGGGCCCCGATGGTCGCCTCCCCGCTCGGCCTCTATGACTGCTGCCCGACGACCGACGGCGCCGCCGGCGCGGTGCTGATGTCCCGCGAGGCGGCGGAGCGGACCGGGCGCCCCTACGCGCTGCTCACCGGGATGGGGCTCGCCGCCCACGGCGGCTACTTCACGACCCAGTTCGACCCCGAATCGGACTTCCTCGGCTTCCCCGCGACCCGCGCGGCCGCCGCCCAGGCGTACGCCCAGGCGGGGATCGACGAGCCGGTGCGCGACCTCGACGTCGCCGAGTGCCACGACTGCTTCACGATCACCGAGCTCGTGAACTACGAGGACCTCGGTCTCTGCGGGCGCGGTCAGGGCGGCAGGATGGCGGCCGAGGGGCGCACCCGTCTCGGCGGCGAGATTCGGCGCCACCGGGGTGCGGATGGTCGCCGACGTCGTCGACCAGCTCCTCGGCCGCGCCGGCGACCGCCAGGTCGAGGGGGCGCGGCGGGGCCTCTGCCACACTCTCGGCGGTCCGGGGATCGTGAGCTGCGTCATGGTCCTGGAGGCGGCGTCGTGACCGCGACGATGCGCGCCTGGCGCGCGCACGAGCTGGGGGAGGCCACCGACGTGCTGCGTCTCGAGGACGTCGAGGAGCCGGCGCCCGGTCCGGGGGAGGTGGTGGTCGAGGTCGAGGCGGTCGGGCTCAACTTTCCCGACGTCCTCCTCCTCCGCGGCCAGTACCAGGACCGCCCCTCGCTGCCCTTCACCCCCGGTCTCGAGGTCGCCGGCCGGGTCGTCGCCACCGGTTCGGGGGCGGGGCTGAAGGTCGGCCAGCGGGTGGCGGCGATCGCCAGCCCTCCACGCGGCGGGCTCGCGGAGCGGGTCTGCGTCGCCGCGATCGACGTGATGCCGGTGCCGGACACGATGCCGGCGGCGGTCGCGGCGGCGATGCTCATCACCTACGGCACCGGGCACCTCGCCCTCCACCGCCGCGCCCGGCTGCGCCCCGGCGAGACCCTCCTGGTCCACGGCGGTGCGGGTGGGGTCGGCTCGGCGGCGATCCAGCTCGGCTGCGCCGCCGGCGCTCGGGTGATCGCCACCGCCTCGGGGCCCGAGCGCGCCGAGGTGTGCCGCCGGATGGGCGCGGACGCCGCGATCGACAACACCGCCGCGGACTTCGTCGAGGTGGTCAAGGAGCTGACCCGGGGGCGCGGCGCCGACGTGATCTACGACCCGGTGGGCGGCGACGTCTTCGACCGCTCACGGCGCTGCATCGCCTTCGAGGGGCGGATCCTCGTGATCGGGTTCGCCGGCGGGCGCATCCCCGACGCCCCCGTAAACCACGTCCTGATCAAGAACTACTCGGTGGTCGGGGTGCACTGGGGCCTCTACCGCCGG
>VBHE01000132.1:1876-4093 GCA_005889515.1 Chloroflexota bacterium | reverse complement strand
TCGGCGCCGAGCTCGCATTCGGCGACGCCCCCGAGGGGATCGCCATGCTCGCCGAGCGGCGGGCCCTCGGCAAGATCGTCGTCCTGCGGTAGCCCCACAGCCCGCGAACGTCACATTCCCCACGAGGCCCACGACAGCCTCGAGGACTGCAGTCGCGACGCACGCGACGATTGCACGTCATCTCGCGAATTCGCGCCAATGGTGACTGCAAGACTTGTGAAAAAGCCTCGTTGAAGTCGCCGTGCGGGCTGCCCGGGTGCACAGTCACTCGATCCGGAGCGTGGCCGTCGTGGCCACCCTCCGGGAGCCCTGCCGTGAGTCGGGGGGAAGGGGAGCCCCGGGGCGTGACCCGGGGCTCTTTTCCCGTCTCCCCCTCACGCGGGGTGCGGGACCGGCCGCGGCGGGCGCCGCCGATCACAAGAACGGCGCCCCGCCGCCGTTGTGACAGCAGTGGGGTGACGCTCCACGTGCCCCGCGAGCGGGGCCGAGCGGTCGCGACGCGACCCATCCGAAACGGCCAAGGAAGGGAGACGATGAGACTGCCAGCCTCCAGGGCATCCCTCGGGTTGCTCGCGGGAGCCTGGGCGGCCGCCCTCCTCGCCGCCGGCGCCTGCTCGGGCACCGTGGTCACCGCCCGGGCGGTGAGCTCGGCGGCCCACACCCCCTCGGCACGTCCGACGCCGACGCCCGCGCCGACGCCGGTGCCCACCCCCGTCCCGACCCCGGTCCCCACCCCGGCGCCGACACCGGTGCTCACCTCCGCGCCGGTGCCGAAGCCCTCGCACGACGCCCCGGTCCATGTCAGCGCGCCCGACATCCACGCGTCCATCCCCGCGCTCACCGCCCCCACCTTCATCACGGTGCCGGTGGGCACGGCCCCGCCCCTTCCCAAGATCGTCTCCCCGAACGGGGTGATCGCCCCCTACTCGGCGCTTCCCGCGCCGGGGACCCCGGCCGCGGCGCCCTCGACGTCCGCGCCCACCTCGGCGCCCGCGACCGGCCTCGGCCTCGGGATCAGGCCGGCCGCGTCCACCGGCCCCGGAGGCGGCGGCGGTGGCGGGACCGGCGGTGGCGGTGGCGCCGGCCCGGCCGGGCTGATCGGCGTCGCCCTCGCCGCGGCCTCCATCGGCGGCGTCGAGCTCCGCGACCGCCGCCGTCCCGCCTGACGCTCCTCCTACCATTGGGCGGTTCACGCCCAGGGGAGTCGCCATGGACTTCGGATACAGCGCCCGGGTCGAGGAGCTGCGCGCGGAGCTGCTCGACTTCATGGACCGTCACGTCTACCCGGCGGAGGCGGTCCACCACGAGCAGGTCGCGGCCCAGGGTGACCGCCACCTCAGCCCGCCGATCATGGAGGACCTCAAGGCCGAGGCGCGGCGCCGCGGCCTCTGGAACCTCTTCCTCCCCGACCCGCACTGGGGCGCGGGGCTCACCAATCTCGAGTACGCGCCGCTCGCCGAGATCACCGGGCGCAGCTCCTTCCTCGCCCCCGAGGCGCTGAACTGCCAGGCGCCCGACACCGGGAACATGGAGATCCTCGCCCAGTTCGGCACCCCCGAGCAGCAGGAGCGCTGGCTGCGGCCGCTCCTCGACGGCGAGATCCGCTCCTGCTTCTCGATGACCGAGCCGGAGGTCGCGAGCAGCGACGCGACCAACATCCGCAGCCGGATCGTCCGCGAGGGCGACGAGTACGTCATCACCGGGCACAAGTGGTGGACGAGCGGGATCGCCGACCCCCGCTGCAAGGTCATCATCTTCATGGGGAAGACCGACCCCGACGCCGAGTCCCACCGCCAGCAGACGATGGTCCTGGTGCCCGTGGACACCCCCGGGGTGCGGGTGGTGCGCACCCTGTCGGTGATGGGCTACGACGAGGGTCACGGCCACTGCGAGGTCTACTACGAGGGCGTTCGCGTCCCCGTCGCCAACGTCCTCGGCGCCGAGGGCGGAGGCTTCGCCATCGCCCAGGCCCGGCTCGGACCGGGGCGCATCCACCACTGCATGCGCGCCATCGGCATGGCCGAGCGCGCCTTCGATCTGATGCGCGAGCGGGTGCGCAACCGGGTCGCCTTCGGCCGCCCGCTCGCGGACCAGGGGGTGATCCAGGACTGGATCGCCGAGTCGCGGATCGAGATCGAGCAGGCGCGGCTGCTCGTGCTCAAGGCGGCCTGGCTGATGGACACCGTCGGCGCCCGAGGGGCCCGGGTGGAGATCTCG
>VBHE01000132.1:0-1871 GCA_005889515.1 Chloroflexota bacterium | reverse complement strand
GCCACGTGATCGACCGCGCCATCCAGGCCCACGGCGCCGGGGGGATGAGCGGCGACTTCCCGCTGGCCCAGATGTACGCCTGGGCGCGGGCGCTGCGGCTCGCCGACGGCCCCGACGAGGTTCACAAGATGGCGCTCGCCCGCCGCGAGCTCGCGGGCTGACCCTGCTCCGGCGGCCGGCAGCCGCGTTGATGGCAGGAACGGCACTTACGGCCGTTCGCGCCCCTTCCCGGCAAGCGGTGCTCGGAGTCCCGCCGCACGCCGCCACGTGCGGCGGGACGCGCATAGTACCGCAGTCTCCGAGTTTCTGCCAGAGGTGGCGAGGACGGCGGCCTCGCCGGCCCGGTCAGCTCGGCTGGAAGGTCTGGGCGGTGGGCGTCGAGAAGAAGGGCTGGAGGACCTTGAGGCCGCCCGGCGACTGGGCGTCGGGTTGGGCGATGAGGACCTGGCGCGCCGGCGGCTGCGTGGGGGAGCTGTAGTTGAGCGGGGCGATCAGCCCCTCGGTGTCCACGGCGTTCAGGGTGTGGAAGGCCTTGAGCAGCGCCGGCCGCTCCAGCGAGCCGTTCCGGCAGGCGGCGTCGAGGATCCGGTACATGATCTCGGCGGTGCCGTAGCCGTAGTCCGGGCTGCTCGCGGCCACCGGCCGGTTGGGGTAGGCGGCGGCGTACTCGCTGCGCACCGTCGCCGGCCCGACGCCGTCGCCGGAGTAGGGCGAGTACGACTGGACCACGTAGAAGCTCTGCGAGAGCGTCGGCCCCGCCGGCCCGGTGAGGATCGAGGGGTCGAAGGTGGGGTTGGAGCCGATGATGGTGAGGTCGTAGTGCAGCGCCGCCGCCGCCGCCGCCACCGACGCCACCTGGGCGGGGGTGCTGGTCATGGCGGTGAAGTGGGCGCCGGCCGCCTTGAGGGCCTGCACCTGGGCGCTGAGGTCCTTGTCGGTCGAGTGGATCCGCTGCTCGACGACGGTGAGGTGGTTGGCGGCCGCCGCCGCCCGGGTGCCGGCGAGCGCGTTCTCGCCGAACTCGCCCTCGAGGTAGATGTCGCCGATCCTCTCGCCGCTGCGCAGCCCCTTGTTGCGCATCAGCCACTCGACCCCGTTGATCATCTCCAGGTCGTAGGTGGTGCCGGTGAGGACGATGTAGGGGTTGCTGAGCAGCTTGGAGGACCAGGACACCGGCATGGTGAGCACCTGGTCGGTGCCGATGCTGCCGAGCACGGCGGCGACCTCCGGGGAGCCGAGCAGCTGCTGGAAGGCGAGCACCTTGGGCTGCATGCCGACATAGAGGCCGACGGCGTTCTGCACGTTGTAGCCGTGGTCCTTGACCAGCAGCTCCACCTTGCGGCCGCAGACCCCGCCCTTCTTGTTCTGGTCGTTCCAGAAGAGCTGGCTGCCGCGGAGCACGGTCTTGCCGTAGCTGGCGAAGATCCCGCTGAGGTCGGTGATGAGGCCGAGGGTGATGGTGTCGGAGGTGACCCCCGGACCGACCGGGATGGCGAGGCTCGGCGCCGCGGCCTGCTCACAGGCGGTCACCTGCTTCTGGGCGGCGGCGCGCATCAGCCCGTCCTGGGCGGTGTCGGGCTGCTTGAGGATGGAGGCGCGCTGGTCCGCGAAGCCGACGTCGAGGTTGTGGTCGCCGGAGCTGTCGACCCCGGAGCGGAGATAGTCGTAGACGGCCTGGCCCCTGGGGCCGCACTGGGCGAAGCGGGAGTTGAAGGCCACCTGGGAGGCGGCGTTGCCGCCACAGGCGGCGACCACCCCGGCGATGGCGAGGAGGAGGAGACTCCTCGACGGCTTCATGGCGATGCACCTCCCTCTGGTCCCACGCGCGCCGACCGGGCTCCTGCGCTGCGTGGGCCGGTGGATTCTAGGGC
>VBHE01000131.1 GCA_005889515.1 Chloroflexota bacterium | reverse complement strand
CTCCGCCTCGCCGCGGTCGCGGACCACGGCAGGCACCGTCGTGCAGCCCGCCTCCCGCGCCGCCTGGAGCCGCCGCGCCCCGCTGACGACCTGGTAGCCGCCCTCCGGATGGGCGCACACCACGAGCGGCTCGAGGACGCCGCGGCAGCGCACACTGGCGAGGAGAACCCGGTAGGCCGGGTCTCCGGTCTCGGCGACGTCGCGCCAGCCACGCTCGCGGATGGCGGCGACCTCCAGCTCCTGCATGTTCGACATCGTGTCAGGTTCGAACGCGCCGGTGGGCGCGGGCGTTTCGCGGAGGTCAGCGCGGGCCGGCGGCGCGGGCGCCGGTGGCGACGTGGTCGCAGAGGGCGCGGACGAGCGGGACCATCTTCGGCCGTACCGGCTCGACCCGGACGGGCACCCCGCGGGCGCGCAGCGCGGCGGCGCAGACCGGCCCCACCGCGGCGACATCGGTGCGCTCGGCGAGCCAGGTCGCGAGCCGGTCGTCGACTCCCTCGAGCTCGGCGACGTGGAAGAGGTTGTCGACCTGGGACGCGCTGGTGAAGACGGTGAGGTCGAGCTCGCGCGCCTCGAGGCGCACCAGGAAGCGGCGGATGGGCTCGAGGTCGTGCGGCAGCCGCCAGTGATAGGTGCTGATCTCGATGAGCTCGGCGCCACGACCGCGGAGCAGCGCGGCGAGGTCGACGTTCGGCGAGCCGTAGTGCTGGAGCAGGACCCGGCGGCCGCGGAGGTCCTCCTCCACCAGCCCCACGACCTCGGCGGTGGTGTGCGGCTCGGAGGTCCGCCGGTCGACGCGGATGCGGTTGCGGAGCAGGACGGCGAGCGGCTTGGGTCCACGGGCGAGGACCACCGCGTCCTCGAGTCGCGCCGCCACCGCCGCGACCTGGCCGGCGGCGGTGGCGGCTGTGAGGAATCGATCGGTGCCGACCCCGGTCTGGAAGACCGCGAGGTCGAGCGGCGCCGCGACCGTGGCGCGGATCGCGGCGTCGAGCGGCGCCGCGTCCTCGACCGCGGCCTCGCGCAGGCAGGGGGCGGCGACGGGGACGCCGCCATGACGCTCGACGAGCGCCGCCAGCTCACCGGCATGGCGGGTCTGCATCAGCGCCACGGTGCACCCGTCGAGGCCTGGCTCCATGTGATCGGATCCTAGGAGGGGCCTGCGTCGCAGGCATGCGACATGGCGCCCTATGCGAGGCCCCCGCTGCTTGGAAGGGCCGCTGTGGCGCGCGTACACTGCGCCGATCTGGCGGCGTGACCGGGAGCGGTGAGGGTGTGAGGGCGGCGGTGATCGCGGGCGTGGCGGGGACCCTGGTCGCCTGCGGCAGCCCGCAGACCACCTCCGGCGACTTCGCCAACGCCGCCAACGGCATCTGCGCCCAGCTCGCCACCGACCTCCAGTCCTCCGGGCCGCTGCCGCGCAGCTTCCGCGACCCGGGGGCGCGTCCACGGCCGCAGGACCTGCCCGCGGCTGCGGCCTTCCTCGACCACAACGTGTCCATCCTCCGCGGCGCGGCGGCGAAGCTCCACGCGCTGCCGGTCCCCGACGACGAGCGCGACCTGGCAAGGGAGTGGCTCGGCGCGCTCGACGGCTTCATCGCCGACCTCGCCGGCGCCGGCGACGCCGCGCGTCGCGCGGACCCCCAGGCGTTCACGACCGCCGCCTTCGAGACCGCGCCCCAGGCGGCCGCCGACCGCGACACCCTCGGCGCCAAGCTCGGCGTCAACGGCTGCGGCTGAGCACACGGCCTCGCCAATGCTCATCGGTGACGTCGCCGGCATGACCCTGCGTCCCTGGCGGCGCGCGCCCCTGCTCGCCGAGGGGAGGCCGCTCCCGCTGGCGGCGGTGCTGGTGATCGCCACCGGTCTCGCCTCGCTCGGGCTGTCGCTCGCGGGCGTGGCGGTCGAGCCCGAGCAGGGCGCTCAGCGCGGCGCCGACATCGGCGCCTCGGTCGTCCTCCCGGTGCTCTTCGCCGGCTTCTGGGTGATCGACGCCCTGGTGGTCGACGCCGTGGCCCAGCTCATGGGCCGGCCGGGGCGGCGGCGGCGCTACCTCGAGGTGAGCGCCTACGCGTGGCCGCTGCTCGTCGTCTTCGGTGTGGTCCGGCTCGTGCAGGCGTATGTCGACCGGGCCGCGGGGATGCCCGCCAGCGACGCGGGGAACGCGATCGGCTTCCTCGACTTCGCGCTTCTCGCCTGGTTCGTCGTGGTGGTGACGGTTGCCGTCCGCGCGGTGTACGACCTGCCCGCGGCGAGCGCGCTCGCGGCGGCGCTCGCGCCGCTCGCGGTGGTGGCGACGCTGCTGATGGTGCTGCTCATCGCCGGCGCGGTCCTCCACGGCGCCGGCACCGGCTGAGCCCGGCTACTCCTCGGCGGGCGCCTCGGGGTCGGGATCGGGAGGTGGCGGCTCGGGAGCGGGCTGGCGGCGGCGGCCGGAGATCCCGGGCAGGCGCGGGGTCGCGGGTCCCGGCGGCGGCTCCTCTGCGGGGCTGGGCGTCGCGGGCGCGCCGGGGGAGCGACGGCGCCCCGAGATCGAGGGCAGGCGCGGACCGGCGGTCTGCGGCTCGGCGCCGGCGGCGGGCTCCGCGGCCGGCGGCGTCACCTCCGGCTCCTCGACCTCCCCGGGCTCGGCGGGCGGGCCGCTCACCGGCTCCGAGGGCCGGGGCGGGGGGAGCTCCTCCACGACCGGCTCGGGGACCGCGACCGCCCGGGCCGGAAGCGGCGAGCGCTGCTCGAGGGCGACGGCGAGGGGGAGCATCACCGCGACCACGGCGACGACGGCGAGGGCGAGCTCGATGACCACGGCGAGGCCGAAGTCGGCGATCAGCGGGATGCTCCCGGGGAGCAGGCCGCTGAGCGCGAGGACGGCGAAGCCGGCGCCGAGAGTGAGGGCCGAGACGCCGATCGCGCGGCCCACCCCGCCGAGAGCCACCGCCGCCGCCTCGCCGGGCTCGAGCCCCCGCCAGCGCTCCTCGTGGAAGCGCTCGAGCAGCACCACGCCGAACTCGGTGCCGAGTGCGACGACGAGGGCGCCGAGCACCACGGTGAGCGGGTTCAGGGAGCCGAGGGTGGTCCCGACGTCCCCCGGCAGGCGGCCGAGCAGGCGCACGACCAGCGGCGCCCAGCCCGCGGCGAGCGCGGTGGGAAGGACGGGGAGCAGGGCCCGCCGGGGCTGGCGGAGCAGCACGAGCAGGAGCAGGGCGACCGCGGCGACGGGGACGAGGTTGAGCACGAGCGCCCGCGAGGTGAGGGTGTCGTACGCCTGGACGGCGAGCGGCGTGAGCCCGCTTGGCTCCGCGGTGCTCAGCACCCCCGGGCGGCTGCGGGCGACGTCGCTGCGGACCTGGTCGACGAGCCGGGCCAGGTCCGAGGCCGAGGTGATCCGGGTCGCCATCACGATGCGCGCCGAGCGCGGGTCGATCGCCGCCGGGGCGCCCGACGCGGTGGTGTCGGCGCTCAGCGGGGTGAAGGTGATGGGATCGACGGGCGGGCACGGCGGGGTGTCGAGACGGATGCCGCCGACCAGGCTGCGGCTGACCGGGGCGAGGAGCCGCAGCTCGCAGATCACCGACGTCTGAGGTGGCCCCGACGGTGTCGTGGCCGCGCCGGAGGGCGTCGGGGTCGGAGCCGCCGCCCCCGGCGACGCCGGCGCCGGGGAGGCCGACGGCGTGGCCGGCGGCGCGGAGGCGGTCCCCGCCGCCCGGATCACGTCGCCGGGCGGGAGCGCGCCCGACGGGCTGCCCTTCGGGGTGGCGGACGATGAGGCCGACGGTGAGGCCGAGGGCGAGGGCGACGGCGAGGGCAGCGGCGCCGGCGCGGCGGCGCAGGGCTGGGGCGCCGGGGTCTGCACCGAGGTCGCGCCGTTGCCGAGGATGACGTCGGCGATCGAGGTCACCTGGGCGACGCCGCCGCCGTAGTTGCAGCGGAGGTCCCGCGAGGCGTCGCGTTGGTAGAGCAGGGCGTTCTGGTCGGTGACCTGTCCCTCGAGGAGGATGTCCACCTCGTTCGCGTACCCGGTCTGGGCGCGCACCGTCTGCAGGTCGCGCAGCTCCTGGAGCGACGGCGCGAGCAGCCGCTCGACCTCGGTCTGCACCGGGGTCGACCCGAGCAGCGCCCAGCCGCCGAGCGCGAGCGCGGCGGCGGGGACGAGGACGACCGGCCAGCGCGCCGCGAGCGCCAGGGTGCGGGTGGCGGGGCGGGGCGGGGTCTCTGCGCGGGTGGGAGCGGGCCGCCGCCGCTCCGCCCAGGCTGCGGCGGGAAGGGCGATGAGCACCGCTGCGAGCCAGGCGGTGGCGACGCCGATGAGCACCACCACCGCGAACTCGGCGACGAGCGGCACCGCCACCAGCGGCCCCGCGTCGACGCCGGCGAGCACCGCGAGCGCGCCCAGGCCGCCGGCCATCGCCAGGGCGGCGACGAGGGTCGCGCGGCCGCTGCTCGCCAGCGTCGCCCGGAGCGCCTGGTCGAGGTCGACCCCACGGCCACGCTCCTCGGCGAAACGGGAGACGAGCTGCACCGCGTAGTCGACGCCGAGGCCCACGAGCACGGGGACGCCGGCGAGCACGGCGGGGGTCAGCGGCGTCCCCGCGAGCAGGGTGACGCCGAAGGTGAGCAGCGCCGCGGCGACCGCGGCGGGCAGCGTCCAGAGCCGGCCCCGCACCCGCCGGGCTCCGATGAGCAGGAGCAGCATCACCAGCAGCGCCACCGGGAAGAGGACCGCGAGCTGGTGGGTGATCGAGGTGGCGACCCCGTGGGCGAGCAG
>VBHE01000130.1 GCA_005889515.1 Chloroflexota bacterium | reverse complement strand
TGCGGGTCCTGCCCCGCGGTGAGCGGATCGCTCGCGTTCCCGGCCGGGCTGGCGAAGTCGAGCCCGCATGGGCTCGCCAGCGGCGGGGCGGGCACCGCCGCCGGTCCCGCGGTCGTCGCCGGCGTCGTGGTCCCGTCGATGTCGGTCATCAGGTTGGTGAGGCTCGGGGTGCCGAAGCCGGAGACATAGTCCCAGCCGGGCTTCGCCAGGTACAGCCCGTTGGTGCCCACGGTGATGTCGTGGAAGTCCTGCGCGTAGTGCGGGCCGGTGCCCACCGCGTAGAGCGCCGGATTGGCGAAGCCGGCGCCGTGGCGCTGATCGGGCGCCGCCGCCTGGATCCGGGTCCACATCCCCTGCCACAGCGGCGCCGAGAGGCTGGTTCCGCCCGAGGTGCATCGTGTAGCCGTTGCTGATGACGTCGCCGGAGAGCGCGGCGACGTCGGGGAGGCCGCGGCACATCGTCCCGAGCGCGAAGAGCTGCAGGGCGCTGCTGGCCACGCACGGGTGGCTCACCGACGCCACCTTCCTCTGGTAGTCGGGCTCGGGGATGAAGAGGGCGGAGCCGCCGCCGCCGAAGGGCCACGCGTACTCGAGCGCACGCTGCTTCGGAGAGGTGCCCTCCTTCGCGTAGAGCACGGTGCCGCCGACGGCGACGACGTAGCGGCTCGCCGCGGGGTAGTTCTGGAGCGGGATGACCTGGTTGAGGACGCCGTTGCCGGCGCCGATGATGGGGAGCACGGCGAGCGGGCAGGAGCTGCCGGTGTCGCCGGTGGAGACGAAGAGGGTGCGGCCCTCGAGCGTCGCCTGGAGCAGGGTCTGGTCGGCGACCGGCTCGAGGTTGTTCCCGAGCTGCTGCCCGGCGTTGGGGAGCGGGTTGAGCAGCGGGTTGCCGACCAGGAAGTTCAACGGGTCGGTCTCGCACTCGCCGAAGGAGGCGCTCGCCTGGCGGGGACCCTCGGGGTCGCTCACCCAGGTCGAGAACATCGTCGCCACCTCGGCGTCGCTGAGCGAGGAGCCGAAGTACAGCTGCTCCTCGCGCACCTGCGGCGACATGCCGGTGCTCGCCTGGGTGTCGAGGTCCCACTCGCCCTCGCCGGAGTTGTCGATCCAGGGCCCCGAGCCGGTGCGCTTGACCACGATCGGGGTGTGGGGGAGGTGGTTGAGGTCCTCGAAGCGGCGGAGGTTGGCGATCACCGGGTCGGTGGCGCCGGCCCCGAAGATCGCCATCGACTGGCCCTGTCCCTGGTTGGCGGCGGGCTGGTCGTAGAGCGACCACAGGTCCTGCGGGGTGTAGCTGTCGGTGTACAGGCCGAGCGGCGCCGGGGTCGGCTTCGCCGTGGTCTGCCCGGAGGCCGCAGCGGTGCTGCTGTGCGGGGTGGAGAAGTGCTGCAGGGTGTTGAGCCCGAGCACCGAGACCAGGCCGAGGGCGCCGGGGACGCTCGGGGCCCGGTCGTTGGCGAGGAAGGTCGTGCCCCCCGCGGTGTAGGTCTGGATCGTGGTGTCCATCAGCCGGTCGACCTGGCCGACCGAGCCCACCGCCTCGATGAAGGTGCCGCCGGCGCCGACGTGGTCGACCTCGAGCCCGCCGCTGCGCAGCCAGGAGACCGCCGCGCTCACCCGGTCGGGCGCGGCGCCGAAGCGCGACCCGATCTGGTCGGGGGTCAGGAACTGGTGGTAGAGGGGGCTCGACGGGTCATAGAGGGCGTTGAAGAGGGCCTCCTCGCCCGCGGGATCGGTGGGAGCGAGCCCGACGCCGATCTGGAGAGGGGTCGACGCCGCGGGGAGGGCCGTGGCGAGGAGCTTGTCGAGGCCGGGGAGGACGTTGTTGACCAGCTGCAGGACCGAGGGCACCGAGGGCGTGTCGAGGACGGCGGCGTGGAGGTTGGCGGCGCCGGCCACGAGGACACCGGTTGCGAGGACGGCGGTGAGCGCTCGGCGAAGTGGTCGTGTGGCCACGGGCAGACCCCCACGAGGTGCGCGAGCCCCGACCTGCGCCGGATGCAGGCCTGACCGGCTGGCGTCCCCCTCATCCCCTCCGACGATCGGCGGTGATCTTTCTTGCGTTCGTCGCTCTCGTCTAAGGTCGCGGACATGGCGAGAGCGCAGCAGCCGGCGGGGCTCGACCGGGTCGACCGGCGGATCCTCGAGGTCCTCCGCGACGACGGGCGGGTGAGCATCGCCGCCCTCGCCGAGCAGGTCGGGGTCTCCCGCGCGAACGCCTACTCGCGGCTCCTCCGGCTCCGCGACGAGGGCGTGGTCGAGGGTTTCAGCGCCCGGGTCAACAGCCGGCGGGTCGGCCTCGGCATCGCCGCCCTCATCCTCCTCTCCGTCCGCCAGCCGGACTGGAGGGCGCTGCGCGCCGAGCTGATCGAGATGCCCGAGGTGGAGTACTGCGCCCTCACCACCGGCACCCACGACGCCCTCATCCTGGTCCGCGCCACCGACGTCGACACCCTCCGCGACGTGGTGCTCGAGCGGCTCCAGAGCCTGCCGATGGTCCAGGCCACGGAGACCATCTTCGTACTCGATGAGGTCGTCCGGAAGCCGTTCGTGCTTCCATAGAGCCCCGGCGGGGAGGACCGAAGCGATTGGTGCGCCCGCGTCGTTAACCGCCGGGAATCGAGAGTGGCGGGGCGTCCGGGGGGTGGGCCGGGGACCCTGCGCGCGCTGGGACTGCCGAGGCTCCAGCCGCTGCTGGGGAGGCTGCTCGACCCGGCTCCCACGCCGCCGTTGCCCGCACCCGGCGCCGCGCCGGCGCCGGCGCCGGTCCCGACCGACAACCTCCGCCGGGTCGCGCGGCTCTTCGCCCGCGCCGGCTTCGGCGCCACCGTCGCGGAGATCCAGCAGTGGGCGGCGACCGGGTACACCGCCACCATCGACCACCTGCTCGGCTTCGCCACCTCCAACGGCCGTCCCGACGACCTCGAGGTGCTGGCCCTCCAGGAGGTCGCCACGGCGAACGATCCCAACAACCCGCCCACCCTGCAGCCGTATCAGCGCTGGTGGCTGCAGCGCATGGCGACGACCCAGTACCCGCTCGAGGAGAAGCTGACCCTCTACTGGCACGGCCACTTCGCCACCGGCTACGTCAAGGTGCGCAAGCCGGGGCTGATGATCGGCCAGAACCGGCTGCTGCGCAGCCAGGCCGCCGGCGACTTCCGGGCGCTCTGCAAGGCGATCACCGTCGACCCCGCGATGCTCATCTGGCTCGACGGCGACACCAACCACAAGGGCAAGCCGAACGAGAACTACGGCCGCGAGTTCATGGAGCTCTTCTCGCTCGGGCACGACGGCGGCTACACCCAGGGCGACGTCCGCGAGGCGGCGCGCGCCTTCACCGGCTGGACCGTCGACAAGCAGGGCAACGCCGCCTTCAACGCGGCGCTCCACGACGACGGGACGAAGCTCCTCCTGGGTCAAAGCGGGCCATGGGGGGCCGCCGACGTCGTCGACATCATCCTCGACAGGCATCCGCGCGGGCCGGTCGCGGCCCACTACGTCGCCGGACGGCTCGCCTCCTTCCTCCACAGCCCCAACCCCGAGCCGCAGGTGGTGCAGGCGATGGCCGACGCCTTCGTCGCCTCCAACTACCAGATCAAGCCGATGGTCCGGGCGCTGCTCCTCCGGCCGGAGTACACGGACGGCCCGGCGCGGAACATCAAGTCGCCCGCCGAGCTCGTCGCCGGCACCATCCGCGGGCTCAACCTGGCGCGTGGCGACGGCGCCGTCGGGGTCGTCGAGTCGCTGCTCGGCCAGCCCGGCAACACCACCGCCGCCAACGACCTGCTCGCCCAGCAGTGCGACACCATGGGACAGGTCCTCTACGACCCGCCCAACGTGTCCGGCTGGCACGGCGGCACCGCGTGGGCGAACACCGCGACCCTGCTCGCGCGCTACAACTTCGCCGCCCGCGCCGCCCAGCTGGTCACCGACGACCAGCTCGGCGCCCTGCTCGACGGGACCCCGGCGCCGGCGCCCCAGCCGTGGATGCTGCGCCTCGGCCTCCTCGACCTCAGCCCCGCCACCTCGGCGGCGATCGAGACCTACGTGGCCGCGGCCCGCGCCGCCCACGCCGACGACAAGACCGTGGCGCGGGGAGTGCTCACCCTCCTCCTCGCCTCGCCCGACTACAACCTGCGGTGACGACGATGCAGATCACCCGACGCCACTTCCTCCGCCTCGGCGGAGCCCTCGGGGCCGCGACCGTGATCGCCCCGGCGTGGCTCTCGGCGAGCGAGCTGCAGGCCGCCGCCGCCGGCGCCGGTCCGGGCACCGGCCGCAAGCTCGTCGTCATGCTCCTCGCCGGCGGCAACGACGGCCTCAACACCGTCGTGCCCTACGGCACCGGCGACTACTACTCGAAGCGCCCGATCATCAACATCCCCCAGGCCAAGGTGCTGCCCCTCCCCGGCGCCCCCGGGTTCGGGCTCCATCCCAGCCTGGCGAAGCTCCAGTCGCTGTACACGCAGGGACGCGTCGCCGTCGTCCAGGGGGTGGGCTACGACAAGCCCGACCTCTCCCACTTCGGCTCGATGGACATCTGGCAGTCGGGCAACCCCGCGACCCGGCAGGCGTCCGGGTGGCTGGGGCGCTACCTCGACCGCACCCCCGGGCGCGGCGGGGCGCTGCGCGCGGTGAGCATCGGCAACAGCCTGCCCAAGCTCCTCACCGGCGAGACGACGGCCGGCATCGCCATCTCCTCACTCGGTGGCTTCCGCTTCGCCGACGGCGCCGACACGCCGGGCAGCGAGGCCGCACGGCTCCACCAGGGATACCTCGACTGCTGCAGCGGGGTCACCGGCGACCCGGCGACCGACGCCCTGCTCACCGGCGGCCGCACCACCGTCGGCGCGGTCCGCTCCATCGCCGCGCTGGCGAAGGCGAACAGCCCGAGCACCGCGACCCTCGCCGACCAGGTCGCGACCGCGATGACCCTGCTCACCTCGAGCCTCGGGGTCGAGATCGTCATGGTGACCCTGGGCAGCTTCGACGACCACGCCGCGGAGAATCCGAACCACGACAGGCTTCTCGGCCTCGTCGACGCCGCGATCGCCCGCTTCCACGACATGGCGGTCGCGACCGGGAGCCCCGACAAGTACCTGCTCATGACCTTCTCGGAGTTCGGCCGCCGGGTGAACGAGGACGGCAGCGGCGGCACCGACCACGGCACCGCCGCGCCGATGTTCCTCGTCGGCGACGGCCTCGCCGGCGGCATGTACGGCGCCCAGCCGTCGCTCTCCGCGCTCGACCCCAACGGCAACATGGTCCGCGCCGTCGAGATGCGCGAGGTGTTCTCCACCGTGCTCGAGGGCTGGCTGGCGGGACCGTCCGCTGCGCAGATCCTCGGCTATGGCCCGGGCGACGGCATCCACCCGGTGCGCTTCCTGCGATCCGTCACGTCGCCGGCGGCGCCGGCCCACCCGGCGATCGCCTATTGAGGAGGGTCTAGGCGGGGACGGTGTCGAGGATGCGGTCGTGGGAGCCGTCGGGATAGGCGGTCTCGCAGGTCTGGAACTGGGCGACGACGTCGCTGCTCGCCAGCGGCGGCACCCCGTCGGCGCGCAGCCAGTCGTCGCGCACCGAGACGATGCGCAGCCGGTGGGCCGCGCCCTCGCTGTCGTACCAGGTGATGATGTCGCCGATCCCGAGGTCGAGAAGCGGGGTGAAGACGCCCGCGTTGTGGCCGACGAAGTAGGTCCGGCCGCTCACGCAGGTGTCGACCGCCGCGGCGCTGTGGGTGAGTTCGGTGGCGCCGGAGCAGTCGGAGTACGTCGTGACGGTGGTGTCGAGGCTGCCGTCGGCGCTGAGCAGCAGGTTGTGCGGCCCGGCGGGGTTGGCGAGCGCGGAGACGGTGCCGGCGACGGCGGAGACGGCGCCGGAGACGCCGGCGCTCGGGGTCGCGCTCGCGCCGGCGACGGGGGCGGGGGTGGCCGCCGTGCCCGCGGCGGCGACCCGGGTGCCGGTGCCGACCCCGGTGATCCACAGCGATGCGGCGGTGACCGCGGTGACCGCGGCGCCGCCGAGGAGGAGGAGCGAGCGGCCGCGGCGGCGGCGCGACGGCTGAGGCTCGTTCGCGCTCGGTGCCTGCGCGCTCGTCTCCGGGGCCATGACAGCGTCCCTCCTTGCTGTCGGCCCCTGCCTGTCACTTCGTTGGCAGCCCGGCGATCTCTACGAGACCCGTGGCTTTGCGTCCCCTCCTCGCAGAGGGTTTGCCGTTTCTGAAGCCGACACCGGCACCGTACCCGGGCCTGGCGGCGAGATCACGGCGGATTGCGGCCCTGTGACCGGGGATTCACCCCTGTGGCCGCTTGTGAACATGTCTTTACGGGAGGGGACGGACGGTGTACCGACCGTCCCGGCACGCCCGCCTACTTCGACGTCACGACCAACCCCGCGGGTGCGACGACCGCCAGCCACTTCGACGTGACCTGCGGCTGATTGAACGCGAGGGGGGCGGCGGGCGCCGCCTCCCTCAGTACTCGTGCAGGTAGTCGGCGTTCTCCGCGAAGCGCAGGGGCTCGAAGCCGAACTGGCTGACGACCGCGTCGGGGCTGGTCACGTTCGCCTTCTCGAGCAGCCGCAGCTGGCCGGGGGTGACCGGCGGGTTGGGGAGGACCTTCTCGAACACCATGGCCAGGGGGAGCATGGCGCCGACCGGGACGTGGACGTTGCGGCGCCGCACCCGTCCGGTCTCGGCCTTGATGATGTCGATGATCTGCTCGTAGGTGAGCTGGTCGGGGCCGCCCACCTCGTGGACGGCGCGTGACGGGCCGCGCTCGATGCAGATGGCGACGATCCGCGCCAGGTCGGAGACCGAGATCGGCTGGAAGAGGGCGCGGCCGTCGCCGACGACGGGGACCACGGGGTTGAGGCGGATCAGCCGGGCGAGCACGGTGAAGAAGCCGTCGCCGGGGCCGAAGACGAGGCTGGGCCGGAGCACGGTGAAGGGCACGGTGCCGCCGCGCACGGCCTGCTCGCCCTCCCACTTCGAGGCGAGGTAGGCGTAGCGGGGATCGGGGTCGACGCCGATGGCGCTGACGTGGACGAGGTGTCCCACGCGCGCCTCGGCGGCGGCGCGGGCGACGTTGGCCGTGCCCTCGGCGTTCACCCGGGCGAAGGTCTGCCGGCCCTTCTCGCGGATGATCGCCACGAGGTTGACGACGGCGTCGCACCCGCGCATCCCGTCGGCCAGCCCGTCGCCGGTCACGACGTCGGCGCGCATCCACTCCGCGCCCGCCGGGCGCGGCCCACCGCGGTTGCCGCGCGCCAGCAGCCGAAGCTCGTGGCCGGCGGCGGCGAGGGCGCGGGTGGTGTGGATGCCGACGAAGCCGGTGCCACCGGTGATGGCGATGCGGGCCACGGGTGTCCTCTCCTCTCCTCCGGGTTTCGGGGGCGGGCAGAGAGTACGGGATGGGGGAGGCCTCACCGCCGCCTTCTTGCACGTTCGAACAGATGTTCGCTATACTCGCCGCCCAGCCTCTCGCCCTCTCCCTTCGACCCCGACGTCCGAGGCCGGGACCAGCGTGTGAGTGGGTGGGTGTGAGAGGAGATGACGCGTCAGTGCCCCCTGACAGCCCTCGACGAGGTGGTCGGGCGCCTGCAGCGCCGCCAC
>VBHE01000129.1 GCA_005889515.1 Chloroflexota bacterium | reverse complement strand
ATCACCTGGAACGCCAGCGGGCTGCTCTGCTGGAGGATGTTCCCGCCGCGCCGGGCGATCCGCTGGAGGAAGGCCCTGCCCAGCAGCAGCGGGAGGCAGAAGAAGAGGACGGAGACGGCGACGTGATAGAGGTCGCCGAGTCCGCTGTTCGGCGTCAGCGCGATGATGCTCGGCAGGCTGAACTGCTCGGCGCCGGCCGGATGGACCATGCCGAGGGCGACGCTCAGCACGCAGTAGAGCACCACGTCCTCGAAGACGGCCACCGAGAGCACGATGCGGGCGAAGGCGGTCGAGATGATGCCGAGATCGGTCATGATCTTCGAGATCACGGGGATGCTGGTGACGGCGACGGCGCACGCGAAGACGAGCACGAGGGCGGTGCGATTGTGCGCCGTGCCGATCAGGCGGCCGGGATCGTAGACGGCGAGGAAACCCAGTCCGGCCGCGAAGGGCACCAGGTTGCCGAGCACCGCCACCCAGGTGATCGTCCGCCGCTCGCGCTTCCGGATCCTGGCCCGGAGCGCCGCTCCCGAGCAGAACATGAGCAGGAACAGGCCGAGCTGGTACACGGCGCCGAGAAAGACACCGACCGCGGGGCCCTGGTGGAAGATGGCGCCCTGCCAGCCGGGCAGGAGGTGTCCGAACAGAGTGGGGCCGAGGATCAGGCCCCCGATGATCTCGCCCGCCACCCGTGGCTGCCGCAGCCGCGCGCACAGCTGGCCGCACCCGTGCGCACCCGCCAGCATCAGGACCAGGGCGAGCAGCAGGCGCGTGGTGTCGGCATTGCTGAGGCTCACGACATCACCGCGAGCGCCTCGAGCAGCGTACCGGCGATCTCCGGCCGGCACACCAGCAGGTCGGGGAGGCTCGGGTCGGGCCGGTTGTAGCGCAGCGGCGTCCCGTCGACGCGCGAGGCGTGGAACCCCGCCGCCAGGGCGACGCCGACGGGCGCGGCGGAGTCCCACTCGTACTGCCCACCGGCGTGCACGTATGCGTCGGCCTCGCCGAGGACGACGGCAGCGACCTTGGCGCCCGCGGACCCCATCGGGAGGAGCCGTGCGCCGAGCTTCTCCGCCACTCGTGAGGCGAGGTCGGGCGGCCGGGTCCTGCTCACCAGGATGCACAGCGCCGATCCCGGCTCGGCGGTGCGGCGGGGTGGCGGCTGCGCGGTGGAGAGCACCAGACCTCGACCGGGCAGGGCCACGGCCGCTGCGACGATCTCGTCCTCCTCCCAGAGTGCGACGTGGACGGCCCAGTCGACGCGCCCCGGCTCACCGAACTCCCGCGTCCCGTCGAGCGGGTCGACGATCCAGACGCGACGCGCGGTCAGCCTGCCGCGGTCGTCGGCGCCCTCCTCGGAGAGGATGGCGTCGTCGGGGTGGCGCCGCCGGATCTCCGCGGCGAGCAGCTCGTGCGAGCAGCGGTCGCCGAGCCTGCCGAGCGCCGCGCCGGCGGCGACGTGCCGGATGGCGGCGAGCATGCCGCCGGCATCACCGGCGAGCTGCTCGGCGTCGTCGTGGTCCCGCGATCGCGTGGTGCGGGCAGGACCGCAGGTCGCGGTCACGGCGTCGCGACGGAGCGACGGTGCGCACCGCGCAGCTCTGTCGGCTGAGCCTCGGTGCGATATCCATAGGCTCGCAGCGTGGGGCCGATGCTCCGCTCCAGCGCAGCCACCGCGTCGGGGCCGAGATCGCCACGGAAGGCATCCACCCGCCCGGTCTCGCACCGGAAGCGGGAGAACTGGGCCTCGAAGTCCTCGTCCCAGGCCAGTCCCGCGAAGTCGAGCATCCGACCCACGTGGTGGCGGGGACGGGCGATCAGCTCCTCGTAGCGGACCTCGAGCCAGCGGTCGGCGGGAACCGCCGCCTGCGCGGCCTCGAAGGCCTCGACGAGCATCCTCCATCCCAAACCGGCGAGCACCACGAAGGAGCGTCCCGACTCCCTCCACTCACCCTCGTAACGCGGGGGCAGCGGCCCGAGGTGCCAGGCGGCGGGTCCGTGGTGGCCCTGCCACCAACCCATCTGCAGCCACGAGTTGGCCACCGCCCTCCCGTCGCGGACGACATGGATGAAGCGCGCGTCGGGGAAGGCGGCACGGAGGAAGCCGACCCGTGGCCAGCCCGTGACGTGGTGCACGAACACCGGCCGCCGCTGTGCCGCCATCCGCCGCTCGAAGAACGACTGCAGCCGCTGGCGGACCCAGGGGACGCAGTCCTCGGCGACGAGGTCGCGGCAGGGCGCCGAGATCATATTCGTCACCTGGCGGTCGAGCACGCTCCAGCCCTCCGACGGGCGGAGGCGCAGGCGGCCGCGCTCGAGCACGGTGCGGCGATCACGGAAGGCGCGCAGGCGCGGGTCCCGTGGACCTGCCCGGCGGTGCAGCACGTTGTTCCAGGGCCCCAGGAGATCGAGGTGGCTGAGCTTGTCGTCGACGTTGGAGACGAAGCCCACCTCGCGATGCCGCGCCAGGGTCTCGACGACGAGCGTCGATCCGCAGCGGCCGGTGCCGACGACGAAGACGAGCATCACGCCTCCCCCATCCTGGCCGGAGCTCGCGGGCTGCCGACGAGGTGTCCCGGGCTCACGCCCAGGGCGGCGACGAGCCGAGGCTCACCGTGGTCCACCTCGACCAGGGTGACCGATCCGCGCTCGATGGGAACCCGCCACTCCTCTCCCTCCAGCCTCTCGATCGCGGTGATGACCAGGCGGATCATCACCGCATGGCTGATCGCGGCGACGTTCTCGTCGCGATGTCGTTCCCCGATCAGCCGCAGGGCCGCGAGCATGCGCTCCTGCGCCACGGCGAGGCGCTCCCCGTTGGGGCAGACGGCGTGCAGCGGAGAGGCACGATAGAGCGCGTAGGCCGGCCCGTCACGATCTGCCGCCTCGGCCGGGGTCAGCCCCTCCCAGCTCCCGTAGTCGAGGTTGACCAACCCGTGGAGGATGCGGAGGTCGGGCACCCCCGCCTCGTCGGCGACGACCTGCGCGGTGGCGATGGTGCGGCGGAGCGGGCCGGTGTAGACCGCGGTCAGCCCGACTCCCGAGAGCCGTCGTGCCGCGTGGACGGCGTCCTCGTATCCCTGCGCGTCGAGGGGCACGTCGCGCCGTCCGCGGTACCGGTTCTCGATGTTCATCCTGGTCGTACCGTGCCGGACCAGGTGGATCCGGCAGGGGCCCAGAGGCGAGATGGCGAGCCTCTGTGGTTCCGAGGGTGTCGCGGTGGAGACGGCGAAGTGCATGGGGACTCCTCGGGATGGATGGCTGATCAGTGGGCGCCGCGCCGCGACAGCAGCGCCGGGAGGGTGCGCGCCAGGACGGTGAGGTCCAGTCGCAGCGACCAGTTGGCGACGTAGAAGAGGTCGTACCGGATGTAGTCGTCGAATGCGAGCTCGTGCCGGCCGTTGACCTGCCAGAGGCCGGTGACCCCGGGCCGTACGAGCAGCCGGGCGTGCAGCCGGGCGTCGTAGTGCTCGGTCTCGCTGGGAAGCGCGGGCCGGGGTCCGACCAGGCTCATGTCCCCGCGGAGCACGTTGAGCAGCTGCGGGAGCTCATCCAGCCCGAAGCGGCGCAGCGTCCTCCCCAGCCGGTGGACACGCGGGTCGTCCCGCATCTTGAAGAGAATGCCGTCCGCCTGGTTCGCAGAGCCCACCTCGTCGAGCAGCGCCTCGGCGCCCACCACCATGGAGCGGAACTTGTACATGCGGAAGGGGTGGCCCCCCCGACCCACGCGCTCCTGCACGAACATCACCGGGCCCGGGCTGGCGCGCTTGACGGCGATCGCGATGACGGCCATGAGCGGTGCCCCCACCACGAGCAGGAGCGCGCTGCCGGTGATGTCGAGGGTGCGCTTGACGGCGGCATTGCGGCGTCCCAGCCGGTGGCGCCTCAGGGCGAGCAGGGTGAGCCCGTCGATGCGCGCCAGGGCGACACGCGAGGCGTCCGTATCGGACAGCCCCGGCGAGAGGATGAGGTCGACGTCCACCGGCTGCAGCGCCCTCTGCACCGCGAGCAGATTCTCGGCGTTGACCGAGGCGGCCACGATCACCGCACCAGCGTCGGTCTCGCTCACCGCGTCGGCGATGACCTCGACCGAGCGCCACACCCGGTGGCCGTCGAGGGTGCCGGTGAAGCTGCCGCCCGAGACGTCGACGAAGCCGGCCACCGCGTACCCCCGCCACGGCTGGCGCGTCAGGGAACGCACGAGCGCGCGCGACTCGGCGTCGATCCCGACGACGATGACGCGCCGGCCGGTGACGCCTGCCGCCTGCAGGCGGCGGATCACCTTGCTCGCGGTGATCCGCCACAGCGCGAGCACGGGCACACAGGTACACCAGACCACCGCCACCCACCCGGCGGTCACCTCGATGTCGGCCGCCAGGACGACGACCACGACCGCCGCAAGGGAGAAGGACACCGCCTCGACGAGCCGGCGCATCTCAACGTGGACGCGCCGGCTCCGCCAGTAGAGACCGCAGCCGGCGAGGACGGCCACCCAGATCGGCAGGGTGACGTACACGGCCTGCGCCGCAGCGGCGTGCAGGCTGAGGTGGCGGAGCACGGAGCGCTCGACCCGTGGCGTCAGCGCGAGGGCGTACACGGTGCTGACGGCGACCAGGTCGCCGACCACCATGGTGGCGGTGAGCAGGGCGTCACGCCGCGCCGCGACCGTCCGCGGCGGAACCAGGTGGCGGGGGCGGCTGCGCAGCCCGACACCGGGGGTGGTGATCTCGACGAGGCCGCG
>VBHE01000128.1 GCA_005889515.1 Chloroflexota bacterium | reverse complement strand
ACCGCCACTCCAAGGGGCTGTACTACGTCCGCCCCGACAACGACCTCTCGTATGCCGGCAACTTCCTGAACATGATGTTCAAGATGGTCGAGCAGAAGTACACGCCGGTGCCGGAGATCGAGCAGGCGCTCGACGTCCTCTTCATCCTCCACGCCGACCACGAGCAGAACTGCTCGACCAACGCCATGCGCTCGGTGGGCTCGGCGCAGCCCGACCCCTACACGGCGACCGCCGCCGCCGTCGCCGCTCTCTATGGGCCGCTCCACGGCGGCGCCAACGAGGCGGTGCTGCGGATGCTCATGCGGATCGGCTCCAAGGACGCGATCCCCGAGTTCATCGAGGGGGTGAAGGCGGGCAAGGAGCGGCTGATGGGCTTCGGCCACCGCGTGTACAAGAACTACGACCCGCGCGCCAAGGTCATCAAGCAGATGGCCGACCAGGTCTTCGCGGTGACCGGCTCCAACCCGCTCCTCGACATCGCCCTCGAGCTCGAGCGGATCGCGCTCGAGGACGAGTACTTCGTCAAGCGCCGCCTGTGATCTACCAGGCGCTCAAGCTGCCCACCGACATGTTCCCGGTGATGTTCGCGATCCCGCGCATGGTCGGCGGGCTCGCGCAGTGGGAGGAGATGCTCCTCGACCGCGAGCAGCGCATCGCCCGGCCGCGCCAGGTCTACCTCGGCGAGTCGCGACGCGCCTACGTCGAGATGTCGGAGCGCGACGGCCGGGTGATGGCGGGGTCCGCCGCCTCCGGCTGACCGCCGGCCGCGTAGAGCCGCCGCACCAGCTCGGCGGCCACGGCGTTGTCGTCGACGCTGCGGTAGTCGAGCCAGTACCAGAGCTGCAGGGTCACGCCGCCGTCGATGTCGAGCTTGGGCACGAGCCTCGGCGCCGGCTCGGTGGCGATCTCCGCAATGTTCGCCATCTCCGCGCCGGCGGCGCGCATCACCGCCTCGAGATCGTGTCCCTGGGGGACCCAGACGGTCACGGTGTAGCGGCGCATCGGATAGGCGCTCGAGTTGATCACGGTGCCGTTGAAGGCGTTGAGGTTGGGCATCACCGCGAGGCGGCCGTCGACGGTGCGGATCCCGGTGGTGCGCAGCTCGATGGTCTCGACGGTCCCGCTGAGGTCGCCGACGGTGATCACGTCGCCGATGCGGAAGGGCCGCTCGACGAGCAGGAAGATGCCGGCGAGGACGTTGCGGAGGAGGTCCTGGAGGGCGAGGCCGACGGCGAGGCCGGTGAGCCCGAAGGAGGTGACGAGAACGCTGAAGGAGAGCCCCACGGCGCTGAGCGCACCGAGGATGGCGACCGCGATCGTGGCGACGCTGAGCAGGTTGTGGACGAGGTTGCGGACCTGGCGGTCCGCGGAGGTCTCCTCGAGGGTGCGGTCGACGAGCCAGCGGACCACCCGCCCGGCGACGACGACGGCGACGAGCACCACCAACGCGCCGACGATGCGGCTGACCGCGGGTCCGGCGTTCGCGACCTTGTCGTTGATCGCGCCGCACAGCCAGTGCAGCGGATCGGGGTCAGGGCAGTTCTGGAAGTCGGTCGCGAGTTTCAGCGTGCTCGCGGAGGTCACCGGCGGGTCATTCCCCGCTCGCCCCGGCCTCCCCGGCTGCCGGCTCGGTCGCGGCCTCCGGCGCCTCGCCCTCGGGAGCGGCCTCCTCGATCTCCTCCCGGACCCGCAGCGCCGCGACCTTGACCACCACCTCGGACGGCTCGACGCCCACCAGGGTGACGCCCTTCGGCAGCGTGAGGTCGCCGAGGGTGACGCTGTCGTCGACGGCGCCGAGGCCGGAGACGTCGACGTGGATCTGTGGCGGCAGGTCGGTCGGCAGGCACTCGACCTTGACGGTGTTGAGGGTCTGGAGCAGCTGGCCGATCTTCAGGTCGGTCACCGCCAGAGAGTCGCCGGTGAGCACGAGCGGGACCTCGGCGGTGAGCTTCTCGAGGAGGTTGACGGCGAAGAAGTCGGCGTGGAGCGGACGGCCGGTGCGCGGGCTGCGCTGGAACTCGCGGATGAGCACCCGCCTGACCGGCTGGCCCTCGACGCGGAGGTCGATGAGGTGGGTGCGCCCGGCGCGCTGCCAGATCCGGTCGATCTCCTTGGCGTCGGCCTGGACCGAGATCGCGGGCTGGAGGTGGCCGTAGACGGTGGCGGGAACCTGGCCGGCACGGCGCAGCGCGTGGACGTGGCGGCCGGTCACCTCGCGTGGGCGCACGATGAGCGAGAGAGACATGGCGCCGAATGGTACCAAGTACAATCCGGCGCCATGGCTTCGAGGAAGATCCGCATCCTCACCGCCAAGGTGGGCCTCGACGGGCACGACCGCGGCATCAAGGTGATCTCCCGGGCGCTCCGCGACGCAGGCGTCGAGGTCATCTACACCGGCCTCCACCAGACCCCGGAGATGGTCGTCGAGACCGCCATCCAGGAGGACGTCGACGGCATCGGCATCAGCCTGCTGAGCGGCGCCCACATGACCCTCTTCCCCGAGGTGCTGCGCCTGCTCCGGGAGCGGGGCGCCGGGGACATCGTCGTCTTCGGCGGCGGGATCATCCCCGACGAGGACATCGCGCCGCTTCGCGAGATGGGCGTGGGCCGTATCTTCGGCCCCGGGACCTCGCTCGACGACGTCGTCGTCTTCGTCAACGAGGCCTTCGGCGAGAGGGCGGGAGCCGGAGCCTAGAGCGGCCTCGAGGCGGCCGCCAGGCGGGCCGCGACCTCGACGGCCCGGGCCCGCGCCGGCACCGCCGCGAGCCACTCCTCGTCGCAGCCCTCGAAGGCGGTGCGGGCGCCGGCGAGCACCCCGGCGAGCGCGACCGCCGCGGCGACGTCGCCGCCGTAGCCCGCGGCCTCCTCGACCGTCTCGGGGAGGGTGGCGGCGCGGTCGAGGGCGGTGATCGCCACCTGCAGGGTCGCCCCCGGGTCGCCGCTGCAGAGCGGGGCGGTCGCGGGGTCGAGGGGCTGCAGGCGGGCGTGGAGGGCGAGCGGCGCCTCCTCGAGGAGCGTCTGGCGCAGCCGCACCAGGGCGAGGTCGAGGTCGAAGCGGCAGAGGTCCGCGACGAGCACCGCGGCGGCGACGGCGGTGATCGCGGTGCCCTCGTCGCCACCGGCGAGCCGGACCGAACGGTGGGCGTCGCGGCGGAGCCGGGGGCGGTCGAGCGGCGAGGCGAGGCCGCAGGCGGTGGCGCGGAGGACCAGGCCCGCGGCGCCCGTCGCCGGTGGGGTGTCGAGACCGCGTGCGACCAGGTCGGCCTCGTCGAGCCCGCCCCTGGAGGCGATCGAGTCGGCGAGGTCGAGGAGCTGCCGGGTGCCGGCCGCGGTGCCCGCCGCAGCCTCCCCCGCGGCGGCGCCGAGGAGCGCGGCGGAGAGGCGGTCGGGGAGGAGGTCGATCGCCGCGGGCATCTCCTCCACGCTACCCTGCCGGCGCCGCCCCGGTCACCCCGCGCCAGAGGCTCACCCCGCCGACCCATTCCGGCTCGCGGCCCAGCAGCAGGGTGAAGAAGCGCGCCTCGGCGGCGCTTCCCGGGGACGGGCCCACCACCACGCTGTGGACCCCCATCGCGGCGAGGTCGCGAAGGTAGAGCGCGCGCTCCGTAGAGGACAGCGCCGCCGGCGGGGCGCCGCCGGTCTGGAGCTCGAAGAGCGCGGTGCGCAGCGCCGTCGCGGGCATGTCGAACCGCGGCCCGTCGGGGCCGGGCGTGAAGACGCCGCCCTGCGGCATCCGGTAGCGCATCCCCGCCTCCGCCTGCCAGAGCTCGGTGCGCAGGTCGAGGATGGGGGTGACGAGCGCCGCCGATCCCTCCGGGATGCGGTCGACCCCGTCGCCGCGGAAGAAGGCCGGAACCGCCGCCGGGGTGCTCGGGAACGGCGTCGCCGGGAACCAGGGCACCAGCGCGAGGACGACGGCGGCGAGCCCGGCGAGCCGCCACCCGGTCCGGCGGGCGCGGAGCACCTCCGCCAGGCCCAGCGCGACGAGCAGGCCGATCATCAGGTAGGCGTGGAGCATCAGCCGCAGGCTGACGACGGTCTCGAAGAGGGGGAGGTGGTCGACCAGCCGCCAGGGCAGGGGGACGCCGGTGCGGTGACCGCCGATGTGCAGCCGCGGTCCCATCGCGAGCACCGCCGCTGTGACCGCGAGCAGGGAGGCGACGACCACCACCCGCCGCCGGCGCAGCGCCACCACCGTCACCGCGAGGAGGAGACGTAGGCCTCGGAGTCGGGGAGCACGAACCGCCCGAACGGCGCGATGCGCTCGGAGAAGGCGGGGACGACGAAGGCGCGGAGGTCGGCGATGTAGGTCTCGCGCGCGGGGAGGATGCTCCCCGGCCGCCGCGGCCCGAGGAACTGCACCCCGAGCGGATAGGCGCAGATCACCAGGGCGACCGCGGCGCCGATGCCGAGCACCGCCAGCCCGTACCCGGCCCGCCGGCGCACCTCGCCCGGGTTCAGCGCGGCGAGGATGACGACCCCGGCGGCGGCGGCGATCGTGGTGGTGAAGAGCAGCTCCTCGCCGGTCAGCAGCTGGAGGCTGACGAGCACGCCGAGCAGGAGCCCGAGCACCCACCTCGGCAGCCGCTGCCGTACCAGGGCCTCATCGGCGAGGAGGAGCAGGAGCGGCGGGAACAGGGCGAGGGTGAGGCTGGCGTGGCCGTAGGTCTGGGTGAGCATGTACGGGCTGAAGCCGTAGACGAGCCCTCCCACGGCCGCCGCCACGCTGTGCCGCGTGTACCGGCGGAACACGAGGAAGGCGCACCACCCGGAGAGCGCGAGCGCACCGGTCGCGAGCACGTTGTAGGCGGTCACCGGTCCGAGGAGCGCGGTCACCGGCCAGAGGAGGAGGGCCGGCACTGCGATCGAGGTGTTCCACATCAGGTTCGCGCCCTGGGGGTACTGGAGATGGGTGGTGAGCAGCGGGGTGTGCCCGTGGGTCAGCGCGTACGGGGTCCAGCGCAGGTACCACATGAAGAGCGGCGGGTCGGTCTCGACCCCCACCCAGCGGCTCTCGCCGGCGAACCACGTCGACGACAGGAGCGCCACCGCGAGCGCCGCGTACCCTCCGAGCACCGCCACCGGGACGAGCCGCCGCAGGCTGCCGCCGGCGGCCGCCTCACGCTCCGCGACCCCCGTGCGAGGCCAGCCGACCGCCCTCATCGGCCGGAGTGTAGACCGGTATGCTGTGCGCCCATGGCCCCGCTCCCCGCCCTCGCCTCGCGCCTTCTCCAGTCCTCGCTCGACCTCGCGGGCCCGGCTCTGGCGAGCGCCGCGCAGCGCCGCAGCCGCCGGAGTGCGGCGGCCACGGTGGTGCGCGCGATCGGCGGCAGCCCGGGGGCGCCGCTCTTCCCCGCGGAGGCCCCACACCCCCTGCTCCCCAGCGCGGTCCGCGTCGAGCGGTCGCGGCATCGAGCCCACAACGGCTTCGCCGACCAGGTGGCGGTCACCCTCTGGTTCCGCGAGGGCCCGGACCTCCCCGCGACGGTGCTCGCCCACAACGGCGGCGGCGGCGAGCTCGGCCGCTTCGCGCTCCGGGTGGGCGCGGGCCTCGCCCGGGCGGGGGTCGGCCTCGCCGGCGCCGCCGCACTCGGCGCGGCGACTGTCGCCGCCAACCGCCTCGACGCCGCCCGGCAGCCCGCCCGCCTGGGACGCCCGCGCCGCTGACCGACCCGGCCGGCCTCACCGGGCGAGCGCGGTCGCCTCGAACACCAGTGCGTTGTTCCCGAGGATGCCGTGCCCGGTCCGATGCATGTGATGGACGCGAACCCCGAAACCGAGGCGGCGAAGCCGGACCAGCATCTCGAGGCCGAAATCCGTGTAGACGAGGGCTCCGTCGGGACGCACGGGATCGATGTGGTACTCCGGCTCGGCCAGGTGCTCGACGGTCCCGTCCGGCCGCCGCCGGGCCCGCGTGCGGTCGAGGCATTCCCGGTGATCGAAGGGGACGGTGAAGACGTGACGGCCTCCGTCGCGCAGCACGCGGCGGATCTCGCCATGGGCGCGATAGGGATCGGGCACGTGCTCGAGAACGTCGCCGGAGATCACCAGGTCGAAGGAGCCGTCCGCGTAGGTGAGCGCGGTCAGATCCTGGTGCTCGACACCGTCCACCATCGCTCCACCGGGCACGTCGGGCGAGAGGTATTCGCTGCAGCGGTAACCGGCCGACGCGCTCAGCGTGTCGTGGATCGCTCGCTGCGCCTCGGTGTTGTAGATCGTCGCCCCGCTGGCGGTCGCGAGCTGCGCCAGCGAGCGACACCGCGGCGGGCCGAGCCCGGAGAGGATCACCGCGGCGACCTGGCGCTGCCGGTTGCTCGCCCCGCAGCGGACGCACCGCCCCGACTCCCTCAGGTTGGAGCCCTCGATCCGGGCGAGGCTCAGCCGCCCGCAGACCAGGCAGCGCATCGGGACGCCTCCGGCGCGCGCGACGAGCCTGTCGGCCACCGCCCAGGCGCGGGGAGTCTGAAAGGGGAACGCCAGACGCTCGGGCACGGTCGCGGATCATAGACCCGTTGCGGGTTGCGGGATATCGCCGTCCTGGTGCACCATGGCGAGCGATCGCTGTCCGCCGGTGGGGTGCCGGGTCCAGCGATTCCCAAGGTGGAGGGCGTCCCTTGCGGCGGGTGCACCGTCTTCGCGTCGTGCCGGTCGTCACCTGCCTCCTCGTCGTGCTGCTGAGCCTCCCGGTGTTCAGCGCCCGGGCAATGGGCGCCCCCCTGCCTCCGGGCGGGGCCTACATCGCGCTCGGGGACTCGTACACCTCGGGGCCCCTGATCCCCAACCTGATCCCGGATTCCGGGCCGTGCGAGCGCTCGGACCACGACTACCCGGCGCTGGTGGCGTGGACCCGCAAGGTGCGGCTGCACGACGTCAGCTGCGGCGGCGCGTCGACCGACCACATGTGGGCGCCGCAGTTCCCCGGCGGCCCCCGACAGCTCGACGCCGTCGGCGGCAACCCGAGCCTGGTCACCCTGGGCATCGGCGCCAACGACATCGGCCTGGTGGGCATCGCCTCCACCTGCAGCGGCCTCGGCCTCGTGCATCCCTTCGGACAGCCGTGCAAGGACTACTACACCGCCGGCGGAGTGGACCAGAATGCGCGCGCCATCAGCACGGCCGCGCTGCGGGTCGCCGACGTCCTGACCATCATCCACCGCCACGCGCCCGGCGCGCGGGTGCTGGTGATCGGCTACCCCGACATCTTCCCCGAGAGCGGCCCCGGCTGCTGGCCGCTCGTGCCGCTCGCCGCCGACGACGTGCCCTACCTGCGCTCGGTGGAGCACGCGCTCAACGCCATGCTCGCCACCCAGGCGGCGGCCAACGGGGCGACGTTCGTGGACACCTACACGTCGAGCATCGGGCACGACGTCTGCACCGGCATCGGAACCCGTTGGATCGAGTGGCTGTTCGTGGGGTCGTCTGCGGCGCCGATCCATCCCAACGCGCTGGCGATGCAGAACGACGCCCTGCAGATCCTCGCGGTGCTGGCGCGCTAACCCCTCAGCCAGTCCATCAGGCCGAGCCGGGCGCCGGCCCGCGCCGGCCGGCTCTCGGCGAGGCTCTCGCCGTCGGCGACGAGGACGGCCCGCGACACCGGATTGAGCCCCTCGCGCCAGTTGCGCAGGACGCGGCGGCGAAAGCCCTCCTCGGCGGGCGTGCCCGCGGGGATGGCGAGCACCAGGGAGCGGTCGGGATTGGCGATGAGCACGTCGCCGCCGGCGCGCTCCACGAGCGCCCGCAGCACCTCCGGCACCATCAGGACGCTGCCCTGGAAGAGCGGGTCGGCGCCCATCCGCCAGCCGTCGCGCGCGACCCGCCCGGCGGCGCGGATCCGTTCCGGGAGGGCGGCGAAGCGCGCCGCGGTGTTGGCGTCGGCGGCACGGCGCACCTCGTCCTCGCCCGCGATCGCCGCCCACTCCTCGCGCGCCACCCCGCGCATGTACGAGCCGGGCAGCGCCTCGGCGACGAAGGCGGTGAGGTCTGCGGGGAGGGACCGGGTGAGCAGCTCGGCGGACCGGCTGAAGTCGGCGAGGTGGGCGCGGCCGCGGACGCACCAGAGGACCCGGCCCAGGGTCGGTCCCCGGCCCTGGGCGCCGGAGGTCCCCGGCGCCGCCGGGGTGAGCCGCGGCTCGGAGGCGCGCACGAAGTCGGCGATCAGGCTCGCGGTGCGCTCGGGGTGGCGAAGGCACTCGAGGTGCAGGGGGCTGAGCGGGAGGACGACGTCGACCCCGGCGCCGCGGATGCGCAGGGAGAGCCGGGCGGGGTCGGCCTCGACGTCGAGGTTGCGGTGGCGCGCGGCGAACTGCAGCCGCAGCCGCTCGGCGAAGGCGCCGCGCTCCTCGAGGTCGTGGCCGGCAGTGCTCACGCCGCTGGAGTCTGCCGTACCGCGACCGCGCCCCGCGCCGCTCAGCGCCCGTAGAGGCCGGTCAGCTTCGCCGTGGCGAGGGTGTGGGTCGCGACCGCGAAGCTCACCTGCGCGGGGGCTGCGCCGGCGGGGAGGTTGAGGCTGGAGACATCGAGGGCGCTCAGCACGAAGTTGTAGTGGTGGGGGGCTCCGGGGGGCGGGCAGGGCCCGTCGTAGGCGCTGTCGCCGAAGTCGTTCCTCCCCTGGCGCGCCCCGGAGGGCATCCCGCCCGAAGCCCGTCCCGCACCGCGGGGCAGCGACGTGGTCGCCGCCGGGATGTCGTAGGCGACCCAGTGCCAGAAGCCCCCCGGATGGGGCGCATCGGGATCGTGGACGGTGAGCGCGAAGCTGCGGGTCGCCGCCGGCGCGCCCGACCACGCCAGCGCCGGCGACAGGTCCTGGCCAGTGCAGCCGGAGGCGTTGTAGACGTGGGTGAGCGCGATGGTGCCGCCGTCGTGCACGTCGGCGCTGGTGAGCGTCAACGTCGTCGCCTGCTGGGCCGCGGGCGCCGCCCCGGCGGGCGACTCGGTGGCGCCGGTCGCGGGCTCGGAGCCGCAGGCGGCGAGCAGGAGCAGCAGCGCCGCGGCGAGGCTAGGCCGCGCGACCGCGCTGCGAGACATAGTCGATGAGGATGTAGTCCCCGAGCCGGTCGGGGCTGATGAAGAAGGCGCGGCCGCGGTTGAGCCGGGTCATCTGCTTGACGAACTGCACGAGGTGGTAGTTCGACTCGAGCATGAAGGTGTTGATGGTGATGTGATCGCGGGTGCAGCGTTGCACCTCGACCAGGGTCTTGTGGAAGGTCTCCGGGAG
>VBHE01000127.1 GCA_005889515.1 Chloroflexota bacterium | reverse complement strand
CTCTGCGTCGGTGAGCTGCGGGTAGTACTCGCGCAGGGCGATCCGGCCGAAGGCGACGTGGCGCGCCTCGTCCTGCATGACGTAGGCGTTGATCGCCTTGGCGAGCGGGTCGTCGGTGTGGTCGCGCTGCATCGAGAACGCGGCCAGGGCGAGGCCCTCGATGAGCACCTGCATGCCGAGGTAGGTGACGTCCCAGCGCGAATCGGTGATGACGTCGCTGAGCAGGGAGAGCAGCGGCGGGTTGATCGGGTAGGCGAGGCCGAGCTTCTCGTGGAGGAAGCGGGCGTAGGTCTCGACGTGGCGCGCCTCGTCCATCACCTGGGTGGCCGCGTAGAACTTGGAGTCGACGTCGGGGACGGTCTGCACGATCTTGGCGGCGCAGATCAGCGCCCCCTGCTCGCCGTGCATGAACTGCGAGTACGACCAGGCGCCGAGGTGGCGGCGGATCTCGGCGCGCCGCTCCGGGCCGAGCCGGTTCCAGAGCGGCGACCCGTAGATGCTGATGTTCTCGTCGTGGGCGCCGAGCGGATTGTCGGGATCGACGTCGTGCGACCAGTCGAGCCGGTCCGACGCGTTCCACTGCTTCGCCTTCCCCTTCTCGTAGAGGCCGAGCATGCGGTCGCGGCCCTCGTCGTACTCCCAGTTGAAGACGACGGTCTGCTGCCCGTCGACCTGCCAGCGGGTCTGCTCGACGGGGAGGGCGTAGTGGCGGGTGGTCATCGGATCAGCATGGGCAATGTTGACGCCGGCGTCAACCGGCAGGGCGGGCGGTCTCACAGCGCCGGCAGAGCCCCCGGAAGTCGAGGGCGTCGTGGTCGAGGACGAAGCCGTGGCGGGCTCGGACCGCCTCGACGAGGACCGCCACCTCCTCGTCGTCGATCTCCGTGGAGGCGCCGCAGCACCGGCAGACGAGGTGATGGTGGTGGTTCGGCTCACAGGCGACGTAGGCCCCGGCCTGCCCGGCGCGTTCGAAGCGCCGGGCGAGACCGGCGTCGACGAGCATGTCGAGGGTGCGGAAGACCGTCGCCCGGCCCAGGAACGGGTGGCGGCGGCGCAGCCGCTCGAAGAGCTCCTGGGCGGTGACCGTCCGCCGGGAGCGGAGGAGGGCGTCGGCGACGATGATCCGCTGGGCGGTGAGCCGCCGCCCCGCGGCCATGAGCCTCTCCGCCGCCGAGGCGCCGGTCGGGTTCACCTGGCCGGGGCGGCGGCGCTCGTGACCCGGTCGACCCACCGCTGGGGCGCGCGCAGCTCCGCCATGGTGGGCATCATCTCGGGCCCCTCCCAGACCCGGTTGAGCAGCTCCAGCCCGCCCGCGGCGGTGACCGCCTCGGCGAAGTGCTCGCCCACCTCGTACTGGCGGAGCTTCATGTTCATGCCGGTGACGGCCAGAACCAGCCGCTCGAGGAGGTTGCGCTGCTGCGCCCGCTCGTGGAACGCCTGCTCGAGGCGGTCGAAGTCGGCGAGGTGGCGGCTGCCCACCTGGTGCATCACGAAGTTGCTGTAGCCCTCGCAGACGCTCATCACCGCCTGGATGGTCCCCACCGCGTCCAGCTGCCGGCGGACCATCGAGGGCAGGGACCGCACCATCACCTGGGCCGACGGCGGCTTTGGCGCCGCCGGGTCGCCGCCGAGCTCGCTCATCAGCATCCGGCTCATCAGCCCGCCGATGTGCTCGCGCAGCCAGGGGTGGGCCTCGAACTGCCAGGCGTGGGTGAGCTCGTGGAGCACCAGCCAGCGACGCAGGTTGGCCGGCGGCACGTCGTGGCGCTCCTCGAAGCCGCGGACGTTGGGCTCGACGAGGAAGAGCGCGGCCGGCTCGGCGTCGCCGGAGCCGTCCGCGGGCTCGCCGGCGGTCTGGACCGGGGCGAGCATGAGCACCGGGTCGTACTGGCCGAGGACGCGGCGGCTGAGGAAGCCGAAGAGCTCGCCGACGTAGCGGCTGAGCACGCTGCGGCCGAGGGCCGTGGCCCGCGAGTCCGGGATCTGGCCGCGGATGCGCTCGATCGGGGCGAAGAGCCGCTGGGCGATCACCAGGTTGCGGTCGATGAAGCCGTGGCGGTCGAGGACGGTGAACGGGGGGAAGTCGTCGACCGGGGTGCCGCAGACCTCCGCCATGAGCGGCGCCAGCTCTCGGGCCATGGCGTCGTACTCCCGTCCCATGTCGGCATAGGCGGCCTCCGCCCGGCGGGGGCCGGAGCGGCTGTGGGCGATCCGCCGCACCTCCTCCCAGTCGAGGAGGCGGCGGTCCTCCACGGGGAGGGGACGGGCCAGCGCCCGGAGCGAGGCGGCCGCGACCCCGGCCGCTGCCGCCCCCACCGCCAGCAGTCGGAGACCCGGGGGTGCCATGCCCCCGATGATATGGCCGATCCGGGCGGCGCGGGTCGCCGCCGTCCGCTTCGTGACCGGCTGGCAGTCGGGGCTCGCGATCGCTGGCAGCCCAGGCCCCCCGGCGCTAGCACTCGGACTCTCGGAGTGCTAAACTCGTCTCCGCATCGTTCGCGGTTTCTGTGGACCCTGCCCGCGAGCAGGAGGAGGCATGCATGGCCAAGCAGTTGGTGTTCAACGTCGACGCCCGCGCAGCCCTGAAGCGGGGCGTGGACCGCGTCGCCGAGGCGGTGAAGATCACCCTCGGGCCCAAGGGGCGCAACGTCGTCCTCGACAAGAAGTTCGGCTCCCCGACGATCACCAACGACGGCGTCACCATCGCCAAGGAGATCGAGCTCGAGGAGCCCTTCGAGAACATGGGCGCCCAGCTGGTCAAGGAGGTCGCCTCCAAGACCAACGACATCGCCGGTGACGGCACCACCACCGCCACCGTGATCGCCCAGGCGCTGATCACCGCCGGTCTCCAGAACGTCGCCGCCGGCGCCAACCCCGTCGCCCTCAAGCTGGGCATGGAGAAGGCCGTCGACGTCGTGGTGGAGGCGATCAAGAAGCAGTCGGTGTCGATCAGCGAGCGCAGCCAGATCGCCCAGGTCGCGTCGATCTCGGCCGCCGACCCGGCGATCGGCGAGATCGTGGCCGACGCCATGGAGAAGGTCGGCAAGGACGGCGTCATCACCGTCGAGGAGTCGAAGGGCCTGGAGACCGAACTCGAGCTCGTCGAGGGCATGCAGTTCGACAAGGGCTACATCTCCCCGTACATGGTCACCAATGCCCAGCGCATGGAGGCCGTGCTCGAGGAGCCCTACATCCTCATCACCGACAAGAAGGTGTCGGCGATCGCCGACCTGCTGCCCATCCTCGAGAAGGTGGTGCAGAGCGGCAAGCCGCTGCTGGTGATCTCCGAGGACGTCGAGGGCGAGGCGCTCGCCACCCTCATCGTCAACAAGCTGCGCGGCACCTTCACCGCCGTCGCCGTCAAGGCGCCGGGCTTCGGTGACCGCCGCAAGGCCATGCTCCAGGACATCGCCATCCTCACCGGTGGCCAGGTGATCAGCGAGGAGGTCGGCCTCAAGCTCGACTCCGCGCAGCTCTCCAGCCTCGGCCGGGCGCGCCGGGTCAGCGTGACCAAGGACGACACCACCGTCGTCGAGGGCGCGGGCAGCGCCGACGCCATCAAGGGCCGGATCGAGCAGATCAAGGCGGAGATCGAGAAGTCGACCTCCGACTGGGACAAGGAGAAGCTCCAGGAGCGGCTGGCAAAGCTCAGCGGCGGCGTCGCCGTCATCAAGGTCGGCGCGGCCACCGAGACCGAGCTCAAGGAGAAGAAGCACCGCATGGAGGACGCCGTCTCGGCGACCCGTGCGGCGGTCGAGGAGGGCATCGTCTCCGGCGGCGGTGTGGTGCTCATCAACGCCATCCCCGCGCTCGACGCGCTCAAGCTCGAGGGCGACATGGCGACCGGGGCCAACATCGTGCGCCGCGCGCTCGAGGAGCCTCTCCGCCAGATCGCGATCAACGCCGGCTCCGAGGGCTCGGTGATCGTCGAGAAGGTGAAGGGCCTGAAGAAGGGCGAGGGCTTCAACGCCGCGACCGGCGAGTTCGTGAACATGATCAAGGCGGGGATCATCGATCCCACGAAGGTCACTCGTTCGGCGGTGCAGAACGCGGCGTCGATCGCCGGTCTGCTGCTGACCACCGAGGCGCTGGTGACCGACATTCCGGAGAAGAAGGCGGCCGCTGCGCC
>VBHE01000126.1 GCA_005889515.1 Chloroflexota bacterium | reverse complement strand
CGACCGCCGGCGCGACCGCCACGGCCCGGGCGGCCTCGGCCGCCTCCTCGTGGCGCTTGTCGGTCAGCCAGAAGACGACGCCGATGCCCGCCCAGAGCAGGCTCTGCGCCGCCAGCAGGAAGCCCACCGCGGTGCCCTTCTGGGCGGCTGCGGCGCCCGATCCGAAGAGCGGGCCGAGCCAGCGGCTGAAGCCGTTCTCGCGGATCCCGTACCCGTTGATCGAGATCGGCAGCATGGTGAGGGCGTTGATCGTGGTGACCACGATCGCGGCGTAGGTGAGCGGGATGGGCACGCCGACGGCGTGCATGAACGCCCACTGGTTGACGACCGACAGGCCCCAGAAGGCGGTCCCCCGGGCGCTGGCGAAGAGCAGCTCCGACCGGCGGCCGCGGAAGGCGTCGAGCGCTCCGAGGAGCTTGGCGAGGACACGGCCCGGCCGCCGCGTCTGGAGCACGGGCAGAGCCGCCAGCCGCCCGAGCAGCGGGGTCATGCAGAGGGCCAGCCCGGCCGCGCCGACGAGCACGCCGGCGAGGGCGACCAGGCGGATCTCCGAGGCGCGGGAGTCCCCGAGGGTCAGCAGCAGCCCCAGGGTCATCAGGACGATCATCCCGGGGAAGTTGCAGAGCCGCTGGAGGACGACGGTCGAGGCCGCGGGGACCCGCTCGGCGGGGGTGTCGGCAACCATCATCGCCCGGGCGACGTCGCCGCCGATCGAGCTCGGCAGGATGCTGTTGAAGGTGTTGCCCACGAACACCAGGCGCAGGCAGCGCCACCAGGTGCGGCGCAGGCCGTGGGCCTCGAGCAGGGCGTGCCACTGGGTCGCCTGGACGCAGGTGGCGGCGAAGCCGAGGAGGATCGCCGCCGCCAGCCAGCCCAGGCTCGCATGGGCGAGGGTGTCGGCGATGTTCCGCAGGCCCGCCTTGTGGACCACCCAGCCGAGCAGCCCGACGGACACGGCCACCTTGGCGGCCGTCTTGAGGCGTCCGCTGAGCATCAGGCGGGTCCGGAGCCGTGGCCGAGGCGGTCGGCGCGGGTCCACCGGTTCCGGCCGGGCAGCTCCCGCGCGGGCAGGCCGTCGTCGTCGACGTCGACGTTGGTCGCCGAGCCCGGACCCTGGCCGGCGAGCGCGGCCACCGGGTCGGCGGTCTGGTCGCCCTCGAGCTCGATGCCGGCGGTGAGGCGGATCACGTAGGGAGGTCGCTGCCCCACCTCGTGGTAGATGCGGGTGAGCAGCTCACCGAGCAGTCCCATGGAGAGGAACTGTACGCCGAGGATCACCAGGAGCACGCTGAGGATGAGCAGCGGCCGCTCGGCGAGCCCCACCCCGGCGACCGCCTTCTCGATGAGCAGGCCGGCGAGGGAGCAGAAGCCGAGCACGAAGCTCATCAGTCCGAGCAGTCCGAAGAACTGCATCGGCCGCGCCAGGTACTTCAACAGGAACTTCACGGTCAGCAGGTCGAGGAGGACGCGCACGGTGCGCGAGATCCCGTACTTGCTGCTCCCCCGGGTGCGGGGCCGGTGGTTGACCGGGATCTCCACCACCCGGGCGCCGACGAGGCCGGCGAGGGCGGGGATGAAGCGGTGCAGCTCCCCGTAGAGGTGGAGGTGCTGGACGACGTCGGTGTGGTAGGCCTTCAGGGTGCAGCCGTAGTCGTGGAGCTCGGTGCGGGTGATCCGGCTGATGAGGCGGTTGGCCATCCTCGAGGGGATCTTCCGGAGCAGCAGCTTGTCCTTGCGGTCCTTGCGCCAGCCGCTGACGACGTCGTAGCCCTCGTCCATCTTGGCGAGGAGCCGGGGGAGGTCGTGGGGGTCGTTCTGCTGGTCGCCGTCCATGAGGACGACGACCCGGCCGCGGGCGTGGTGGAAGCCGGCGCTGATCGCGGCGGTCTGGCCGAAGTTGCGGCGGAACTGGATGACCCGGACCCGCGGATCGCGCTCGTGCCAGGCGAGGGCCATGGCGCCGGTGGCGTCGGGGCTGCCGTCGTCGACGAGGATGACCTCGGCGGACTGGGGCATGGCGTCGAGCACCTCGAGGAGCTCCGCCACCGCGAAGTCGATGTTCTCCTCCTCCTTGTAGAGGGGGACGACCACGGTGAGGTCGTACGGGTACTCCTCGGAGGCGGTGCCGCGGACCGCGGCCTCGCTCGCGTAGGGGGACATCTCGATGGCCATCAGGCCGCCTCCGCCTCGCTCTTCCCCTCCGCCAGGGCCCGGTACCACTCGACGAAGCGGGTGAGGCCGGCGGCGATCGGGGTGGTGGGGCGGTAGCCGAGCTCGTCCCGCGCCCGGGAGACGTCCGCGTAGGTGATGGGCACATCGCCCGCCTGCTCGGGGAGGTGGCGCACCCGCAGCGGCCGCCCGACGCGCTCCGCGATCATCGTCGCCAGTCCGGCGAGCGGGGTGGTCGCGGTGGTGCCGAGGTTGTAGATCCGGTAGCCGCGGGGGGTGTCGAGGGCGCGCAGCACGCCGTCGACGATGTCGCTGACGAAGGTGTAGTCGCGCTGCGAGGTGCCGTCCCCGTAGAGCTCGACCTCCTCGCCGGCGTCGATCAGCCGGGTGAACTTGTGGATCGCCATCTCCGGACGCTGCCGCGGCCCGTAGACCGTGAAGAAGCGCAGGCAGGCGATGTCCATCCCGTAGATGTGGTGGTAGGCGTGGCAGGCGAGCTCGTTGGCCCGCTTCGTCGACGCGTAGGGCGACGACGGGCGGTCGGCGGGCTCGGACTCCCGGAACGGGATCGGCGATGTGGCGCCGTACACCGAGGACGACGAGCCGAAGACGAAGTGCCCGCTCGGGAACCTCCGGGCGAGCTCGAGCATCATCGTCGTGCCGCGCACGTTGACGTCGTCGTAGAGCATCGGCTCCTGGATGCTGGGCCGGACCCCGGCCCGTGCCGCGAGGTGGATCACCCCGTGGAACGGCGCGTGGGCCCAGGCGTGGGCGAGGGTCCGCTCGTCGCGGATGTCGCCCTCCACCAGCAGGTAGCGCGGGTCGCCGAGCGCCTTGGCGATGTTCCGGCGCTTGATGGCCGGATCGTAGAAGGTGTCGAAGTTGTCGACCACCACGACCCGGTCGCCCCGGGCGAGCAGCGCCTCGGCGACGTGGCTCCCGATGAACCCGGCCCCCCCGGTGAGGAGGACGGTGCGATCCGAGCTCACGCCACGCCCTCGGACTCGAGGCGGACGCGATCGGTGGCACGGCGGCCCCAGAGGACGACGCCGGGCTGGCGGCCCATGCCGTGGTAGGTGAAGCCGCAGGCGGACATCTCGTCGCGGTCGAGGCAGTTGCGCCCGTCGACGACCAGCGGCCGCTTGACCAGGTGGCGAACCCGGTTCCAGTTCATGTGGAGGTACTCGGGCCACTCGGTGACCAGGGCGACGCAGTCGGCGCCGGCGACCGCCTCGTAGGCGCTCTCCGCCAGCTCGACGCCGGGGAGCATGGGGGCCGCCTTCTCCATGGCGACGGGGTCGTGGGCCACCACCTCGGCGCCCAGCTCCATCAGCCGCATGGCCACGTCGACGCTGCACGCCTGGCGCATGTCGTCGGTGCCGGGCTTGAAGGCGAGGCCCAGGATGGCGATGCGCTTGCCCTCGATCGGACCCTCGACGGCGGCGCGGATCTTGCTGACGAAGCGCATCCGCTGCTGGTCGTTGACCTCGATGGCGGTCTTCAGCATCCAGAAGCTGTAGCCGTAGCGCCCGGCCGCCTGGTCGAGGGCGCGCACGTCCTTGGGGAAGCACGAGCCGCCGAAGCCGAGGCCGGCGTTGAGGAAGGCGCGCCCGATGCGCGGGTCGAGACCCATGCCGTGGGCGACCGCGTCGACGTCGCCACCCATGAGGTCGCAGACGTTGGCGATCTCGTTGATGAAGGAGATCTTCAGCGCGAGGAAGGAGTTGCTCCCGTACTTGATGAGCTCGGCGCTGGTGTTGTCGGTGCGCACGATCTCGGCGCCGGGGACGCCCATGACCTCGGCGACCCGCTCGCAGGCATCGCGGTCCAGGCCGCCCACCACCACCCGGGTGGCGTTGCGGACGTCCTCGATGGCCGCGCCCTCGCGGAGGAACTCGGGGCAGGAGACGATCGGGATGGCGAAGGGCTCGCCGCGGAGCTGCTGCTGCAGCCGGGCGGAGGTGCCGGGGGGCACGGTGCTCTTCATCACCAGGACGGTGCCCGGCCGGGCGCCGGCCCGGACGGTGGCGATCACCTGCTCGACGGCGGTGAGGTCGGCGCGGCCGTCGGCCCGGGGCGGGGTCCCCACCGCGACCACCACCATGGAGGCCTGGGCGAGGGCGTCCTCCCAGTCGTCGGTCACCCGGAGGTGGCCGGCGTCGAGGGCGGCGCGGAGCAGGGGCTCGAGGCCCGGCTCGTAGATCGGCACCCGGCCCTCGACGAGGGTCTGGCGCCGCTCCGGATCGACCTCGACCATGATGACCCGCCGGCGGGCCGAGGCGAGGCAGGCGCCGGTCACAAGGCCGACGTATCCGGCTCCAGCGATAGCGATTGTGTGGTCCATCCGTCCCTTCCTGGCGGGTGATCTTGAACCATGGGGACGGTTTTGTGAACCCTACCGTCCCACCTCTCTGGTCCTGGCCCGGACCGCCACCCGATGGCGCCTCGTCCGTCCGAGGGTATGACGGGACATCGGGGGCAAACTTGCGGGGTGTGAGGGCGCCGCGCCGATCGCCGGGGAGCCGGCCGCCCACGCCCGGTCGGGGCGCCCCGGAGAGGCGGAGACCACGGCGTGGCGGGCATCGGTGCTGGTGACCTCGAAAGCGCGTGCAGGATCTGGCCCCCCTTCGGCATATTGTGCCTGTTCCCCGCAGAGTTGTGCAAAACTCGGACGGTTTTCCCCCCACATGGCACGAACAGATGTTTCATGGCGGGGAACAGGATGTCTGTAGGAGCAAGCCGCAAGTCCGCCGCCGGAGGCGGCGGGTCAGATACGCGCGCAGCGCTCCACCTGGTAGCTCGGCCGATGGCCCGAAGACGAGAAGCGCGCGAAGCGCGCGTCGCCGGCGAGTGCCGGCGGGGAGGGGGCGCGCCTCGGCATCGCGCAAGCGAAGCGCCGCGCGATGTCTTTGGCGCGAACGGGGGAGGGGTACCCTCCCCCGAGTCAAAACCGCCCCCAACGAAGGGCCGAGAAAACTCCGGCTACGGCACAACCAAACTGGGCGCGAGGACGTTGCCGGCGATGCCCATGGCCTCGGAGGTGACGAAGTTCTCATCCACCGCGGTGTGGTTGGGGCCGCTGTGGTTGGTGTAGACGCCCCAGTTGTCGGTGGTGCGGTAGACGTAGCCGTGGAGCGCGTTCTGCCACATCTTGTTCACGACCACCGAGATCATGTCGGCGAGGCGCTGAGCCTGGCTGCCGCCGGCATCGGCGTTGAGGTGGAGCCCCTTGCCGTCGAAGTCGACGGAGTAGAAGAAGCCGCCGTTGAGGGCGTCCTGGAGGCCGAGGGCGGGGTTGTACATCTCGTCGACCGCCGCCTTGACCGCGGTGAGGATCTGCGGGATCCGGATGTGGTCGTAGACGGTGAGCAGCGAGTCCAGGGTCTGGGCCTGCTCGCCGATCTTGATCTGGGCCTGGCCGACGCCGTCCCCGCCCTGCTGGTAGTTCATCTGCAGGGGGTAGAGGTGGGTGTTCGGATCCTGGGCATAGGTGAGCAGGTGCTCGGTGACCGACTTGGCGGCGCTGGTGAGCGCGGAGTCGTTGTAGCGGGCGCCGGCGTCGGCGAAGGCGGCGGCGGACTCGGCGGCGAAGTCGGTGCGGTAGTTGTTGTGGGACTTGTCGATGATGGTGCCGGCCGCGGCGTTGTAGAAGCCGTGGTAGACGCCCTGGACGAAGTGCTGGGCGAGCGCGTCCCAGCCCGCGTGCGGCTGGAACATGTCGAGGTCGCGCAGCTGGAAGTAGATCCAGGAGCGGTAGTAGGTGTAGCCCGCGAACTCGGCCCGGACGATCGGGTCCATCCGGGCGGCGTCGCCGTCGAAGGAGTGGTCGCTCGGGGCGTAGTACATGTAGGCGCGCAGGTTGCGCAGGTACATGAGGTCGACGACCGGGTCGTGGCGGGGCGAGGCGCCGGTCTGGTCGTCGCTCGAGCCGCTGGTCTGGACGTTGGTGTTGTCGCTCGCGGTGCTGAGGTTGCCGTCCCAATCGCCCCGCCAGTTGATGAACAGGCCGCCGGGCAGGCTGCTCCCCTTGGTGGAGGGCGCCTGGGCGTTGAAGGCGTCCTGGTGCATGGTGGTGAGGATGTCGGCGAGCCGCTGCAGCGCCTTCACGTCGACCGGCGGCGGGGTCTGCTTCCCGTTCGCGGGCGTGGCGAGCGGCGTACCCGGGACAAAGGCGGGGGTCGTGTTCGGCGGCTGGCCGCTGCCCCGGCCGACCGCCATCACGAGGACGACGGCGATCACCGCGGTGATGGCGGCGAGCGCGAGGACTCCGGCCTGGCGTCTGGTCATGATTCTCCTGTCCCCGCCGGGAGCGGGGTTCCCATCCCTCAGTCGCCGCGGAAGTAGAGCGCTGCCGTGGCCGTCTCCGCGACGACGTCGAACTGGTCCTTGATGAGGTTGGTGATCGCCGGCGCGACGCTGGTGAGATACGAGCCCTGGTCGGTCATGATCCAGACGCGCCGGTGGTTCTCGATGACCTTCTGGAGGTCGCCGACGGTGAGGATGGCGGGCACCCCGAAGTTGGTGTCGACCGCCGAGCCGTCCTTCTCCATGAGGAAGAGCAGCTTGTCGCGGCCGGTGGCGATGGTCATGTTGGGCACCCGGCCGACGTAGTAGGCGGGGTCGTCGGGGGGCGCCAGGGTGACGAAGAGGTCCCCGGGCTTCTCGTGCGCCCTCATGTAGCTCCCCACCCCGCTGTAGTCGGTGTGGGCGTACGCGACGGTCGCCCCGGTGGCGTTGGCGAAGGCGAGCCCGTAGTCGCCGGCGCCGCCGGTGAGCGAGAGTCCCAGCCAGCCGAAGCCGGGCACGGTGGCGACGGCGACCAGCCGGATCACCGCCCGGCGCTCACGGATCCCCGATCCGATCGCGCTCAGCACGCTCCGCAGGGCGCCGATGACGTCGACGGCTCCGAGAGCGGCGAGGACGAAGAGCAGCGGGATGGTGACGAAGACGTAGCGGGCGATCTTCGGCGAGAACACCGTGCTCAGCGCGAGCACCGGGATCCAGAGGAAGGCGGAGATGTAGAGCCGCATGAAGTTGCGGCGCACCACCCCGGTCACCCCGGCGATCACCGCGAAGCTGCTCACCAGGGCCAGGCCGCCGGCGCGGGTGGCGGTGGGGAAGTACACCTTGGAGATGTACCAGTAGAAGTTGTGGGCGTCGTAGGTGACGTACGGCTTGTCGCTGTGGTCGAAGCCGAAGAACGGCGGATGGGTCTTGGCGGTCAGCAGGTACTGGACCCCGATGAGCGCGAAGGCGCCGCCGCCGAACACCCACCACCGCCAGTCGCGGACCCAGCGCAGCCGCATCGCCACCAGGAAGACGACCGGGATCGCCGGCAGGAAGATGAACGTCTCCTCGTGGGAGAGGTACATCAGCAGCATGGTGACCGCCGCGGCGGCGATGGTGCGGGTGCGCGGCAGCCGCAGCGCCTTCGCGAAGAAGACCACGAAGAGGATGGCGAAGAACTGCGCCTGCTGGTACATGCGCACGTCGCGCGACCAGAGCAGCTCCATCGGCGCGGTGGCGAAGAGCACGGTGGTCGCCACCAGCAGCAGCGAGCGGCGCTTGATCACCATCGGCAGGAGCAGCAGCCCGAAGGCGAGGATGGTCGCGACGTACCAGAGCGCGCTGGGGATGCGCAGCGGGGTCGCGGTGTCGCCGGTGATGGCGCCGACCACGGCGAGCAGCGCGCTGTAGAGCTCTCCCTTGAAGTAGAGGAGGCCACTCGGCAGGCTGGGGAGCAGGTGGGAGCGGACGCCCTGGGCGGCGAGCAGGCTGGCCAGCTCGTCCTGCCAGAGCGGCTCGTAGCCGATGCGGTAGAGGGCGGCGCCGCCGCAGATCAGGGAGATGATCCCCACGGCGGCGACCTCCCAGCGCATCAGCATGCCGCCGACGCGGTGGGCGATCTGCGGCATCTGCGGCATCTCGGGCATCCGCAGCCGGCGCAGGCGCTGCCAGCCGGCCATGACCCACAGCGCGACCCGCTCGGTCACCCCGGTCACGACGAGCCCGCTCACCACCTTCCCGGCGAAGACGGTGCCGAGGAGCGCGAGCAGCACCCCGGGCACGTGGGGGAAGGGGGCGAGCACGTCGCGCATCCGGGCGAACTGCTCGGTGGCGGCGATCGCCGCCATCCCGGGCAGGTGCCCGACGGCGTCGGTGAGGAGCGCGCGCCGGAAGGGGATGCCCGCAATGAGGCCGACCAGGCCGGCGGCGAGGACCCAGAGGGCGAGGGTGCCACCCAGGGTGGCGAAGCGGTCGAGGTACACCACCGATGGCGGGGTGTCGACCTTGTTGACACCGATCACCCGCTTGGCGAGGCCCTGGGGCCAGACGATGCTCGTTGTGCCGATGAAGGCGGCCTTGTCGGTCGAGGACGGCGCGGTCAGCGCGTTGCCGAACGGGTAGGGCACCGCCGACCAGTTCTGCCCACTGTTGATGGTGACGCTGCCGGCGGTGGTCTGGATGGTGCCGTCGACGTAGAGCGTCGCCACCGGGCTGGCGGTCACGTGGAAGGCGAGGACGTTGACCCCGGGATGGAAGAACTGGCCGAGGTTGAAGAGGTTGAGGACCTCGGCCGGCACCCCCTTCCCGGTGAAGGCGGCCTGGCTGCGGTAGGTGAGCAGGTCGCCGTTGAGGAAGAGGCCGTAGGGGCCGGAGGACGCCACCCGGATCCAGCCGTCGGTCGGCTGCCCGGGGAGGTCGACGATCACGCTCGCCGCCATCTCCCTGGTCGGGTTCGGGGTGCTGATCGCCTCGGCGTTGAAGGGCTGCTCCATCACCTGCTCGGGCACCGAGGCGACGATCGCGGTGCGCACCGTCGGCGAGGGCACCGCCGCCGGCCACGCCGAGGCGTCGTACTTGACGCTGAAGAACTGCGGCAGGTGGAGGCTGCCCCGCGGCTTCACCAACGCGCTGTTCGAGGTGGCGCGCCAGCCCGGCGAGGAGGTCGAGTAGTCGGTCTCCTTGCCGTTGGTCACGAGCACCAGGCGGGCGCGCATCGAGGCGGTGCCGGTGTTGGCGTTGCTGACGTCGAGGGCGACGGTGTTCTGGCCGGCGACCAGCCAGCGGGTCAGGTCGACGCCGTGCGCCTTGGCGGGAACCGCCGCCTTGACGTCGCTGGCGTCGCTGTCGATGCGGCGGCCGTCGACGTAGGCGTCGTACCACTGGTTGGAGTCGACCCAGAGGGTGGCGCTGTCCGGCACCGCCTGGAGCGGCAGGTCGAAGTGGAAGTACGAGCGCGGAGCGCCGGTGCTCGCCTGGATCCAGCGCGCGCCCTTGAAGTCGACGCTGTACATGTGGGCGGCGCCGCGGTGGAACACCTCGGTGCGGAAGCTGCCGAGCCACCAGCCGGTGGCGGCGACGATGCAGAACGCGGCGAGCAGGCGCAGGCGCATCAGTGCTTCCTCGGCTCGGACACGTAGAGGCCGGCGGCGAGGCTGCGCGCCAGCGAGTTGTTGTACTCGGTGTCGAGGGCGATCGCGGTGAGCAGGTGGCTGCGGGCGTCCGAGTCCCGTCCCATCGCGGTCTCGCTCAGGGAGACGTAGGTGTACGCCGAGGAGCGCACGTTGGGGTCGTTGGTGAGCTGGATGGTGCGCAGGAACTGGTCGATGGCGTGGTCGAAGTCGCCGCCCTTGTAGAGGATGCGGCCGAGCGCGTAGTGGGCCGCGGGGAGGTCGCCGTAGCGCTGGGAGACGATCGCCTGCATCAGCCCGCGGTTGTTGTCGATGAGCGCCGCCTTGCGCGCCTGGGAGATCAGCTCCTGGACGATCACGAGGTTGCCGGGCTCCTGGGTCGCCGCCTGCTGGAGGTCGGCGAGCTGGTCGACGGTGTCGTTCTGGGTACCGAGGGCCTTCGACTGGGCGTAGAGCGCGAGCGGCGAGGCGCTGTCGCCGGAGGCGCCGAGCGCCTGGCCGAGACCGAGCTCGAAGTTCGCGTTGAAGCGGAGCAGCGGGTTGAGGCGCTGCGCGTAGTCGAAGAGCTGGGTGGCGCGGCTGTACTCGCCGGCGCGGGAGGCCTGCTCGGCCGAGGAGGCGATGTAGTTCGCGAAGGCGCCGCGGCCGAGGAGGATGGCGAGGACCACCCCGAGGGCGAGCGAGCCCCAGCGCAGCCGGCGGTCGGCGCGCAGCCCGCGGATCAGCGCACCGAGCCCGAAGGCGAGGACGAGCGCGCCGCCGACGAGGCTCATCACCCATCCCGGCCGCAGGTCGGTGGCGATCGCCCGGGTGCTGCCGCCGAGCGGATAGAGGAGCACCGAGGTGGGACCGCTGCGGGGGATGCTGTAGCCGAGCTGCGAGGTGATCGAACGCATCTCGGCGTTCTGCTGGTTGATGTGCTGGACCAGCTGGAAGTCGCTGATCGCCGACTGGACCACGAAGAGGATGGGCAGCAGCAGCAGCACCGCGCCGCAGACGGCGATCGCTGCGGTGGGCCGGCCCTTGGCGCGCACCAGCAGGGTGGCGGCGAGGAGATCAGCCGGGAGTCGGGCATCCCGGCGGCCACCACCCGGAGGTCCACCGCGTGCCGCTCGGTCTCGAGGGCGACCCCCAGCCAGGGGAAGTTCAGCCCGAGGAGGCAGAGAAGCAGGCCGATGGCGGGCACGGCGACCGGCAGCCGCCGGAGCAGCCCGCGCGGCTCGGTCGCCCGTCCGGAGCCGAGGCGCGGTGTGCTGCTCCCGGCGCCGACCGCGGGGCGCACCGGGGTGGCCGTCGTCACTCTAGCCCTGCAGCGTCGAAGCGATGCGGACAGGGTCGCCGTCGCCGAGGTTGCTCGGGTTGACGACGCAGAGATTTCCGGCCTGGAGGCCCTGGAGGATCTCGACGTGGTCGACGTCGGAGACGCCGATCTCGACGTGCTGGCGGTGCACCGCCTGGCCCTCGACCACGTACACGGTCGGGTCCTGGTCGACGTTGAGCACCGCGTTGCGGCTGATCACGACCGGGCTCTGATGGTTGACGGTGAGCCGCACGTAGGCCTGGAGGCCCGGGATTACCCGCTTGTCGGCCGTGTTGGTGGCGTCGATGGTCGCCTGGAAGGTCTGCCCGTTGGTCGGGTCGGCGCCGGCGGCGATCTGGATCACCTTGCCCTGCAGGCCGACGCCCGGGAGGTTGGTGAGGGTGACGTCGGCGGACGCGCCCTCCTGCACCGACAGCCGGTCCGCGATGGGGAGGTTCGCGGTCACCTGGATGTGGGTGAGGTCGAGGACGGTGAGCAGCACCTGGCCGGGGGTGGCGAAGCCACCGGGCTGGGCGCTGACGTTGCCGATGACGCCGTCGATCGGCGAGAGGATCTGGGTGGCGCGGCCCTGGGCGATGTCGATCTGCTGCTGCACGATCGCCTGCTGGCCCTGGTAGCTGTTGATCTGCTCGGCGAGGGCGGTGGCGGTCGCCTGGTCCCCCTTGCCGGCGGCGATCTGCATCCTCTGGGTCGCGCTCTGGATCTGGGAGGCGAGCAGCTGGAGCTTGGCGTTCAGCTCGGTCGCCTGCACCTGGAAGGGCGCGGGGTCGAGGGAGAGGAGTGGCTGG
>VBHE01000125.1 GCA_005889515.1 Chloroflexota bacterium | reverse complement strand
CAGCTCGAGGATCTCGCCGCGGACGTCGACGGTGATCTTCTTGGAGAGGTCGCCGGTCGCGAGCGCGGTGGTGACGTCGGCGATGTTGCGCACCTGGCCGGTGAGGTTGCCGGCCATCATGTTCACGTTGTCGGTGAGGTCCTTCCAGACGCCGCCGACCCCCTTCACCTCGGCCTGACCGCCGAGCTTGCCCTCGGTGCCGACCTCGCGGGCGACACGGGTCACCTCCCCGGCGAAGGCGTTGAGCTGGTCGACCATGGTGTTGATCGTGTTCTTCAGCTCGAGGATCTCGCCGCGGACGTCGACGGTGATCTTCTTGGAGAGGTCGCCGTTCGCCACCGCGGTGGTGACCTCGGCGATGTTGCGCACCTGGCCGGTGAGGTTGCCGGCCATCATGTTCACGCTCTCGGTGAGGTCCTTCCAGACGCCGCCGACCTCCTTGACCTGGGCCTGGCCGCCGAGCTTGCCCTCGGTGCCGACCTCGCGGGCGACGCGGGTCACCTCGCCGGCAAAGCCGTTGAGCTGCGAGACCATGGTGTTCACCGTGCGCGCGGTGCGCAGGAACTGCCCCTCGAGCTTGCGCCCGTCGATCTCCACCGCCATGGTCTGGGAGAGGTCGCCGGTGGCCACCGCCCCGATCACCCGGGCCATCTCGCTGGTCGGGCGGGTGAGGTCCTCGAGGGTGCCGTTCACCGAGTTCACCCAGCGCGCCCATCCCCCCCGGACATCGCCGAGCGAGATCCGCTCGCCGATCTTCCCCTCCTTGCCGACCACCCGCCCCACCCGCTCCAGCTCCTCGCCCATGCGCTGGTTCATCTCCAGCACGGCGTTGAGGTGCTCGGCGACCTTGCCGGCGTTGCCGGTCCAGTCGAGGGGGAGCCGGGCGGAGAAGTCGCCGCGGCGGAAGGCGGCGAGGGCGGAGAGCAGGGCTTGGACGTCCAGGGTCTCGGAGGCCGCTTGGGTGGGCATGAGAGGTCCTCTCGCGTTGGGCCGGCGCTGAGGGGGGGTGGTGGACCGACGATACCCGGTTACGGCTCAGAAGTGACAGCGTATGTGGGGGGTTGAGGCCTGACGACCACGTCAGGAGTTCTTCCGCGCGGGCGGGCTGCCGGACCGGATCGTCACCCCCGTGCCACGGGCGCTTCACCGTGCCGGGCCGGGGCGCACTCCACCATGGGCGTCATGGAGAGCCGGGTTCGGGCGCTGCTCGAACGCCCCAGCGTCTGCCTGGCGATGATCGTCAGGAACGAGGCCCACTGCATCGCGGAGTGCCTCGCCTCGGTGCGCGACCACATCAGCCACTGGGTGATCTGCGACACCGGCTCGACCGACGGCACCGCCGACGTCATCCGCGAGGCGCTGCGGGGCATCCCCGGCGAGCTCCACCAGCACCCGTGGGTGAGCTTCTCCCACAACCGCAACGCGGCGCTCGAGCTGGCGCGCGACCGGGCCGAGTACGTGTTCATGATCGACGCCGACGACCGGCTGGTCTGTGACGAGGTCGCCGAACCGTTCGCCCGGCTCACCGAGCAGTGCTACTGGGTGGAGATCGCCCACGCCGGCACCCACTGCAGCCGGGCGCAGCTGGTCCATCGCGGGCTCGCCTGCCGCTTCACCGGCGCGGTCCACGAGGTGCTCGAGGTCCCCGGGCCGCACACGGCCGCCGTGCTCCGCGGCTGCCACATCCACCACGGCGCGAACGGCGCCCGCTCGCGCGACCCGCAGAGGTTCGTCGGCGACGCGCGCATCCTCGAGGAGGAGGCGGCCCGCGAGCCCCGCACGCCCCGTCACGTCCTCTACCTGGCGCAGAGCTACCGCGACGCGGGGATGCTCGAGCAGGCGCTCGCCGCCTACCTCCGGCGTGCGGAGATGGGCGGCTGGGACGAGGAGGTGTTCTCCGCCCTCTACCAGGCGGCCCGCATGCGACACCTGATGGGGCAGCCCTGGGACGCGGTGCTCGCCGCGTACCTCACCGCCCACCAGTACCGGCCCTCGCGGCTCGAGCCGCTCCTCCAGGTGGCGCGCCACTACCGCGAGCAGGGTGAGCACGCCCTCGGGCACCTCTTCTCGCGCCCGGCCATGGATGCGCCCTTCCCGACCGATGCGCTCTTCGTCGAGCGCGGCGTCTACGAGTACGCGCTGCCGCTCGAGTACGGGATCAGCTGCTACTGGCTCGGCCGCCACCGCGAGGCGGTGCGGGTCAACGACCTCATCCTCGCCCGTCCGGGTGTGCCCGTCGAGTTTCGCGACGCCGCGATGCGCAACCGCCAGTTGAGCACCGACGTGCTCGGCGAGGCGGTCTGACCGGCTCGTCTCGGCCGGGAGGCAACGGCGCGTGCCTCGCTGTGGTATTCAACAGGGGGACTCCGGCCCCATCCGCCGCCGGGCCGCCCGAGACGGAGGAGACACCCATGGCCAGCGAGAAGCACCGCGGTGCGCCCAAGAAACAGGTGAAGAAGCCGAGCGCCAAGGCCAAGGACAAGGCCGCCAAGAAGCTCGCCACCCAGCTCGGGCCCGCCCCGCAGCCGCGTCCCCTGTCCGAGACCACGACCTGAGTCGAGGGGCCGCGATCGGCATTTCCGTGCGATCATCGGTGGCACCCGTGACCGTCCGGCCGGTGATGACCGACCGGTCAGCCGGGCAGCTGGAAGGGTTTAGGGAGGGAGGGATGAGGATGCGTGCCGTTCTTCGGCGTCGCCTCTGGGCGACCACTCCGCTCCTCGCGGGGCTCGTCGCCTGCGCCGTCATCGCCGCCGAGCTGCCGAGCTCGGCGGGCGCCGCCACCGGTCCGGTCAGCGTCCGCATCCAGGGCAACCACCTCGTCAACGCCGCCGGCGCGACGATCCGGCTGCTCGGGGTCTCGCGATCCGGCACCGAGTACATGTGCGTCAAGGGAAACGCGATGTTCGACGGCCCGAGCGACGCGGCGAGCATCGCCGCGATCGCCGGCTGGCACACCGACGCGGTGCGGATCCCCCTCAACGAGGACTGCTGGCTCGGCATCAACGGCGTCAACCCGTCGTGGTCGGGCGCCGCCTACCAGCAGGCGATCCACCAGTACGTCGCGAGCCTGCACGCCGCGGGGCTCGCCGCCGTCCTCGACCTCCACTGGGCCGCGCCCGGGTCGACGCTGGCGACGGCGCAGCTGCCCATGGCCGACGCCGACCACGCGCCGGCGTTCTGGAGCTCGGTGGCGCAGAGCTTCCGCACCGATCCCGGGGTGGTCTTCGACCTCTACAACGAGCCCTTCCTCGACACCTCCGACGCTCAGACCTCCGACCCGTGGACGTGCTGGCGCGACGGGTGCACGGTGAACGCCGGCAACGGCATCGGCGCGCCCTGGCGTTCCGCGGGGATGCAGCAGCTGGTCGACGCCGTCCGCGGGGCGGGGGCGACCCAGCCCGTCCTGCTCGGCGGGCTGCGCTGGGCGAACGACCTGACCGGCTGGCCGGCCCACCGGCCCAGCGACCCGGCCGGGCAGACGGCCGCCGGCTTCCACCTCTACAACTTCAACCAGTGCGTGACCAGCGTGTGCTGGGACTCGCAGATCGCCCCGGTGGCGGCCGCGGTGCCGGTGGTGACCGGCGAGCTCGGCGAGAACGACTGCGCCCACGGGTTCATCGACGGGTACATGCCCTGGGCCGACGCGCACGGCGTCTCCTACCTCGGCTGGGCCTGGAACAGCGACTTCAACTGCAACAGCGGTCCGGGCCTGGTCTCCGACTACAACGGGACGCCGACCGGGTTCGGCGCCGGGCTGCGCGACCATCTCGCAGCCGTCGCCGGCGGCCAGGTGTTCCAGGGCCCGGTGATCACCGCCACGCCGTCGCCGGCGTGCCACGGCTCGCACCGGCAGTGCGCGTCGGCGTCGCCCACGCGGAGGCGGTGACCGGGCGCCGCCGCTATGCTCGACGGTGAGGCCAACGCCTGATCGGGAGAGCGCCATGAGCGTCGACGTCCGCGACACCGAGGCGAAGCGCGAGCAGCTCCGCCGTGATCACCTCCGTCCCCGGGCGGAGCGTCCGCGCTCGACGGCGCGAGGCGTCCACCACATGGCGCTGATCTGCAGCGATCCCGAGAGGACCGTCCGCTTCTACCAGGACGTGCTCGGCTTTCCCCTCATCGAGGTGATGGAGAACCGCGACTACCGCGGCTCGACCCACTTCTTCCACGACATCGGCAACGGCAACCTGCTCGCCTTCTTCGACTTCCCCGGGCTCGGCCTCGAGCAGGGGGTCGAGGCGATCGGAGGGGTGCAGCACATCGCGATCTCCGTCGACGCCGAGAGCTTCGACCTCCTCAAGGCGCGGATCGACGAGCGGGGGCTGCCGTACATCGGTCCCGACCGTGGGCTGACGAACTCCATCTACGTGAAGGACCCCGACGGGATCCAGATCGAGCTCCTCCGGGAGCCGCTGTTGGTGATGGACGAGCAGGACCTGGGGGCGTAGGGGCCGGATCCCGTGGCTGTTGCGAACATGCGTTCAGAGCAGCACGGCGCGGCGGACAGTCTCTCTTGCAATCGCAGGTAACCGCTCCGCCCCCGGCTCGGGTATACACCTCCTGCAGAGCGGGGCTGGCAGTCTGGAGGCGAGGGTCGATGCAGAGCACGATGCAGGATGGCGACCTGACCATCACCGACATCCTCCGGCGGGGGGCGCGGGTCTTCCCGGAGAGCCAGGTGGTCAGCTTCAAGGGCGAGAGCAGCACCCGGGGCAGCTTCGCCGAGGTCGCCGAGCGCGCCGGGCGGCTCGCCGGCGCCCTGAAGCGGCTGGGCATCCAGCCGGGCGACCGCGTCGGCACCCTCTGCTGGAACAACCAGGAGCACCTCGAGGCGTACCTCGCCGTCCCCTCCATGGGCGCGGTGCTCCACACCCTCAACCTGCGCCTCGACCCCCAGCAGCTCGCCTACGTCATCAACCACGCCGAGGACCGTGTCGTCCTGGTCGACGCCTCGCTCATCCCGCTGCTGGCGGCGATCCGGTCGCACCTCACCACCATCGAGC
>VBHE01000124.1:10457-11049 GCA_005889515.1 Chloroflexota bacterium | reverse complement strand
CAGAGTAGGGGGTCGCCGCCGGCGCGGATCACCGCGGCGAGGAGTAGCGTCCAGAGCAGGTTGCTGTAGCCCTCAACGTGCTCGCCAGGGTTGAAGACGAGGCCACTGCCGGAGGCGAGGTGCGACGCATACCGGAAGGAGACATACGGGTCATCCAGGGTGAACGGGAGAAACCAGAGCGAGCACGCCAGACGCAGCACCAGGACGGGAAGCAGCCACGCCCCCGCCGCACCGGATGCCACCGGGTTCCGCACGCGGCGAGCCTAGCCGATCTCCCCCCGAGGGTTCCCCAGAGGGCGCCAGGCAGTCGTGCGGGCCAATATGAATGAGGCGATCGCCTTGTTTGGTCAGGTCAGCGTTTGGATGACCTGTCTTTAATCCAGGCTCGACGCGACACACCGGGTCGATCTGCCCCACGACGTCAGGAGTGATCATGACCGGCTCTTCCACCCAGGGAATCAAGACCGTGCTCCATCCCGTGTCCGACCTGGCGGCGGCCAAGGCGGTGTACGCCGCCCTGCTCGGCGTCCCGCCGCAGGCCGACTCGTCCTACTACGTCGGCTTCGAGGCCGAGGGCCAGCACATAGGACTC
>VBHE01000124.1:5352-10419 GCA_005889515.1 Chloroflexota bacterium | reverse complement strand
CGTGCCGGACATCGAGGCGAAGCTGGCCGAGGTGACCGCTGCCGGCGCCACCGTGAAGGAGCCCGTGCGCGACGTCGGTGGCGGCCGCCTGGTGGCCACCGTCACCGACCCCGACGGCAACGTCCTCGGGCTGCTTCAGGACCCACGATGAGCATGGAGACGAGGACCGACACGCCGGCCTCGTCGCCACCCGCTCCACCCTCACCGGCGAGCACCTCGCGGCCTACGTCGGCACCTGACCGCGGTTCGCGGGCGCTGTCACCGTGACGGCGCCGCCCCGTCCCGCACTCCCAGCTCCCGCTGCATGATCACCGTGTCCACCCACCGGCCGTGCTTCCATCCCACCGCCCGCAGCACCCCGACCTCGCGGAAGCCCGCCGCGGCGTGCAGCGCCACCGACCCGCGGTTCCCACTGTCCCCGATCACCGCCACCACCTGCCGCGCCCCCGCCGCCACACAGCGCCGCACCACCTCGTCGAGCAGCGCCCGTCCCACCCCACGCCGCAGAGCCGCCGGCGCCACGTACACCGAATCCTCCACGGTGCTCCGATACGCCGGCCGCACCCGGTACGGCGCGGCGTACGCGAACCCCAGCACCTCGCCCTCGGAACCGACCGCCACGAGATACGGCAGCCCCCGCTCCACGATCACCCGCCGCCGCTCCGCCATCTCCTCGACCGGCGGCGGCTCGAGCTCGAAGCTCCCGAGCCCGTGGAGCACGTGGTGCGCATAGACGGCCTGCACACCCGCGACGTCGCCGTCGGCGGCCTCCCGCACCACCCACGCCGGTCCCATCAGCGGAGGCGTAGCTCCGGCCTCAGCCCCCGGCCCCGTCGGCGGCGCGAGCACGCATCGCCCGGAGCGTCCGGTCGCGGTTCTCCATGAGAATGCGGTCGGCGATCGTCGGGAGCCCCAGGGCCAGGGCACGGTCGGCGGCGGCGACGACCACGTCCTCGACGATCCAGGTCGGGTAGAGACCGCCGGTGATCACCATCGCCTCCTCGGTCTGCCGATCGCGCCAGATCGTCGGGAGCAGGTCGATGTAGGGGTCGACGTAGGCGCGCATCAGCGCGTCCTGGCCCGGGCGGTGGAGCCCGCCCATCATCGCCTGCAGGGTCGCCAGCGGCAGCTCGCGGTCGGTGGTGATCCGCTCCCAGGCGTCGCGCTTGGCGGCGGCGTCGGGGATGGAGGCGAGCGCGCCCGCGGCGCGGCGGCGGCCGATGTCGCCGGGGTCGCGCTCGAGCTCCGCCTCGACGAGCTCGCGGCCGGCGGCGCCGGCGGCGGCGAGGACGGCGACGATGTGCCAGCGCAGGTCGGTGTCGACGACCAGGCCGGCGACCTCGACGCCGCCGTCGAGGAGGCCCCGCACCCAGACCAGCCGCTCGCCGCTCGCGGTGGAGATGAGGGTGCGGGCCCAGGCGAGCTGGACGTCGCCGCCCGGCTCGGCGGTGTCGAGCGCCGCCCCGGCGCGGCCGGCGAGCTGCTCGCGGAGGCGCTCGCGACGGCGGGGGTCGGCGTAGAGGTCGGTGGCGAGCTCGGCCTGCCCGACCAGCCGCTGCAGGGTGCCGATGTCGTCCTCCGCGGCGACGTGCTCGGTCACGAGCGCGACCCACCGGCTCGTCGCCAGCTCGGCGTCGCGGGTCATGTCCCACGCGGCCGTCCAGCAGAGGCTTCGCGCCAGCGGCGCGTCGAGCCGGGAGAGGTGGCGCAGCGCGGTGTCCTGCGACGGAGGATCGAGCCGGATCTTCGCGAAGGTGAGGTCGTCGTCATTGACGAGGAGCAGCTCACCCGCCGCCGCGGGGCTCACGCCCTCGACCGGGGTCAGGGCGCCGGCGACGTCGAGCTCGGTGCGCTCGACCCGGTGGAGCGCCCCGTCGCTGACCGCGTAGCGGCCGACGGCGAGGCGATGGCGCCGCAGCGGCGTGGGGAGATGCGACGGCGCCTCCTGCGCGATCGCCACCCCGCCCCCGGCCGCGCCGGGCACCGGTCGCAGCGTGTTCACGCCCGCGGTCTGCAGCCACTCGCGCGTCCAGCTGTCGAGCTCGCGGCCCGACGCCTCCTCGAGCACGACGAGGAAGTCGCCGAGCTCGGCGTTGCCGAAGCGGTGGCGGCGGAAGTAGGTGCGCAGCCCGGCGGTGAACGCCTCCTCGCCGACCCAGGCGACGAGCTGGCGGAGCACCGACGCGCCCTTGGCGTAGGTGATGCCGTCGAAGTGGGTGCGCACCGCGTCGGTGTCGGTCATGTCGGCGACGATGGGGTGGGTCGAGGGCAGCTGGTCCTGCGCCAGTGCCCAGGTCTTCTCCTCGTTCGCGAACGTGACCCAGGCGTTGGTGAACCGGGTCGCGCGGGCCAGCGAGAGCGTCGCCATGTAGGTCGCGAAGCTCTCGTTGAGCCAGAGGTCGTCCCACCAGCGCATCGTCACCAGGTCGCCGAACCACATGTGCGCCATCTCGTGGAGGATCGTCGACGCCCGCGCCTCGCGGGCCGCCTCGGTCACCCGGGCGCGGAAGATGTAGCGCTCGGTGAAGGTGATGCAGCCGGGGTTCTCCATGGCGCCGACGCTGCACTCGGGGACGAAGACCTGGTCGTACTTGCCGAAGGCGTAGGGATGGTCGAAGAGCGCCTCGAAGAAGTCGAGCCCATTGCGGGTGACGTCGAAGATCTCGTCGGCGTCGAGGTGCTCGAGGAGCGAGCGACGGCACCAGATGCCGAGCGGGATGCCGCGGTGCTCGGTACGCACCGGCTGGTAGGGCCCGGCGCACACCGCGTAGAGATAGGTGGAGATCGGCGGCGTCGGCGCGAAGGTGTGCCAACCGTCGCCGGCCGGCCCGTCGGGGGCCGAGTTGGCGATCACCGCCCAGCCCTCGGGAGCCCACACCCGAAGGGTCAACGGGGCGCGGAGGTCGGGCTGGTCGAAGCAGGCGAGGATGCGGTGGGCGTCGAAGGGCTCGAGCTGGGAGTGGAGGTAGGTCTCGCCGTCGACGGGGTCGACGAAGCGGTGGAGCCCCGACCCGGTGCGGCCGTAGGCGCAGCGGGCGACCACCCGCAGCCGGTTGTGCTCCGCGAGCCCCTCGACCTGGAGGCGCGAGCCGTTGAAGGCCTCCGCGGGGATGGGCCGGCCGTTGAGCTCGGCGCTGACCACCGCATGGGCCTCGAGGTCGACGAAGGTCGACGCCCCCGGGCGGGCGCAGTCGAACTCCGCGGTGGTGTCGCTGGTGAACGTGTCGCCGTCCTCGAGGGTCAGCGCGACCGCGTAGGACACGCCGGAGAGCAGCCGGGCGCGGGCGCGCGCCTCGTCGCGGGTCAGCGGCTGGTTCGGCATCGCCGGCTCAGCCCCGGCTCATCAGCTGCCGCAGCACCAGCGGCAGGACGCCACCGTGGCGGTGGTAGTCGACATCGGTGAGGCTGTCGAGCCGGGCGACGGTGGCGAAGGCGGTCTCGCCGCCGTCCTCCGCGCACGCGGTCACCCGCACCTCGCCGCCGGGGGTGAGCGCGGGGGCGATGCCCTCGAGCCGGTAGGTCTCGCGGCCGGTCAGGCCGAGCGACGCGGCACTCTCGCCGGGCCGGAACTGGAGCGGCAGGATCCCCATCCCCACGAGGTTGGCGCGGTGGATGCGCTCGTAGGACTCGGCGATGACCGCGCGCACCCCGAGGAGCAGCGGGCCCTTCGCCGCCCAGTCGCGGCTCGAGCCCGAGCCGTACTCGCGGCCCGCGATGATCAGCAGCGGGATCCCCTCCGCCTGGTAGCGCGTCGAGGCGTCGAAGATCGTGGTCACCTCGCCGCTCGGGAGGTGCTCGGTGAAGCCGCCCTCGCGGTCACCGGCGAGCCGGTTGCGCAGCCGGATGTTCGCGAAGGTGCCGCGGACCATGACCTCGTGGTTGCCGCGACGCGCTCCGTAGGTGTTGAAGTCGCGCACGTCGACTCCGTGCTCGGTGAGGTAGGCGGCCGCCGGGCTGGTGCGGGAGATCACGCCCGCCGGGGAGATGTGATCGGTGGTGATCGAGTCGCCGAGGAGCGCGAGCACCCGGGCGCCCTCGATGTCCCCGGGGTTGCCCGGCTCGGGCGCCATGTCGGTGAAGAACGGTGGCTCGCGCACGTAGGTCGAGTCGCCCTGCCAGTCGAACATCGACCCGGTCGGCGCCTCGAGGAGCCGCCAGTTCTCGTCGCCGTCGAAGATGCGCGAGTACTCGCGGTCGAACATGTCCCGGCCGACGACCTCGCGCACCACCGAGGCCACCTCCTCGGAGCTCGGCCACAGCTCCCGCAGCATCACCGGCCTGCCCTCCCGATCGTGGCCGACCGGCTCACGGGTCAGGTCGACGTGGACGGTGCCGGCGAGCGCGTAGGCCACCACCAGCGGCGGTGAGGCGAGGTACGACGCCTTCACCTGGGGATGGATGCGGCCCTCGAAGTTGCGGTTGCCGGAGAGCACCGCGACCACGGCGAGGTCCTCACCCTCGACCTTCTCCGCGACCTCGTCGGGGAGCGGGCCGCTGTTGCCGATGCAGGTGGTGCAGCCGTAGCCGACGAGGTTGAAGCGAAGCGCGTTCAGCGGCTCGAGCAGGCCGGCGCGCTCGAGGTAGTCGGTGACCACCCTCGACCCGGGCGCGAGGCTGGTCTTGACGTGGTCGGGGGGGCGCATGCCGCGCTCGACGGCGCGCTTGGCGAGCAGGCCCGCGCCGACCATCACCGACGGGTTCGAGGTGTTCGTGCACGAGGTGATCGCCGCGATCACCACCGAGCCGTCGCGCAGCCCGGTCCGAGGCTGGGGATGCCCGGCGGGATGGGGATGCTCGCCGGCGGGCGCGGGATGGCCGCCCTCGCCCTCGAAGCGGCTGAGCTGGCCGTCGCCCTCGGCGGGCACCTCCCTGTCGCCGAACTTTGCCGTGAACGACTCCCACACCCGGCTGAGGGCGACCCGGTCCTGGGGACGGCTGGGACCGGCGAGGCTCGGCTCCACGGTCGCGAGGTCGAGCTCGACCATCTCGCTGAAGCGGGGGATCTCCTCCTCGTCGGTGCGGAACATGCCCTGCTCGCGGCAGTAGCGCTCCACCATGTCGACGTGG